>DATGTX010000026.1:0-66819 GCA_035301645.1 Pseudogracilibacillus sp. | reverse complement strand
AAAAAATGACCGTCAAATATATAAAAATACAATGAGTTATGGACGTTCTTTTGCGGATAGCCATTTAGGCGAACCATTGCTATTTGTTAACTCCGTTGATTCAATAGGAATAGCAATCAATCAAGGCTCCTTCGCACAAGCATATAATATTGAAACAGGCGTTAATTGGAAAATAGAAATCAAAAAATAAATGAAGAGTAATCAATTCTTTACTTATGAATTATAAGAGCTCAACTCTGAGGTGGATAGATGAAAAAGAAACGGATTATAAAGTGGTTAATAGGTATAGTAATTGTACTATTAACTATAAATAGTTTAGTAGGTGTGTTTTTTTATAACTTAGTTATTAAAAGAGGACCAAAAGACTTTTTACAAAATAATACTGATTTAGAGGTAGAGCCAGAAATTTTAGGCGAGTTCATAAATGGCGATTGGGTAATGTGGACAAAAGGACAAAGGTTTGAAGAAATCCAAATGACCTCGTTTGATGACTTGAATCTAAAAGGTTATTACTTACCTGCTAAAGAAAAGTCGAAAAAATTAGTTGTTTTTGCTCACGGCTATCTAGGGGAAGCGAAAGATATGGGGTTTTTTGGTCAATATTATTATGAAGAGCTAGGCTTCAATCTATTCACTCCTGATTTTCGAGGCCATGGTGAAAGTGAAGGCGATTATTATGGGTTTGGTTGGCCTGACCGGTTAGACATTATAGAATGGCTAAATTTATTAATTGAAAAAGAAGGCAAAGATGTTGAAATAGTTTTACATGGTTTATCTATGGGAGCTTCAGCTCTCCTTATGGCGAGTGGAGAAGAACTTCCTGAACAGGTTAAATTTATCGTAGCAGATAGTCCCTATACATCGGTCTATGATATGTTTGCTTATCAAATGAAGCGGATGTATAACTTGCCGGATAAACCAATTTTACCAACATTAAGTCTGGTAACAAAATTAAGAGCAGATTACTCACTAACTGAAGCTTCAACAATAAAACAAGTAAAAAAAGCTACTTTGCCAATTCTATATATACATGGAGTTGAAGATACGTTTGTTCCGACACATATGGCATTAAAATTAAGTGACCAAACGGCAAGTGATTATGAAGTTCTAACGATTGAAGGAGCAGGTCATGGAGAATCTTACATACTTGAAAAGAAAGCATATCAAAACAAATTGAATGAATATATCGAACGGTATATTGAAAACTAAAACGAACCTTGCTTAAGTAGCTAGGTTCGTTTTAGTTTTGTTCAGGATGCAAAATAACTTGGACGAGATCAGGTTTATTATTTAAACGGGTAGGAAACGAGCTTGGTCCTAGTCCTCTACTAACAATCATTGTCGTTTCTGATTCAGTATATTTCCCAGCAGAGTATTTTGGGAAGTAGCCTTGGTTAGGTGCAAAAAGCCCGCCTAAAAAAGGTACTCTGAATTGTCCGCCATGAGCGTGACCAGATAAGACAAGGTTAATCGGTCTATCAGCATAGATTGGCATGAATTCTGGACGATGAGAAAGTAAAAGTGTAAATTTAACAGGATTAATTGGGTTAAGTAAGTAATCGAGTTGAGATGCTAAAACTAAATTTGTATTATCAGTATAATACTGTGCTGGGTCAGCAAGGCCGAGTAAATTAATATAATCTGATATATGTTTAATTTTGATACTCTTGTTATTTAAAATTACTGCGTTTGAGTTCCTTAATTCCGTTTCAAAAACTTCATAATTTTTCATTCTTGCTTCATGGTTGCCATTTATAAAGTAAATTGGTGCAATTTTACTTGCTTCTTTAATAAAGTCTAAAGCAATCGTTTTATCTGGATGATAGGCATTGATTAAGTCACCAGTAACAACGATAATATTAGGAGCTAACCTTTTTATTTTATTTAATAACTTAATATTATGTTTTCCAAATGACTTATTATGTAAATCAGAAATGGAAATAATTTTGTAATTAGTAAAACTTTTAGGAATCTGTGGATCGTTCACATCATATGTTGAGGTAGTAAGCTCAGAGTTTTGTTTATAAAAGAATCTAAATAAAACAATGAATACTGCAAAAAATATGATTGCCTTTTTATTTTTAAACATAGCTTCATCTCTCTTATTTATAAATTTTGGCATCAATTTGATATGCAATCTGTAATTTTTTTGTTAACTCTCCAGGTTTACCAGAGCTTATTAAATTATTATCAACTTCGATTATAGGAAGAATTTCATTTATACTACTTGTTAAAAACAGTTCATCAGCACTTTTAATATCTGTCAGTGTGAAGACTGTTTCATGAAAAGGAATTTCTAAGTTTTTAGAGAAGTTTTTCACCTTATTTCTTATACATCCATGTAAAATCGATTCATTAGCAGGATGAGTGAAAACCATGTTATCTTTAATGAGAAAAATATTAGAAAAACTGCAATCTGTAACATCCCCATCTTTATGAAGAATGGCTTCATATGCATCATGTTCTTTAGCTTTTTGTTTTGCTAGAATGTTTGGTAGTAAATTCAAACTTTTAATATAACAATTATTCCAGCGTTCATCTGGATAAGTAATAGCCGTGACCCCGTTATTTAATTGATTAATTGGTCGGGGAGTGTTTTTCACGTAAGCAAAGATATTAGGTAGATTTACTTCAGGGTAAACAGGATTTCGAGCAACTGATCCTCTTGTTACTTGAAGATAAACATGAGCATCATTTGTAATTTTATTTTTTATAAGTAAGTCATTAAGTAGAGCGATTAATTCTTTTTTTGATTGGTTAATTGATAAATCAATAGCTGCTAAGGAGTGATATAATCTGTTAACATGGTCTGTAAGCAAATAATACTCTCCTTGATAAATTCGAATCACTTCGTAGACGCCATCACCAAATTGTAAGCCACGTTCTTCAAAAGGAAAATTTAAACTATCACGATGCAAAAAGTTCCCTTGTGTCATAATAATCGTATGGACTGACATGAGTTAAACCTCCTTAATATCAGTCTTAAGTTTACAATTAAAGTATAAAAAAGTAAATGATGAATATGTTTAAAAAAATTAATAAATTAAGCGAGGAGGACAGATATGAACACTAAAATTTTAAAGCAAGAAGTTATTGAAGAGAGTAAGCGTTTAGGTATTGATAAAATTGGTTTTACGTCTGCTGACCCTTTTGTAGAACTTAAAGAACATTTAAGGAATCAAGAAAAGCTTAACTATGCTTCAGGCTTCGAAAAAGGAACACATACAGAACGCACTGAACCTAAAAAGTTGTTAAAAGAGGCAAAGTCAATTATATCAATTGCTCTCGCTTATCCCTCGCGTATAGAAGACCCCCCTAAGAGTACAAAAGAAGATCGGAGAGGGATTTTTTGTCGTGCTTCATGGGGTGAAGATTACCATCATGTGTTAAAAAGAAAATTAGAAGCGCTAATGACTTTTATAAAAGCAAAAGAACCAGATGTGAGATATGAAATAATGGTAGATACAGGTGAGCTTGTTGATGGCGCTGTCGCAGAGCGTGCTGGAGTTGGCTTTACTGGGAAGAATACTTTACTTATAACTGAAGAATTTGGTTCATTTGTATATTTAGGAGAAATACTCATAAGTATCCCGTTTAAACCAGACGAGCCGCTTGCGCTTGACTGTGGAAGTTGTCGGAAGTGCATCGATGTCTGTCCAACTGGAGCAATTGTGGAAGGCGGTAAGTTAAATGCACAGCAATGTTTAGCTTTTCAAACACAAACAAAACACTTTTTAAAAGATGAATTTAAAAATGTGTTAGGTACACGAGTTTATGGGTGTGATACATGTCAAGCGGTTTGTCCATATAATAAAGGGGTTGATTTTCATAATCATCCAGAATTTGAGCCAGAACCTGAAGTGGCAAAACCTAAATTAAAGCCTATGCTAAATGCTTCAAATCGGGAGTTTAGAAGCCAGTTTGGTCATGTAGCAGGGTTTTGGCGTGGAAAAAATCCACTCCAAAGAAATGCCATTATTGGCCTCGCTCATTTTAAAGACAAGACTGCTATTACTGATTTGATTGAGGTTTTAGAAAGAGATGTAAGGCCCGCAATTAGAGGTACTGCAGCTTGGGCATTGGGGAAAATAGGTACAGAAAAGTCCTATGTCGCAATTGAAAAAGCGCTCGAAAAAGAGCAAGACGAAGATGCGCGTGCTGAGATGCTGACAGGTTTATCATTTAAAAATGAGTGATTTAATCAGCTAATATAAAAAGCCATATGATTGAAGGGTTAAATCCTTCAATCATATGGCATCTTTGTGTTATTGATTATGTTTTGGTACTCCAGGCTTTGCTTCATAAGCAGATGTTAAACATGAGATAATGAAAACAACGCTCACAGCTATAATTAATGTAATATTCATAAAAAGTCTCCTCCTCATAATTAAAGATAAGCTTAATTATATAATACAATAAGATTTCATAATTCACCAATAATAACGAAAATTAAATAAAAAATATTAAAAATGATATTTGATTGTTTAAAACGCGTCTTTTAGAGATATAGTACTTATTAGTTGCTCATCTAAGCAGACAGTCCTATAATGGATTGTAAGTGTAAGAATTGTATAAGGTCAATATCTAAATGGGGGTATTAAGACGGTGAAACATTCAACAGAAAGTAGTAAATTTTGGAATAGTTTCTTTGGTCCAAATATGGGCTATGTTGAGGAACAATATGAAATATTTAAAGAAAATCCAGAAGAAGTAGACGCTTCATTGGTAGATCTTTTTAATAAACATGGTGCACCAAGAAAATTAGAACAATCGACAGGTGAAACAGCAATTGAAAATGGCGGACTTTCGCTAGAACAAGCTCAAACACTTACCTCAGCCATTAAATATGCTGAGGCTATTAGGCGTTACGGGCATCTAGAAGCAGATATATACGCTGTTGGAGGTTGGGATGAGAAAACTAACTTATTAAATCCAAATACGTATAATATTACTGATGAAGATCTTTCTCAAATACCTGCAAAATGGTTATGGGATAAAGCGCCTGCAGATGCAGAAACTGGTGCTGATGTAATAAAAATACTAAGAAAACGCTATACAGGAAAAATATCCTTTGAATATGATCATGTGAATAGTGATGAAGAACGTACTTGGCTCTCAGAACAAATTGAATCTGGTGATTACAAAGCTGATCTATCAGAAACTAAACAAACTGATTTATTAAACAGACTTGTTGAAGTAGAAGGATTTGAACACTTTTTACAAAAAACATTTGTTGGTCAAAAAAGATTTTCTATTGAAGGATTAGAATCAATGATTCCTCTTTTAGATAAAGTCGTAGAGTTAGCAAACGGTCAACAAGTCGAACATGTTATGATGGGAATGGCTCACCGTGGAAGATTGAGTGTGTTAGCTCATATATTAGGAAAGCCATTGGACATGATATTTTCTGAATTCCACTATGGATCGGATAAAACATTAATACCTTCACACGGATCACAAGGTATTTATTATGGTTGGACAGGTGACGTTAAATATCATTTTGGAGCGGTTAAAGAATATAAACATGATAACCTTTCAACACGTTTATCGTTAGCTCATAACCCATCACATTTAGAATTTGTTAACCCAGTCGTTACAGGAAGAGCAAGGGCTGAGCAAGATGACCGTACTAAAAATGGTTATCCAACTTCAGACCTTAAAAAAGCAATGAGTATATTAATCCATGGTGATGCTTCATTTATTGGAGAAGGTATTGTACCGGAATCTCTAAACTTAGGTGGACTCAAAGGTTACCGTACAGGAGGTTCATTACACATCATTGCAAATAACTTAATTGGTTTCACGACTGACCGTAAAGAAGGGCGTTCAACTCGTTATGCGAGTGATCTGGCTAAAGGTTATGAAATTCCAATTATCCGCGTAAATGCTGACCATCCAGTTGCTTGTGTGTCAGCAGCTAAATTAGCATTTGAATACACAAAGAAATTTGAAAAAGATTGCTTAATTGATCTAGTAGGTTATAGACGATATGGCCATAACGAAATGGATGAGCCGAGATCAACACAACCTATGTTATATAAAGAAATTGACAAACATCCAACTGTCACTGAGATATATGCTGATAAACTTACAAACGACGGGCTTATCAAAGAAGAAGATTATCAGAAAATTCAAGATGAAATGCAAGAGAAATTACAAGACGTATATAATAGTATGACTGAAGACAGCCTAAAAGGTATGTCTGAAGTTAAAATGCCAAATATACTTGTAAAAAGTATTGATGAATATGAAACAGCAGTACCTGTTGAAAAATTACAAAAATTAAATAAAGAAATGCTTGAAGTACCTGAGAACTTTAATCGATTCAAACGTTTAGATCGTGTCTTTAATCGACGTAAAACTATGTTTGATGAAGGTAACAAAGCTGATTGGGGTGCTGGAGAAGCATTAGCTTATGCATCAATTATCAGCGATGGTATTCCAATTCGTTTAACTGGACAAGACTCAGAACGAGGTACTTTCGCGCATAGAAACCTAGTTTTATATGATACAGAAACAAATGACAAATATTGTTTAATGCATGGACTAGAAGATGCCAAAGCATCATTTGATATTCACAATAGTCCACTTTCGGAAACAGCTGTTTTAGGATTCGAATATGGTTATAGTATTCAATCGCCTGAGACCTTAGTTATTTGGGAAGCACAATTTGGTGATTTCGTAAACGTTGGACAAGTAATGTTAGATCAGTTTATTTCATCTGCTCGTGCTAAATGGGGCGAAAAATCAAACATGGTCTTGCTTTTACCTCACGGTTATGAAGGCCAAGGACCAGAACATTCAAGTGCTAGACTTGAACGCTTCTTACAAATGGCAGGCGAGAACAACTTAATTGTTGCTAATGTGACATCAGCAGCACAATTCTTCCACTTATTACGCAGACAAGCAAAAATGCAAGATAAAGAAGAAGCAAGACCGCTTGTTGTAATGTCACCGAAGAGTTTATTACGTGATCAGCGTGTAGCATCTGAACCAAAAGAGTTTGCAGAAGGTAAGTTCTTAACTTTACGTAATCAACCTAATTTAAATGTAAGTAAGAAAAATGCAAAACGTCTTTTATTAGGTACAGGTAAAGTTATGGTTGATATTGAAACAGCTATCGTAGATTCAGAAGAGAAATTTGATTGGTTAAGAGCTTTAAGAGTAGAACAGTTATACCCATTCCCGAAAGAACAACTAATAGAAGAATTAAAACAATTACCTAATTTAGAAGAAGTAGTTTGGGTTCAAGAAGAGCCACAAAACATGGGTGGTTGGTTGTTCGTATTAGAAGAGTTACGGGACATTGTAGCTAAAGGAATTCCAATTCGTTATATCGGTCAACCAAGTAGAGCATCGACTTCAGTTGGAAATTCTAATATTCATAACTTAATTCAAAGCAAAATTATCGAAGACGCAATTAATCCTAAAAAGGGAGGAAATTAACAGTGAAGGAAATTATAATTCCAGAACTAGCAGAGTCAATTACAGAAGGAACAATAGCAGAGTGGCTTGTAAAACCAGGTGATACAGTTAAACAGGGTGATCCTGTTGTTGAGTTAGAAACAGATAAAGTTAACGTTGAGGTTAACTCTGAATTTACAGGTGTACTTGTAGAAATTCTTCATGATGAAGGAGAAGATGTTGAAGTAGGAGATGCAATCGGTAAGATTGACGAGAATGCCGAAGCAGGTGCAACTACAGAACCTACAGAAACTAAAGAAGCTGAAAAAGAAGAACCAAAAGAAGAAGCTAAAGCTCCAACAACTTCAGAAAAAGAAGAAGAAAAAGAACCAGAAGAAGTTGCTACAGGAGATGATGGTTTTGTTGCATCTCCTGCAGCTAGAAAGCGTGCGCGTGAACTAAATATTGATTTAAGTAAAGTAACAGCACATGATCCTTTAGGTCGTATTCGTCCTGAAGATGTTGAAGCAGCAGCTAAAGCACCAGCACAAGCACCAAAATCATCTGCTCCAGCTGAAGAGAAAGAAGAGTTTGCTAAACCAACAAAACGCGAAAAAATGACGCGTCGTCGTCAAACTATTGCTAAACGTTTAGTAGAAGCTCAACAAACTGCAGCAATGTTAACTACATTTAACGAAGTAGATATGACAGCTATCATGAATTTACGTAAAGAGCGTCAAGATAAATTTGTTGCAAAAAATGATATTAAACTTGGTTTCATGTCATTCTTTACAAAAGCTAGTGTAGCAGCTTTAAAAGAGTTCCCACTGCTAAATGCTGAAATTGACGGTACAGATTTACTAATCAAAGAATATTACGATATTGGAATTGCGGTTGGAGCACCAGGTGGATTAGTTGTTCCTGTTATTCGTGACGCTGATAAATTAGACTTCGGTGAAATTGAAAAAGAAATTAAAGATCTTGGTGGTAAAGCGCAAGATAATTCATTAGGTATTAATGAATTACAAGGCGGATCATTTACAATCACAAATGGTGGAATATTTGGTTCAATGTTGTCTACACCAATTTTAAACGCACCACAAGTTGGTATCTTAGGAATGCATAACATTGTTAAACGTGCAATGGTAATGCCGGACGACACAATTGAAGTTCGCCCAATGATGTATTTAGCATTGTCTTATGACCACAGAATTGTTGATGGTTCAGAAGCAGTACGTTTCTTAGTTAGAATTAAAGAAATGCTTGAAGATCCATATGATTTATTACTACAAGGTTAATAATATAATTAAAGACTAGGCAAAAATATTTTGCCTAGTCTTTTTACTTTTACAATTGTAATCGCTTACGATAAATATGATATATCGATTGAAAATTTAAAATCATTATATTTTACTAGTTATTGTAGGAATCTGAAAATCAACAGGGTTCTAAAAATGTTTATGAAGCTTAAAGAAAACAATGTAGCTAAAGAATCTAAATATTTTTACTTTATTTGCTGTAAATATTGCAAGATAGGTAGCAAAAGCGAGCATAAATCATTATAACTGTATAAATGTAGTTAATAATAAAAAATACATTACTATTTATCATAATATAAGACTTTAATGCGTAAAATCTCTTTTGTAATAAACAAAAAGATTCGCTATGATAGTAATAGGCTAAAAAAAGCGTTAAAGAGAGAACTTAATAACTAAACAAAGGGGAATAATTAGAAAATGAAAAGATCCTTATTTACGATTGGTATAATCTTTTTGCTAGCTTTTGTAACCGCTTGTGGTGGTGGGGATAGCGATAGTGGTTCTAAAGACGAAGCAAAAGAAATTGATACATTAGTTTTTGCTGACGCAGGATGGGATAGTATAAGATTCCACAACAGTGTTGCTCAGACAATTATTGAGAATGGTTTTGATTATAAAACAGATGTTATCTCAGGTTCAACTGCTACGACAATTCAAGGTTTACGTGATGGTGATATTCAAATCTATACAGAGATTTGGACTGATAACATAAAAGAATTATATGAAGAGTCGATTGATTCTGGTGACATTAAAGCTTTATCAACAAACTTTGATGATAATGACCAAGGTTTGTATGTTCCTACTTATGTTATTGAAGGAGATCCAGAAAGAGATATTGAACCACTTGCACCAGATTTAAAAACGGTTGAAGATTTAAAGAAATATCCTGAAGTATTTGAAGATCCAGAAGACCCAGGTAAGGGTAGAGTCATTAATGCGCCAAGTGGTTGGGAATTAGAAAAGAATATTACAGAGAAGTTTGATACATATGGATTAGATGAAACATTGAATAACTTCTTACCTGGTTCAGACGCAGCAATTGTCGCATCATTAGTTGATGCTTATAATAAAGGTGAAGGTTGGGTTGGTTATTACTGGGCACCTACAGCGATCACTGCTAAGTATGACCTAACACTTTTAGAAGAAGAGCCATATGACGAAGAGACTTGGGAAGAAAATAGTGGTACTGAATTCCCTCCAAATGATGTTGTTGTTGGTGTGCATAAGGATATGCCAGAACAAGCACCAGATGTTGTAGAATTCTTAGAAAACTATGAAACAAGTAGTGAGTTAACAGAAGAAGCTTTAGAATATATGGAAGAAAATGATGCATCTAGTGATGAAGCTGCAATTTGGTGGATGAATGAACATGAAGATATTTGGACTCCATGGGTTTCAGATGAAGTTGCAGACAAGGTAAAAGAAGCCTTATAAGAAGCAAGACAGACAACTGGTTAAATAATCAGATGTCTGTCTTGATTAATTTTTAACTCAATGCTTAAATAAAATAAACGTTAGGATGTGGAAGCTGCAAGAGCGGTGTATATATGGAAAATTTCCCAGAAATAACAACAAAAATTGGAAAGTATGTTGAAGATTTTGTCAATTACATAGCATCAACGTTTTCAGGTTTTTTTGATTTTATATTCTTTATTGCATCAAGATCAATTAATGGAATAGACGACTTTTTAGTTTGGATGCCTTGGTGGGTGTTTATACTTGTTATATTTGCATTAGGTTGGTATTTTCAATCAATTTTATCAGGCGCAGTTTTTGGTATATTTATATTCCTTATAGGGACATTTGGGTTGTGGACTGATATGATGACAACGATTGCAATTATCACTGCGGCAGTTGGAATATCATTAATTGTTGGTATTCCAATGGGTATATGGATGTCATTTAGTCGATTAGTATCAAATATTATGCGCCCTATATTAGATGCAATGCAGACCATGCCAAGTTTTGTATACTTGATACCAGCAATATTCTTTTTTGGTCTTGGAAATGTATCAGCAATTTTTGCGACTTTAATATATTCTGTTCCACCTGTCATTAGATTAACCGAGCTTGCAATAAGAGGAGTAGAAGACGAAGTCATTGAATCAGCATTATCATTTGGTTCATCAAGAGGACAAATGTTACGCAAAGTCCAACTGCCCCAAGCTTTACCTACAATTATGGCTGGTGTAAACCAAACAACAATGATGGCTCTTGCAATGGTAGTAATTGCCTCAATGGTTGGTGCGTCTGGGCTTGGTGAACAAGTGCTTATCTCAATAAACAGAATTGATATCGCATTAGGTTTTGAAGCAGGTATTAGTATTGTCTTCTTAGCAATTATTATTGATAGAATTACCAATGGTGTTGCCGATAGATTTCAAAAACATCGGAGGGTAAACAAATGACAACTAAAATAAAACTTGAACATGTATCTAAAATTTTTGGACCAGATCCTTCTTCAGTAATACCAATGGTAGAAGAAGGCAGATCAAAAGACGATATATTAAACGAAACAAATCATACGGTTGGAGTTTATGATGCTTCACTTGAGATAAAACAGGGAGAAGTCTTTGTAGTAATGGGTCTGTCAGGAAGTGGAAAATCTACTTTAATTCGTTGTCTTAATTTATTAAATGTACCAACAACAGGTTCGGTGTATATTGATGGACAAGACATTGCAAAAGGTGACCGAAACAAATTAAAAAAAGTACGCCAAGAAAAAATAGCAATGGTGTTTCAGCACTTTGGCCTGTTTGATCACCGGACAATATTAGCAAACGTAGAATACGGTTTAGAAATTCGTAAAATGTCAAAAAAAGAACGTAAAGAAATAGCACTTAAAAACATAGAACTTGTTGGATTAAAAGGGTATGAAGACCAGTATCCTAGCCAACTATCTGGAGGGATGCAACAACGAGTAGGTTTGGCTCGTGCATTAGCAAATGATCCAGATATATTATTAATGGATGAACCCTTCAGTGCATTAGATCCACTTATCCGTCGCGAAATGCAAGCCGAACTAGTTAATTTACAAGAAAAATTACAGAAGACGATTGTATTTATTACGCATGATGTGAATGAAGCCTTTCGATTAGGTGATCGGATTGCAGTGATGAGAGACGGCCGTGTTGTTCAAGTGGGTACGCCAGAAGAAATTATTGAAGAACCGGCTAATGATTACATTGTTGATTTTATTCAAGATATTGATCGTTCGAAAGTGTTCCAAGCCAAACACATAATGAGTGAAGCTCGAATGATTGTATCTATAGAAGATACTGCAAATCAAGCAGTTAAAAAAATGAGAGAAAGTAGTCTGTCGAGTATATTTGTAGAAGACAACATCGGAAAGTTAATAGGCATTATTACAATTGACGATGCAGTTAAAGCAATCAAACAGAATCGAACGGTTGAGAGTATTTTAAATAAGAATATTGAAATAGTCGATGAAGAAGAATACGTAAATGATATAATATCTAAGTCACTTCAGACAAAATTCCCTTTGGCTGTTGTAAATGAAGAACAAAAGCTACAAGGAATCATTTTAAGAGTGCATGTATTATCTGGACTAATTTCTGATACAGAAGAATAAAAACTAAGTATTTATAAAATATAGAAACACCTTTAGAGTAAATTATAAATTATACTTTAAAGGTGTTTTTTAAACCAAATAATTACTTATTGGTATCAATTAAGAAACTATTTAGCTATAATAATATTTAATATATTTTTAAGAGGAGAACTAATCGCATGAAAGAAAAACGCATATTATTTACTGGTGGAGGAACAGCAGGACACGTTATAGTTAATACTGCTCTAATCCCTTACTTTCATAAAAAAGGTTGGAAAATTGATTATATCGGATCAATTTCAGGCATTGAGAAAGAATTAATTACGAATTTTGAATATGTAACTTATCATTCTGTTTCAACTGGGAAGTTAAGACGTTACTTATCGATAGAGAATTTTAAAGATCCATTTAAAATTTTAAAAGGAGTTTTTCAATCTTGGCGAATTATCGGACGCACACGACCTGACGTGATATTTTCTAAAGGTGGGTTTGTTTCTGTGCCTGTGAGTTTTGCTGGTTGGCTTAGAAGAGTGCCAATTATTACACATGAATCAGATTTTACTCCAGGATTAGCAAACAGATTAGCTACGCCTTTTTCCAAACAAATACTAACAACATTCCCAGAAACCGTAAATTACCTGCCAGTTAAGAAGACCATTAATGTGGGAGCAGTGGTAAGAAAAGAACTAATTGAGGGGTCACAGGAGAAGGGTTATCAATTAACTAAATTTAATGAGTCAAAACCAGTTATCCTAATAATGGGTGGTAGTGGAGGATCTCGGATAATTAATGAAATTGTGAGAGACAACTTATCTACTTTACTAGTTAATTACCAAATCATTCATATATGTGGTGCTGATGGTATTGATGAAACAATCCAAAAAGATGGGTACGTTCAATATAAATATGTTAAAGATGAGTTAAAAAATTTATATTCGATTACAGATTATATTATCTCTCGAGCGGGTTCTAATGCGATATTTGAATTTTTAGCGTTAAATATTCCAATGTTACTTATTCCGCTTGCTGTAGGTGCAAGTCGTGGTGATCAGATTGTTAATGCGAGATCGTTTGAAAAGCAAGGTTATGCGAGAGTGCTAGACGAAGAGAAGTTAACGGGCCAGTCTTTATTAGAAGCTTTAGATGAATTAATTTTATATAGTCCTAAAATGCTAGATAAAATGATGGCCAATGAAACAGTAGATTCATTTAATAAAGTTATCGAAATTATAGAAGAAACATCAAAAAAACATTAACTTAAAAATAAGTTAATGTTTTTTTGATTTAAAAATCATCTTGATTACTTTTAGGATCTCTATACACCATGTCGACTTTTCCAGTGTTAGGGTCAATTACAAGGCCGTGTACTTTAACATAGTCAGGAAGAAGTGGATGATTTCTAATAATATCAACACTTTGATTTATTGAGTCTTCAACTGTTTCAAAACCATGGAATTCTTGGTGTACGTCAATACCAGCATAATCGATAGCGTTAAGCGTTTCTTCGCTAATTCCTTTAGCCTTCATATTATCAACCAAGGCATTAGTGTCAACATTAGACATTCCACAGTCATGGTGACCAATAACAATAATTTGCTCAGCTTTTAAATTATAAACGGCTACAAGCAAACTTTTAATAATGCTGTCAAAAGGCTTTCGAATAATCGCCCCAGCATTTTTAACCATCTTGACATCACCATTATGAATGTTTAAAGCTTTAGGTAATAATTCTACAAGCCTTGACTCCATGCATGTAAAAATAACCATTTTTTTGTTAGGGATTGAGTCTGATCCGTATAATTCATATTCTTTTCCCTCAACAAATTTCTTATTATATTCCAACATTTCCTTTAAAAACAAACTGACCACTCCAAGCTTATAATAGTTTAAATTAAAAATTAATAATTAACTAATTATAACATAATTTTAATCTAATGGTAGTTTAGCTAGATAAAATATAAAAATGTGAGAGTGTTAAAAAAATGGTATGATAACTATAATAACTAAATGTCAATAGGAGGTGACATGACTATTAAAGAAGATATTATTGACACTGATTTGGTTGAAGAGATTGATGATGAGGAAATGTCTGAGTTGGTCAAAGAGGCTAGAGAAAAGACATTTGCTCGTGAAGCATATGAAAAAAAATATGGTAAACCGAAACGAAGATTTCCTAAGTGGGCATTTTGGCTAATATCTCTTGCGTTAGCATTTAATGTCGTTGCACTTTTGCCACAAACCCTTTCAATTCCAGCTATTGAATTTTTGATAACATCAACTGAACTATCAAAACAAGATAATATTAAAGAATACAAAAAGTCGATTACAGTTATTGAGACAGACGATAGTAAAGGTACAGGTTTTTTATTTTCAAATGATGGATTAATGCTGACAAATAGTCATGTCGTCGATGGAAATGAGACGGTTACTGTGGGTGTTCCTGAACATGGGTTATTTACAGGCGAAGTAATTGATGATTATCCAGACATTGATTTAGCAGTTGTTAAAATTGATATAGGTGAACCCACGCCTCACTTAAAGCTTGCTGAAAATCCAGTTTATGAAAAAAATGAGTTTATTTACTTTATTGGTAATCCTTTAAAATTTAGTGGCATTGCAAATAAAGGAAATTTGATTGAAGAGATTCACCTAAAA
Source organism: Pseudogracilibacillus sp. (assembly GCA_035301645.1). Lineage (GTDB taxonomy): Bacteria > Bacillota > Bacilli > Bacillales > Amphibacillaceae > Pseudogracilibacillus. The sequence continues at coordinate 51,870 of DATGTX010000026.1, read as the reverse complement.
AGTTGGGATCAACCTGTTATTGCAATTGATGCTCCTGTCTACAGAGGTAACAGTGGAAGTCCAGTTATTAACCAAAATGGTGAAGTGATTGGCGTTATATTTGCGACAATTGATGACGATGAAATTGGCAAAGCAGGAGTATTTGTTCCAATCGATTATTTTGATGACAATTATTAATAAATGAAGGGAAGAAATTAAATGAGTGAAAATGTATTAAAATATTTAAAAGAAAATAGGAATGAAAATTTAAAGGAACTAGATGACTTTTTAAAAATACCGAGTGTGAGTACAGACTCTGAATTCACAGAAGATGTTAAACGTGCAGGGAACTATGTTTATGAATATTTGAAGGATATTGGTTTTTCTAATTTAGAAACAATAGAAACCAACGGACATCCAATTATTTATGGTGATTATATGGAAGCAGGAAAGGATGCACCAACAGTCTTGCTTTATGGACATTATGACGTTCAACCAGCTGACCCTTATGAAGATTGGGTAAGCGATCCATTCAGCCCTGAAATAAGAAATAACCGAATCTATGCCCGTGGTGCAAGCGATGATAAAGGACAAGTATTTATGCATCTAGCAGTGTTTAAAGCGTTTATGAAAACAGAAGGAAAATTACCTCTTAACGTAAAAGTATGTATTGAAGGTGAAGAAGAAGTCGGAAGTGAGAATCTTTATAAATATTTAAATGAAAATAAAGAAAAATTCGCAGCTGATTTCACAGTTATTTCAGATTCAGGTATGGTCGCTGAAGGACAGCCGACTATTCTATATGGTTTAAAAGGTTTTACTGGCATTGAAATTGAAGTGACAGGGCCTAGTCAAGATCTACATTCAGGTATATATGGTGGGGCTGTTAAGAATCCAGCAATGGCATTAACGCAAATTTTAGCGACAATGAAAAATAAAGATGAATATATTACAGTTGATGGATTTTATGACGGGGTCGAAGATTTAACGCAAGATGAAAGAGAATTAATAAAAAATGTTGAAGGTGAAGATTATTTAGAAACAACAGGCGCTATTGAAACAGTTTCTGAAAAAGGCTATACAGCAAAAGAACATACAATGGCAAGGCCTACATTTGAAGTGAATGGTATTTATGGTGGGTATCAAGGAGAAGGGACTAAAACGATTATTCCAGCTTCAGCCACAGCGAAAATTACATGCCGCATTGTACCTAATCAAGATCCAGAAGAAATTCAAAACTTATTAGAAAAACATATCCAGAAAAATAAACCTGCAGGCGTGAAAGTCAATGTTAAGAAAGAAAAGCTTTCTGCAAAAGCATATAAAGTAGAACCAACGGATCCACTTATTACTCAAGCAGCAGAAAGTTATAAACAAGCATTTGGTAAAGAGGCTGTTTTTGTTCGTATGGGAGGCTCTATCCCTGTTGTTGAATGGTTGGATGATTTATATAAACATCCAATTGTATTATTAGGATTTGGAACGCCAGAAGACAGATTACACTCACCAAATGAAAGTTTTCCATTGAATAGCTTTGACTTAGGTATGGAAACACTTGTTTATTACTGGAATACATTTAAATAGGAGGGGTAAAATGAGATTCGCACTTGTAACAGGTACTTCAAAAGGGCTCGGTGAGTCAGTTGCTAATTTTTTATTAGAATCAAATGTTCATGTAATCGGTGTTTCAAGAACAGAAAACTCAAAACTAAAAAATAAAGCAGAAGATTTAAAAATGAATTATTTTCATTTAAATGTAGATTTAACAAACCCAAATGCTGTTGAAGAAATGATCAAGCAGGCAAATAATCTAATAAATCAGTATGAAGTCTCTACTTTTTATATCGTTAACAACGCAGGAATTTTAGAACCAATGAATCAAGCAAAAGAAATTGATTCAGAAAAATTAATAAAACATTTTCAAATAAACACACTGACACCAATGATGATAACTAATACATTTTTAAAATTTAATGACTTATCTGATTACTCACTCGTTATTGCAAATGTTACGAGTGGAGCAGCCCACAAAGCAGTTTATGGTTGGAGTGCGTATGGAAGTGCAAAAGCGAGTATTAATGCTTACACCAACACAGTTGGTAAAGAACAAGACCAGTTAAAAACACATAATAAAATATTTGCTTTTAGTCCAGGTGTCATGGACACAGATATGCAAAAACATATTAGAGAGCAAGACAAAGAAGCTTTTATTGAAGTTGAAAATTTTAAAGACTATAAAAAAAGCAACCTATTAAAAGATACAGATATAGTAGGGGGTGTATTAGTAGATATATTGACTAACGAATCAGGTATAAAAAATGGAGAGATTTATGACATAACTGATTATATTTAGACATATCTTATAAAGGTATGTCTTTTTCTTATTAAGTTTGATACACTGTTATTAAATTAAAATGAATAACCATTCACAATTATATGGGGGAGATTATTAATGAAGGGTAAAGTAGTTATTGTAACAGGTGGTTCTAGTGGTATGGGAAAAGCTATGGTTCAAAGATTCGCAAATGAAGGTGCGACTGTTGTCATGACAGGAAGAAATGAAGAAAGATTAGCAGAGGCTAAAGCAGAAATTGAAAAAACAGCAACAGGAATTGTCCATCCTTTCGTTATGGATGTAAGAAATATAGAGGATATCGATCGTATGGTAAGTGAAACGGTTGAAAAGTTTGGTCAAATTGATCATTTAGTAAATAATGCGGCAGGTAACTTTATTGCTTTAGCTGAAGATCTATCACCAAATGGATGGAATTCAGTTATTGATATCGTTTTAAACGGAACATTTTATTGTAGCCAAGCTGTAGGTAAGCATTGGATAAAGACTGAACATAAAGGATCAGTTATAAATATGGTAGCAACTTATGCTTGGGATGCAGGCGCGGGTGTAGCACATAGTGCAGCAGCTAAAGCTGGTGTATTAAGCTTAACACGCACATTAGCAGTTGAATGGGGAACGCGCTTTGGTATTCGAACAAATGCAATAGCACCCGGTCCAATTGAGCGTACAGGCGGAGCAGAAAAATTAATGTTATCTGAAGATATGGCTGAAAAAACACGTGAGTCAATCCCATTAAAAAGATTTGGTACGCCTGAAGAAATAGCAGGATTGGCATTTTTCTTGTTTTCAGATGATGCCGCTTACATAAATGGAGAAGTTGTGACAATGGACGGAGGACAGTGGTTAAATCCAATGCCATTCTAAACTAAGCCATTCATTTAAAGCTAACGAACACTCAAACAAATAGTGTTGGTTAGCTTTTTTTTGATAAAAAGCGTAAAATAAACTGTAGACTGTTTAAAGTTATAGATATACAGAGAGGGCGAAGTTATTTGATTACACGTAAAAGTAAACGCGAAATAGAACAAATGAAATTAGCAGGTGACTTATTAGTAAAAACACATAAAGAAATAGCAAAAATGATTAAACCTGGAATTACTACGATGGAGATAGATACATTTGTTGAAAATTTTTTAAAAGAACATGGCGCAACACCTGAACAAAAAGGTTTTGAAGGATATGAGTATGCAACATGTGCCTCAATCAATGATGAGATTTGTCACGGTTTTCCCCGTAAGCAAAAATTAGTTGATGGTGATCTTGTCACAATCGATATGGTTGTTAACTTAAATGGTGGTCTTGCTGACTCTGCATGGACTTATGCCGTAGGAGAATTAGACCCTGCTGGTAAACGTTTAATGGAAGTGACAAAAAAAGCATTATACATTGGTATAGAGCAAGCACAAATTGGCAATCGAATAGGCGACATCGGGCATGCTATTCAAACTTATGCTGAAAAAGAAGGGTTTTCAGTTGTAAGAGATTTCACAGGACATGGGATTGGACCAACATTACATGAACCGCCACATATCCCTCATTTTGGATTACCTAATAAGGGTGCGCGTTTAAGAGAAGGTATGGTTATTACAATTGAACCAATGATTAATGAAGGCACATGGCATAGTCAAATGGATAGTAATAATTGGACAGCTCGTACACAAGACAAAGGCCGTTCAGCTCAGTATGAACATACGCTTGCTATTACGAAAGAAGGACCGTTAATTTTAACAGAGCAAGATTAGAAGTCAGGGTGATAAAAATTGAGTGAAACAACAAGTAATGTGGTAAAAGATTCTACCGGAAAAATGATAAAATTAGGTATTCAAGCTTCACTTCCAATTACGCTTGGATATATCCCTGTTGCTCTAACCTTTGGCATACTAGCTAAACAAGCTGGTATGTCAATTTTAGAATTAACAATGATGAGCGCGTTTGTATACGCAGGGGCAAGTCAGTTTATGGGTGCTAATATGATTATTAGTAGTGCTTCAGCGATAGAAATAATTGTGGCAACATTTGTATTGAATTTTAGGCATTTTATTATGAGTTTATCACTTATGAATAATATTCAAGCAAATATCGGCAGAAAAGGTAGAGTATCATTAGGGCTCGGTTTGACTGATGAAGCCTTTGCTGTGAGTTCTCTCAATATTGAGCAAGCTAACAAGAAAAATGGTTATGTTTTTTTTCTGACTATTATATTAACCGGATATCTCGCTTGGGTGATAGGTAGTTTTGTAGGCGGAGTCTTAGGCAATGTCATCCCTGAGCAATTAAGTCAGAGTATGGGAATCGCATTGTATGCGCTCTTTATTGGATTACTTGTTCCGTCTATTAAGAAAAACATGAGAGTCATGTTAATTGTTATTGTTGCAATGGCCGTTAATTTTGTATTCTCACAAATTATGAGTGATGGATGGGCAATTGTTTTAGGTACCTTAATAGGTGGTCTAAGTGGTGTGGTCTTGCTAAAGGAGGACAAGTAAGTGATATTTGTTATTATTATAGGTATGTCACTTGTTACTATGGTTCCAAGAATTATTCCAGCTTTTATAGTGGAAAAGATGGTGTTTAAAGATTGGATAAATAAATGGTTATCAGCCATACCCTATGCAGCTTTAGGGTCGATGATTTTTCCGGGAATTTTGTATGTAAAAGAAAATGAACCAATGGTTGGGATTATTGGAGGGATTGTTGCTATTGGTCTCGCTTTTTTAGGACTTAATATTATGTTTGTTGTGGTAGGTGCTATTGGCACAGTTTATTTACTAACAATGTAAAATACGTCTTGCTATTATTCAGAAAATTCTGCATAATAGAAGTAAGAAATTTAAGGAGGCGTAATTTATGAAAAGACATAAAGAGAACGGTCATCCCAACTATCAGGCTAGCCATGCGAAGCGTAACGAGATACCATATCAGATGCAATTGACAGCTAGGTTAACGTTAGACAACTTATGCTATGAGTGGAATCACACGAACTTAGTTGAACAAATTAATTACGCATTAGACACCTCAAATGAAGAAATGTTTAGAACATTAAGCCAAAAATATCAAGATTTTATAAATAAAAAATAAATCAAACTAAAAAACCAATTAATTTTTAATTGGTTTTTTTATTTAAATCTTTAAGTAATTGAATTGCTACATCTAAACTTTGTTCATCATTTTTCTCCCAATACGTAACTAAATGACTTAAAAAGTTTGTTGCTTCAAGTTTAGCTTGATTGTATATTTCGATAAAGGATCTAGAGTCATTATTAAATTCATCCCAAATAACATGACTTTCATTTAAAAAATTATGGTTGTCAGTTAATTTCAAGTGCGGGTCGAATAAAGGGGTGTAAGACGGAAATACTTTTGCCTTCCACCCAACTGGGTCGAAAAGCCATCTTAAGCTTATGAGTGTGTGAAAATAAGCTTTTTGAAGATTGTTAGCTAAATAATGATTAATTATATTCATTGTATGCTTAATATCTTTATCTATATATAAGCCCAGTTTAAATTCTTTGAAGACTGGTATTTTACGCGTGTCTAAATTATGATAACGACGCATTAATAATGTGTCGATTGCTGTTTTAACCGTATTTTTATTCGATCCTTTGGCTTGAATGAAATAATCAATATACTTTATAGTATGTTTTTCTAAAAAACAATAAGTAATGTAACCAATAAGGTATGAAGTAACTTTCTTATTTGTATAAGAAGTTGACTTAATCAGTTTGATAAAGTTTTCTTCACTATTTTTAGCGACAAGTTTTAAAGAATGTTTATTAGAAACGATTTTGTCTTTAGACCAAAAAGGAGTAAACTCTAATAAATTATCGCCTTGTGCGCCAAAGATTAGATAATCTTCATCTAAAGTAAAGTTTACAATTTTTTCAGTTTGATCAATTACTTCTTCAGAAAACATAATATGCGTCCAAATCATTGGCATGTTTATTTACTCCTTTGTTTAATAACTTGTATCTATTATATACCCTATAACCCATAATAATTTAACTAAGATTTACAATTTAGTGTCAATCTACGGACGAATTTATTAAAAAAGGTATATTTACTTATAGCTATTCTTATTAAGTTTAAGATTTCATTAATTCAAGATGATTTGTTACAATGAAAGTTGAGGTTGGATCAATTACCTACAAGGAGGAATTGAATTGAGTTATCGTATAGAAAAAGACACACTAGGTGAAGTAAAAGTACCTTCTGATAAATTTTGGGGTGCTCAGACACAAAGAAGTAAACAAAATTTCCCAATCGGGAATGAAAAAATGCCTAAAGAGATTATTAAAGCATTTGCAATACTTAAAAGAAGTGCAGCAAGAGCTAATCACGATTTAGGTTTATTAGAAGAAGAAAAATCAAATGCAATTGCATATGCAGCAGATAAAATAGTTGCAGGCGAATTAGATGAACACTTTCCATTAGTTGTTTGGCAAACTGGAAGTGGGACCCAATCAAACATGAACGTTAACGAAGTATTAGCTTATGTAGGAAATGAATGGTTGAAAGAGCAAGGCAGTGAGCTTGTTTTACATCCAAACGATGATGTGAATAAATCACAAAGTTCTAACGACACATACCCGACAGCACTTCATGTTGCAGCTGTATTGAAATTAGAAGATGAGGTAATCCCCTCAGTTAAAGTATTAAAAGATTCAATTGCTGTTAAAGTAAAAGCATTTAAAGATGTTGTTAAGATAGGCCGGACACATTTACAAGATGCAACACCTATTACATTAGGGCAAGAAATGAGTGGGTGGCACCGTATGTTGGAAAAGGCTGAAATCATGATTAATGAAAGTGCTGAACATCTAAAGGATTTAGCAATTGGCGGAACAGCAGTTGGTACAGGACTTAATGCACATCCAGAATTTTCAGATCGTGTATGTGCTGAAATAAGTAAATCAACAGACCGTACATTCCGTTCCGAGGTTAATAAATTCCATTCATTAACAAGTTATGATGAAGCAGTTTATGCTCATGGAGCACTAAAAGCTTTAGCGGCTGACTTAATGAAAATTGCAAACGATGTACGTTGGTTATCAAGTGGGCCTCGTTCTGGCCTAGGAGAAATTACAATCCCAGCTAATGAACCAGGAAGTTCAATTATGCCAGGGAAAGTAAACCCAACTCAGAGTGAAGCTTTGACAATGTTAGTAACCCAAGTTATGGGTAACGATGCAACAATTGGTTTTGCAGCAAGTCAAGGTAATTTTGAATTAAATGTATTTAAGCCTGTAATTGCTTATAATTTCTTGCAATCTGCTCAATTATTAGCAGACGGTATGTTGTCCTTTGAAGAACGTGCGGTACGTGGCATTGAAGCTAATTATGAAAAAATTGATGAGTTTTTAAACGGTTCATTAATGTTAGTAACGGCTCTTAATCCTCATATTGGTTATGAAAATGCAGCTAAGATTGCAAAAAAAGCGTTTGACGAAAACACAACGCTTAAAGAAGCAGCAATAGCATCAGGTCTATTAACAGAAAAAGAATTTGATGAATACGTTGTTCCTGAAGATATGACACATACTTTATAAAAATAAAATTGAATCAGTATACAGATAAACTTAGGTCTGTTATAGTGATTTGCATACATTAAATTTGGAGGTGTCTTAATCTTATGTCTAAATTAGAAGAAAAATCATTAGAAGTACAAAATGAATTACGTGAATCAGAAGCATTTACTGCATTTGAAGAATCATTTAAAGCAATGCTTGACGATGAGGAAGCTCGTAAATTATATGAAGGATTCCGTGATTTTCAAATTAGCTTGAATGAAAAACAATCTCAAGGGATTGAAGTGACTGAAGCTGAAATCGAAGAATCACGTCAACAATTTGAGCTTTTAAAAGAAAATGAAATTGTTAATGATTTCATGGCTAATGAGCATCAACTAAATCAGTTGATTCAAGAAGTTAGTACTGTAATCATGAAGCCTTTAGAAGAAGCGTATGAAAATTCAATGAAATAAAAATCTTAATAATAAAATCCCCCTAAACAATTTGTTTAGGGGGATTTTATTATCTGTGAAAAGAAACAAGTTTAGCGTTATCAGTAACGCAACGGTGCGGTAAATGGGAAAAGCCTTCTTGTTCTAACTTTCTAAGGGTCCATGCCTTAGCTTCTTCGTTATTTTGTGCAGTAAACTCTTCGTCGATAACTTTTTCACCAGAGCGCTCAAAAGCAGTGAGGTTATAATGCTTCATTTAGACACCTCCTAATAGTAATCTTTCTTAGCCTTATTATGTCATTAAATCTGTCTAATTGGAAGTTAAATGATAAGGCTTACAAATTAATAGTTTAATAAATAATAAAAATAAAAACCAAAAGACCTATCCAAAAGTATATAAAAAACTTTAATAATAATAGACATATATATCACATTGTGATATAGTTTAGTCAATATATCACAATATGATATATATTGATTGCATACAGAAGGTGATGAATTGAAGCAAACAGAACTAGTAACAGATTCTATGTTTAATATCATGGCAACTCTAACACAACCTAATCATGGTTACGGCATAATGAATTTAATAGAAGAAAAAACGAATGGAGAAATTGTAATAGGTCCCGCTTCAATGTACACAATCATTAAGAAACTACTCAAGCAAGAATGGATTTATTTATATGATCAATCAGATTCAAGACGTAAAAGTTATCTTCTCACACAAAAAGGGAAAAACGTCTTAGCAGAAAATTTGAAAGTTAGACAATTAATCATGCAATTAGCAGAAAAGGGATTGGAGGAAAGTGAAGAATGAAGGAAACAAAACTTATAACCTCAGGTGGCTTAGCATTTTTTGAAGCAAAAGATATGGAGAAATTACATAAATATTCATTAAAAGGTTGGCATGTTAAAGCGTTTAATTTTATGGGTTATACACTTGAAAAAGGCGAAAAAGTTAATTACACATATAGTATTGATTACCAAACGTTGAAAAAAGAAGAGAAAGAGGATTATTTTAGCTTTTTTTTAGATGCTAATTGGACTCACGTAACTTCGGCTGGTAATATTCATCTATTTAGAGCTGAGTCTGGAACAGCACCAATTTATACAGATAAAGAAACAACAATTAATAAATATCAGAATTTAACTTCTTCTCTAAGAAAATTCAGTGTTCCTTTGCTTTTATTAACTATTGTCGCTTGGTCTTTAACTATGATGACATCAGGAAATCTGAATTCATTTATGTTCCTCTTGGCTACTATATTTAGCGTAGTTGCTATTCCTATGATTGGAACATTAATTGCTGCTTATAAACTTAAATGGAAAGAAGAAGAAAAAAGTATAAAAGTTAATATGACAATAGTTATACCACTTATATTTATTTTTATTGTCTTAACACTCATGTTATTATTAAGCGAAAAAAGCTTTATAGTGAATATGTTATTGTCTATGATTATTGGGGCAATTGGTTTTCCGCTGATTATTTATATAGTTATGTCACTTTACCATAAAGTTAAAAAATAGAAATTTTAGTTAAAATAAATAGAGAAGGAGACACATTATGAGTTTAGAATTAAATAAAGTAACAAAAAAATTCGGGGATTTTACCGCTGTTCAACCCCTGACATTAACGATACCGGAAAATGAAATGTTCGGTTTTCTTGGTGGAAATGGGGCTGGTAAAACGACAACATTTCGAATGATCTTAGGCTTAATTGACGCAACTTCAGGTAATATTACTTGGCGTGGGAAAATGTTAGACCATAAAACAAGTAATATAGTAGGTTATTTACCAGAAGAAAGAGGACTTTATCCTAAATTAAAAGTAAAAGAGCAATTGACATACTTAGGACGTTTACGTGGCATGTCTAAAAAGGACGCAGAAAAAGAGATTATATACTGGTTAGAAAAATTTGAAGTACCGCAATATTTAAATAAAAAAGTAGAAGAATTATCAAAGGGAAACCAACAAAAAATCCAGTTCATCTCGAGTGTTTTACATAAACCAGAACTACTTATTTTAGATGAACCATTTTCAGGGTTAGACCCATTAAATGTTGAAATGTTAAAACAAGCAACTTATGACTTGAAAAAATCTGGCACAACGATTATTTTTTCTTCACATCAAATGTCACTTGTAGAAGAAATGTGTGAGCACTTATGTATTTTACAAAAAGGACGGGCAGTTGTTCAAGGCAATTTAAATGATATTAAACGTGAGTATGGGATGAAAAATTTAATTATCCATGCTGAATCAGATTTAGAATATTTAAAAGAATTTAACGGCGTTGTTTCTTACAGACCACTTAGAAATGGTTGTGAATTACAAATAGAAAATGAAGCAATATCAAAAGAGATTTTTGCTGAACTAAAGAGTGAACAATTTATTAAGAAATTTGAACTTGAAGAACCAACTTTAAATGACATATTCATCGAAAAAGTAGGTGCTGATTATGAATAAATTCTTTCTAGTACTAGGACACACGTATTGGTCGCGTTTAAAGTCAAAAGCATTTATCATCACGACAGCTATTTTACTATTGCTTGTTTTGGCAGTAGCTAATATTGACTCAATTATTAAGCTATTCGAATCTGATACAGATACCTCAGAAGTGATTGTGGTTAATGACTCAACTTTAATTTATTCAGGATTAGTTGATAGTTTAAAGGATAATGATGCGATTAACTTAACAGAATATAAAGAAGGCTTAGAAGAAGGTAAAAAAGCTGTAAAAAATGAAGATTATGATGCATTACTTGTTATAGATGAAGATGCAAAGTCATTACCAGAAATCACTTATTACGCTAAGAGTATTGCAGGAGATGAAGTACAAAGTATTCTTGAATCTAATTTGCAAGTGATTAAAGACTCAATTCTTATTGAACAAGCTGGGATTGATGAAGATACTCTATTAGAAATGAATCAACCAGTTAATATTGAAAAACTAGCACTTGATGAATCTGCTAAAACAGATGAAGAACTCGATATAGCTAGAGGCATTGTTTATGCTATGATTTTTATATTATATATGGCAGTGCTTATATACGGTCAAATGATTGCAACAGACGTTGCAACAGAAAAGTCGTCTCGTGTGATGGAAATACTTATTTCTAGCGCATCTCCTGTAACGCATATGTTTGCGAAGATTATTGGCATTGCTTTATTAGGGATTACCCAAGCTGTGATAGTTGGAGTAGGAAGTTTCTTAGCAATCCTTCCTAAACTAGAAGATATCAAATCAGGGTTGTTTGAAGAATTAGGTTTAGAAAGTATCAGTCCTACATTATTTTTATATGCTATATTATTCTTCCTTTTAGGTTATTTACTATATGCTACAATAGCTGCTATGTTTGGTTCACTTGTAAGTCGTGTAGAAGACTTGCAACAACTATTGATGCCAATGATTATTTTGATTCTAATTGCATTTTTCATTGCGATGTTTGGTTTAAATGTACCAGAAGCGAAATTTATTACGGTTAGCTCATTTATTCCATTCTTTTCGCCTATGATTATGTTTTTACGCATTGGAATGCTAGAAGTACCTTCATGGGAAATAGCATTATCTATTGGTATCTTGGTAGGAACAATTATTATTCTAGGCCTCATAGGTGCTCGTATATATCGTGGAGGCGTTCTAATGTATGGACCATCTCGCTCGTTAAAAGATATTAAAAACGCATTTAATCTATCAAAAAAAGAAGAAAATTAGAGCACACGGATAATATATAGCAGACTATTCCCGAATATACAAAAATTAATCTATACCTCTTAAAGTTAATTTAAATTTAACTTTAAGAGGTACTTTTTTGAAGTGGAGGCAAACGTTTGCTCGCATTAATATTCCGTGATAGGATAAATAAAAGTATGATTAAAAGGTGGGCGAGTAGATGTCTAAAGGTATTAAATTTATCCATGCAGCAGATCTTCATCTAGATAGTCCATTTATCGGATTAAGTGATCTTGATGAAAAACTATTTGAAAAAGTAAAAGAAAGTACATTCATAGCATTAGATAATTTAGTAGATGAAGCAATTAAACATGAAGTAGATTTTGTGTTATTGGTAGGCGACTTGTTCGATAATAATGAACAAAGTTTAAAAGCACAAATTAAATTAAAAACAGCCTTTGAGAAATTAAACACATATGGAATTAATGTGTATTTAAGTTACGGAAACCATGATTTCATTCAAGGTAATCTTTATCCAATTGAATATCCTGAAAACGTATGCGTCTACCCAGATGAGCAAGTGACTTACTTTACGCATTATAAAGAAAACAAACCCCTCGTTAATATATATGGATTTAGTTATGAGACAAGAGCAGTTAATGAAGACAAAATTAAAGATTACACGTTAGTGAATCCTTCTGAAGTAAATTATCATATCGCAACGTTACATGGTTCAGCAGATAGCGCCCATGGACATGCTAATTATGCACCTTTTAAACTTTCAGAACTAAAAAATCAGCCATTTGATTACTGGGCTCTTGGACACATCCATAAACGTGAAATATTATCAGAAGACCCACCAATCGTTTACCCAGGGAATATTCAAGGACGTCACCGGAATGAAGCGGGAGAAAAGGGATGTTATTTAGTCCATTTAACTAAAGAAGAAACTAATTTTGAATTTTTACGTTTAGGAGCAATCCAATTCAGAACATTGACTATTGAATTGACTGAAGAAGAAAGTCTGCACCAATTTAAAGAGAAAATTAATAGTATGTTGTCTCAAGATGAATTAGAACTGGTTCACCTTACGATTAATAGCCAAACTGACGAAATAACTGAATGGGAAAAAACTGAAAGATTAACAGAGTTAATTCAACTTATTAATGATCTTCAAACAAGCTATATTTATAAATATAAAATCAATTTAAATACTGGTACTTTTTTTGAAAATAATTACTTTTTTGATCAATTATTGACTCACTTAGAAGAGTCAGGTATAGAAGAATCAATGAATGATCTGCTCACACACCCACAAGTAAGAAAGTATCCTGAAATATATGAAATAAATAATGAAGAGTTAAAGCAGAGAGCAGAAGAGATTCTCACCTTAGAATTTTATAACCGAGGTGAGGTTAAATGAAGTTTACTCGGGCTAATATATATGGATTTGGTAAGTGGGTAGATAAAGAGGTTGTTTTTAACCAAACAGAATTAAATGTGATTTATGGAGAAAATGAATCTGGAAAGACGACATTACAGCAATTTATTATGTTCATTCTTTTTGGTTTAACTTCTAAAGAACAAACATTTTATCAACCAATTGAAAGTGGTAAATTTGGTGGAATTTTAACTTTTTTAGATGAACAAAAAGAGGAAGTAACAATTGAAAGAACGAGCGATTCACTAACTATCTATTCTAATCAGGAAACATCACATAAAGAAGAGGTGCTCGCTCATTATTTAAAAGGTTTAACAAAACAAACGTTCATGTCGATTTACTCTTTTTCAGCAATTGATCTCTTGCATATTAGAAATATTACTGAACAAGAGTTTGGTAATATCTTGTTTAATGTAGGTCTAGCCGGAGCGACGAATATTGAGATAGCTGAACGAAATATTGAACGCGAAACAGGTAAAATATTTAAAAAAGCAGGCAGAATACCATCACTTAATCAAGAACTACAAAAATTGGATGAGCTTGCTATCATTGAACGAAAATTAAAAAATCAAGAAAGTCTTTATGCAAAATTAAAATCAGAACAGCAGGCAGGAAAAGAAAAATTAGAAAGCTATTTGAAAGATATAAGAGAAGCACGTCATCAGTTAGACCAGTACAAGAAACAATTACACTTGCTCCCAACTATAAATGATTTAAAACAATCAAAAGAAGAATTAAAAAAACTACCAGAAAAGATAGAGTTCCCTGAATCAGGAATTGACCGATTAGAAAAAAATAAAGAAGCGCTTGTTCCATTATTAAGCAATCAAGCTAACATCGAAAAAAACATTTCAACTTATCAAAATGATTTAAATGAATTGAAAAAGTCGATTCTTGCAGACGATACTTATAAATTAGCAAACGAGCTTTTAAAAGAAAGAAATGACTATAAAAATCAACTAGCAACATCAGATGAGTTAACTAAAAATATCGAGAAATCAGTTTCAGAAATCAATATAACTTTAAACGATTTAGCCATTCCCTTGAATATAACAACCTTAAAAAACTTAAATTTACCTTATTATTTGACCAAAACATGGCAAACACTCGAAGAAGAAGCCTATCAATTAAACCAAATAAAAAAAGAGATAGAAGCTGAACGGTTGTTATTAGAGGGTGAATTAGAAACGATTCAAACAAATATAAATCAATTGAAACAAAAATTATTAGCTACCTCAGAACTTGATAAATTAAAAGAACATTTATTTAATTATTCTCATACGACACAACAAGTAAATGAATTAAATTCCCATAAAGAAAATGAAAGTATAAAGAAAAAAGTCTTATTTGGTGGAATTAGTTTGTTAGCTATTCTAATTGTATTATCAATTATAACAACCAATCTATTTTTTGTTATCGGGACGATTGTTTCAGGTATTATTTTATTTGTTTTATATTATGTTATAAATTATTTTGAAATGAAAAATCAAAATTTAATCGACTCACTTGTTAGTAATCAAAGTAGTAACATAACAAAAAGTGAGTATATTCAAATGAAAAATCAGGTAGACAAACAAGATGATTATCTTATCCAATTAAAATACTTAGAAAATGACCAACAAAAGATCAACCGAGAAGAACTTCAAATTAGTGAACGGTTTGAAATGTTTACTCAGAGAGAAGATATATTTAAGCAGAGAGTAATAAATGAGCAAAAAGAATATGAGTTTCTAGAAAATATTGAGCCAATTCATTGGCCAGAACTCTTAATAACTCTAAAAAAATTAAAAGAAGTAGAAAGTTTTCAAGACGAAAAAGAATTAAAGAACAAGCAAATCATTGGAGAGTTGACCATTTATGAGCAGAAACTTTCGAGAATATTAGATAGATTATCATTAACTACTTATGAAGAGCTCACTTCACAAGTAGATGCTCATAACAAGGCGGAACAGTTAATAAATAACTACGAAAAAATAATCGAAGAATTAACAGAGGAAAAAGCATTACTGACTGAAAAAATTAATTATTATCAAGCTGAAATATCAACTCTGTTTAAATTAGCCTCTGTAGAAAATGAAGAATCATTTCACCGAACTTATTACAATTCAGAGAAAAAAAAGCGTTTGAAAGAACAAATAGAAAGTTATTATAATCAATTAAAAATGAGTTTCGACATTGAAGTTCTCGATTATCTGCTGACAATCAATCAAGATGAATATGATTTAAATCAAAAAATTGATAAATATAAAGAACAAATAAAAAAAGCAGATGAAGAAATTAATAATATACGCGAAAAAATTGCAACATTAGATGCCGAAATAAAACAAATGGAAGAAACAGAAGAATACTCAGATGTTTTACATAAGATGTCTTATAAAAAAGCTAGAGCAAAAGAATTAGCTTTTGAGTGGTCAGCTATGAAACTCGCTACAGATACGCTCGAACAAACGAAAAGGTCATTCCACCAAAAGTATATGAAAGATGTCATTGAAAAAGCATCTTATTATTTTGAGATAATAACTAAAAGTAAATATGTAGCGATTTTTCCACCTGAAAAGAATAAGACTTTTTCTGTTGAGACTAATCTTCATACTCGCTTTACGATTAATCAATTATCACAGGGGACAATCGATCAATTATACGTATCCTTACGAATAGCTATTAGTACAGTGATGAGTGAAAAATATTCTGTGCCGTTTATTATCGATGATGCATTTGTTCATTTTGATCATAAGAGAGAGCAAGCTGTGATGAGATTATTAGAAGAAATAACAAAAGAACAACAAGTGGTTCTTTTTACATGTAAAAAACATTTACTTGAATTAACAGATGTAGAGATTCATTATTTGTCAGGTGCTAAAATGTGATAAACTTAATAAAGAAGGAGGTTCTAAAATGACAAAAGGGATTATGGATTATAAAATTAATGATACTTTTGAAGGATTTATGTTAATTAAAGATGTTAGAAAAGGAATTGCTAGTAATGGCAAACCATTTTTAACGCTTATTTTTAGAGATAAAACTGGTGAAATTGATGCAAAACTATGGGGAGCGACACCTGAAGATGAAGAAATGTATCTTCCTGAAAAGGCTGTTAAATTATCTGGAACGATTAATGAGTTTAGGGGCCGGGCCCAGTTTAGAATAAAATCAATACGTATAGCCACAACTTCTGATAATGTTCGGGTATCTGACTTTTTAGAAACCGCTCCAGTCGAAATTGAAGAACTAAAGGCATCAATGACTGAATTTATTTTTGAAATGGAGAACCCAAATATACAACGAATTGTTAGAGCGTTTATAAAGAAATATGAAGAAGAATTATATATTTATCCTGCAGCTTCTAAGAATCACCATGCTTATGTATCAGGGCTTGCTCATCATATTATTAGTATGCTAAAAATAGCTAAACAGTTATGTATACTTTATCCAACAATTAATAAGGATTTATTATACGCAGGTGTTATTTTACACGATATAGGCAAGATTCATGAGCTTTCAGGTGCTGTTTCAACAAGTTACACAGTTGAAGGTACGTTACTAGGACATATTTCAATTATGGTTTCAGAAATTGAAGATGTCGCAGAAGAACTTAAAATTGATGGGGAAGAAGTAGTCGTTTTACAACATATTGTTTTAAGCCATCATGGTAAAGCAGAGTGGGGAAGTCCTAAACCTCCAATGATAAGAGAGGCAGAAATATTGCATTTCATTGATATTATTGATGCAAAAATGAATATGCTAGATCGTGCTCTAACCCATGTAGAACCAGGCGAGTTTACAGAAAGAGTTTTTGCTTTAGAAAATCGATCATTTTATAAACCAACCTTTGAAAAAGAATAAAAAAGAGGTAGTTCATTATGAACTACCTCTTTTTATAGGGTATTCGGATTATAATGTGGAAATTTAAGATAACAGTACATCTTAGCAAATCAAATATGCAAGACACCTGCGGGAAGCGAGTATATTTGATTTACGAAGGAAGACAGTGTTTTTCTTTCCACACTAACTTGCGGATATCCTTTTTATATTAAAAACATTATTTAATTATTCTGCTGGTGCTTCTGGCGCTTCTGGCGCTTCAGGGGCATCAAACAGACCTTCGAATTCTTTGTCTTTAACTTCAATGCCTGCATCTTCCATCATTTTGCTGATTTTTTCCATTGCTTGTGCTTGATCAATTTTAGTCGCTGCAATATCACGACGGATTTGATCTTCTTGGTCTTCTAATTTACCGATGTCTTCATCAGTTTCTTCTTTTTTATTTAATTTAATAATATGGAAACCAAAGTCACTCTGAATCGGATCGCTAATTTCGCCTTCTTTCATGTCAAAAGCAGCATCTTCAAATTCAGGAGTCATTTCACCTACACCGAAAGCAGGTAATTCTCCGCCTTCATTAGCATTCTCTTCATCAGTCGAATACTTTTCAGCTAACTTAGCAAAATCGTCTCCGTCTTGAGCTTTTTTAGCAACTTCTTTAGCTAAATCTTCATCCGTTAGTAAGATATGTTGAGCTTCGATTTGATAACCTAGACGATCAAAGTGGTTTTTAACCTCTTCATCTGATACTTCAATATCTTCAGTCATCGCAGCTTCTTGTAATAAACCATTTTCAATATCAGCACGCAAATCTTCTTCAGTTAGATTTTGTGCAGCTAAAGTTTGTTCGAAATCGTCTCCTACTTGCTCTTTAATACTATCAAGTTCTGCATCAATTTCTTCGTCACTAACTTCATATTTATCTGCAAGAACAGTCATAGTAACAAGTTCTGTTAAGACTTCATCACCATACTTAGTTTTTAGTTCTTGATAGAACTCATCTTTCGTTACATCACCTGCGTCAGTTTTCACAACTACTTCAGAATCTCCCCCACCACATGCGGCAAGGCTTAATAAACCAAATGCTAATAAAGCAGTAAAAATTATTTTTTTCAACTTATAAACACTCCTATTTATGTACTATATTTAACTTGTTCATTGGAAATGATATCACATCTAATGCAATAGATAAACGATTATGTGAATAAAAGATGTGGAAAAATAGTGTAAAAAAAAGTAAACCTACCTGAATAAAAGTCAGGTAGGTCAAACTTTATTTCTTAGCATCTTGTTCTGTAAGTTTTGCTTCTAAGTTTTTAATGCTTGCTTCAATCTGTTCTAAATAATCATGTATATTATCTTGGTTCGGTTCTATCGCTATCTTCCATTCTTCAATCGATGTTTTCATCTCTTGAGTTAGGTCATTAATTAAAGCGGCACCTTCTTTAGAAGTTTTAGCAATTTGGTCTTTTAAATTTAAACCTTCTTGGATTATTTCATCAATTGAATTCTTCCATTCAAAGCTTTGATCCTTGATACGCACGCGTACATCTTTACCAGAAGAAGGTGTTGTTAATAATGTTGCTACTGCACTTGCTGTAGAACCTACAAGGATACCGAGTAGGATTGATTTTCCTTTTGACATATATTGCACACTCCTTTAAATAATTTTATATTTATTTTACATGAAGAAAAATTGATTGTCATTCAATCTCTTTGTTTATTTTTTGTGCGAGGCCATTTAATTCTTCTTGTGAATATTCATCACGATTCATTTGCCAGTGATAGTCGAAACCATCATTTTTATCATAACGCGGTATGAGATGTAAATGAAGATGAAAAACTGTTTGGCCGGCTAAGATATCATTATTATTTAAAATATTTAAGCCAACAGGGTTAAAAGCTTTTTTTATTGCATTAGCAACTTTTGGAATACGCCCAAAAAATTCTTTAGCAGTATTTTCATCAGTTTCGTAGATATTTGGTGTATGTTTTTTTGGTATGACAAGGGTATGTCCTTTTGTCACTTGACTAATATCCATAAATGCATAGACATGGTCATCTTCATATACTTTTGCTGATGGTAATTCGCCATCAATTATTTTACAAAAAAGGCAGTCATCATGTTTCATTAGTAACATCTCCTTAGTAAAAATTTGTTTACATTTTAAGTTTATCATAAAACGTTTAACAAGTATATCAGCATTAGTAAGCGTTAGTATAATTATTTAAGAATAGCGCAAGATTTAGAAACCAAGTTATATAGATAAATATTTTTAAGGGTGTTGCAATGAGTCTAATTTGCTATAGACTATCAACCGTGGCATAGTAGAAAGTAATTAATTAGGATATTTTGGATATTCAGATAATTCAACCGATTTCATTCTGATAGCGATTCTATAATGTAGAAGAATGAAATTACAATACATCTAAATATCGTTATATATTTTTTTAAAAAACAGGATCTTATTTTCTTTTTTATTTAATAAATTATATAAAGTAATCAAATAATTGGAGGAGAAAACTATGTATACTCTCTGGTATGGTGGAAAAATCTACACAATGGAAAAAGAAGAGGAGACTGTTGAAGCAGTTCTCGTTAAAGATGATAAAATTATAGCAACAGGCTTTTATGAAGACCTTGCGAACTCTGCAGAAAAACATTGCAATTTACATGGAGCTGTCATGTATCCTGGATTTGTAGATAGCCATTTACATATAATGTCTCAAGGTGAGAAGTTAGTGCGTCTTGATTTATCAGAAGCAACATCTTCACAAGTTATGTTAGAAATGATAAAAGAAGCAGCAAAAGTAACACCACCAGATCAATGGTTAGTTGGTGAGGGGTGGAATGAAAATAATTTCGTTGATAAAAAAATCCCAACAATCGAAGAACTTAATGAAATTCGAAAGGAACCTATTTTACTCACACGTGTATGTCGTCACTCTATATTAGTTAATTCATCAGCAATTGAAGCAAGTGGCATTACAATTGAAAGCGAGTCTCCATCAGGTGGGGAAATAGGGCGAGATAATAATGGAGAATTGTCAGGACTTTTTTATGAACAGGCAATGGACCTTATAACAGATACATTACCTAAAGAAGGCGAAACTTATATTACATATTTAAAAAAAGTGTTAAATCTAGCAATTGATCAGATGCTATCTTATGGATTAACTGGTGGCCATACTGACGATATGCATTCTTTTGGTGAATTTATGAACCCATTCACTGCTTACCGTGACGTGATTGGTGAAAAAGAACATTTTAAAGTCAATTTATTACGTCGCCATACTGTTTTTGATAAGATGATAAATAAAAAATTACCTTACCAAGCTAGCTTTCTTGAAGAAGGTGCAATGAAGCTGTTTTTAGACGGTTCATTAGGTTCTTCTACAGCGGCTTTAAAAGCACCTTATTCTGATAATGAAAAAAACAAAGGATTATTTGTTCATACAGATGAAGAAGTAACTGAAATGGTTAAACTAGCTAGAGAAAATGATGCAGCAGTTGCTATTCATGTCATTGGAGACGCAGCAGCAGAGCAAGCTATACGGATTATTGAAAAGCATCCCGTTAAGCCGGGCAAACGCGATCGACTTATTCATTGTTCGATACTGAGAGAAGACTTAATAGATAGGATTGTAGATTTACCAGTCGTTATTGATGTACAACCAGCGTTTGTCACATCAGACTTTCCGTGGATTGTTAACAAGATTGGTAAAGAACGTCTAAATTATACTTATGCTTGGAAGACGTTGCTTGAATCAGGAATCTATTGTGCTGCTGGGACAGATGCGCCGATAGAAAGTATCGATCCTTTGGAGACAATTTATGCAGCGATTGAACGAAAAAATCAACATTCTACAGAAAGTTACACTCCTGAACAAAAGATTTCTCGCTTTAAAGCAATCCAAATGTATACACTTGGAAGTGCACAAGCAATTTGCAAAGAGCATGAACGAGGTTTGATAAAACAGAATTATGAAGCAGATTTTACTGTTTTTGACCGTGATTTATTTGAGGGCACATCTGAAGATTTATTAAATGCTAACGTTGTAAAGACGATCGTTGCCGGAAAAACTGTATTTGAAAAAAATCATCAATAAAATTATAAGCCTTAAATTGTATTCTTCAAAGCGCAAGATAATTTCTTCGCTTACAAATGGAAAAATAAATGTTAAAATAAAGAATGCAAGGAGGAGTCCATAATGAGTAAATTATTAGAAGTTGACCATCTAACAGGTGGGTACACACATAGAGATGTTATTCATGATTTATCTTTTGATATAAATAGAAAAGAGATTGTCGGTTTAATCGGTTTGAATGGGGCAGGAAAGAGTACAACAATTAAGCATGTGATAGGTTTAATGCAAGCAAGAAAAGGCGAAATTAGAATTAATGGAAAAACGTTTTTAGATGATCCCTCTGTTTATAGAAATCAAATGGCGTATATTCCTGAACAACCCATATTATATGATGAGCTTACTTTATATGAACATTTAAAATTAACAGCAATGGCTTATGGTTTAACAGAAGAACTATTGGAAGAACGTTTACCACATTTACTTAAAGAATTTAGATTAGAAAGACAGTTACATTGGTTCCCGGTTAATTTTTCAAAAGGGATGCGCCAAAAAGTAATGATTATGTGTGCTTTTTTAATTGAACCAGAACTATATATTGTTGATGAACCATTTGTCGGGCTTGACCCATTGGGTATTCAATCATATTTAGAGTTAATGGAAGAAATGAAAGCGGAAGGTTCAGGTATTTTAATGTCTACACATATACTTGCTACAGCAGAAAAGTATTGTGATCGTTTTATAATTATTCATGATGGTAAAATACGTGCGATAGGTAATATGGAAGAATTACGAGAAGAATTTGATATGCGTGGGGCAAGTTTAGATGACCTTTATATTCAACTAACAAAGGAAGAAGAGAATGTTTGATGCTGAAGGTTTATTTAAACAAAGATTTAATGAACATATTAAAACATTAAGTCGCTATCTTCGTTACATTCTAAATGGTCATACAACAATCGCACTTTTGTTTTTAATTTCGGTTATGGCTGTTTATTATCAACAATGGTTAAGCACATTACCTGATGAGTTTCCATTCGCTTATATTATCGGAATAGCTTTTGGTTTTGTGGTAACTTTGACACCAATACAAACTTTTTTAAAAGAACCAGATTTAGTTTTTTTAACAGTTGCAGAAAATAAGCTAAACCCTTATTTTAAACGAGCTAAAATATATAGCTTTGTTATTCAGTTATACCTTATTCTTCTTGTTGCAGCTGCATTTGGTCCAATGTATTCAAATGCATACCCAGACCGAAGCGGTAAAGGTTTTCTACTTATCTTAGTTATTATGTTGGTTTTAAAATATATTAATATGACGCTTAGTTGGTGGATGTTAAAAATAAGACAAGTAAGCATTCGTCGTGTTGATACGTTTATAAGGTTTTGTTTAAGTACTGGAATATTTATTAGTTTAATTTTGAAATCGTTTATCGTTTTAGCAGTATTCTTAATTTTATTTAGTTTAATAGCATTATACGAATATCGCTTGTCTAAAAAACAATCAGGACTCGCTTGGGATGTGCTTGTAGAAAAAGATTTGAACCGCATGCATTTATTTTACCGCATGGCAAGTATGTTCGTTGAAGTGCCCCATCTCAAAGCTAAAGTAAAACATAGAAAATTACTTACAAAATTAATTGAAGTGAGAGTGCCATTTATACAAGCAAAAAGCTTTGCTTATTTAGATAGATTAACATTCATTAGAAGCAATGATTATATCAGTATGTATATAAGATTAGTTGTTTTAGGTAGTATTGTTATCTACTTTGTTCCAAGTGATATATTGAAAGTGATTATGGGTGTGTTATTTCTTTATATGAGTAATTTTCAACTTGTTACTTTATATCATCATCACCGAATGAATATGTGGTTAGATTTATACCCTGTACCAGAAAAAAACCGGCGAGTAGAATTCTTAAAGTTTCTGGTTAAATTAACAGTTGTTCAAACGATTATATATAGTTTAATCTTTATTGTGTTATTAGATATGCAAGGCTTTATATTCATGCTGGTTGGCGGGATACTGTTCACCTATTTATTCAATAACTATTTTGTTAAAAATAAACTTATGAAAGATTAAAAAAATAACCTCAATTTAATGAGGTTATTTTTTTACTCGTTATTCTGTGTTTCAAAATAAGCACCAATCAAAACTTTTGCCGCAATAGGTAAAGCTTGCTCATCAATATCAAACATTGGATGATGATGTGGATAAACATTATCTTCTTTCTTAGCTCCAGTGAAAAAGAATGCACCTGGTTTATGTTGTAAGTAATATGAGAAGTCTTCTGCTGCCATTTGAGGCAAGGATTCACATGCTTCATTAACTTCAGGTATATGTTTAGCAGCTGCGAACACATTATTAGTCTCTAATTCATGATTAATCACAGGAGGGTGCCCTTTTTGATAATCAAAATTAATTTCTATATTGTTTATTTTTTCAATGCCATCAATGAGTTGTTGCATTTCTTTGATAATTTGTGTTTGCACATCAAGGTCGAAATAGCGAACTGTTCCAATCAATTCAGCTTGATCAGCTATAATATTAAAAGCTGTACCTGAATTAAACTGACCAACTGTTAAGACAGCTGTTTGGATGGGATTTAGTTTTCTGCTAATAATTGTTTGTAACTGTGTCACTAGATTAGCTCCGATGACGATTGAGTCTTTTGTTTGATGTGGATATGCGCCATGACCACCGGCGCCTTTAATTTGAATATTAAACGCATCCGCTCCCGCCATGAAACCTCCCGCTCTTGTTTCTACTTTACCTACATCAGTTAACGACCAGAAATGGTTACCATAGATAGCGTCGATATTATCTAGGATACCAGTCTCGGTGATAGGTTTAGCTCCACCAGGAGGTGTCTCCTCAGCATGTTGATGAACAAAAACTATTGTACCAGGTAAATCAGCTTGAAATTCATTTACTACTTTAGCTAATACAAGTAAGCTTGCTGTATGTGCATCATGACCACAAGCATGCATTACGCCAGGAACTTGTGATTTATAAGGAACATCTTTTTCATCTTGGATGGGTAAAGCATCAAAATCAGCACGTAAAGCAACTGTTTTACCTGGCTTGCCACCTTTTAAAGTTGCGACAACTCCATTACCACCTACATTTTTTTCATATGGAATTCCTAAGTCCGTATAAAAATCAGCGATATATTTTGCTGTTTTATATTCTTGATTAGATAGCTCAGGATTCTGATGTAAGTAACGTCTGATTGAAATCATTTCTTCGTAATTTTCATCGATTAAAGTTTGAATTTGTTTAAGCATTTAATACCTCCTCAGTATATGTAATTAATTGTATCATATTATATAATTAACTTATCAAATAAAATTTTAAAAATGTGAGGAAGATTTTATGAATAGAAAATGGTTATCGGTTCTCTTTATAAGCGCCATAATTATTGCTGGATACATTATTTTATTTCCAGATAACTCACTAGACCAAACAATAATGACATTAAAATTAGAGAAGGATATAATTCTTTACCAATTCTTTTATTATTTGTCGTTTATGGGTTCTCGCAATGTGCTTGTGCCATTTGTTATTATAGGATCCGCGTATTTATACTTAAAATTTAAAAAATTACAACCAAGTTTAATCTTTTTAAGTGGAACATTATTAAGTTCACTCTTGAATACGTTGATTAAGCATCTTATTAAGCGAGAACGTCCTTCGATTATTGAAGCGGTTCATGGGACAGGTTTTAGTTTTCCATCTGGTCACGCTATGATATCAACTGTATGTTATGGTTTGTTTTTGTTTTATTTAACCAAGCTAATCAAAAGAAGGTATAAAAGAAACTTGCTTATTATTTTTAGTGCCATGCTATTACTACTCATTGGGTACTCAAGAATAGCTTTAAATGTCCATTATTTTACAGACATATTAGGGGGTTATATAATCGGTTTACTGTTTATTAGTTTTTATTTAAAAATTAACAAGCAAACCTTTTAGATAAAAGCGATTAAATATATTGTAAAATGAATATAAATATGTTATGTTGAAGTTTAACTAAATACGTATTCTAAATTCACTAGGCGTGAATACGGAGGCGCAAAGACTAAAAGTAAATAATTAGAAGAATGTGATTTCTAATGATGATTATTAAAAGGAGTATTTGCCGAAGTTTTAAATGATCACACATTTAAAGTTGGTTGTCTATTTAATAAATATTCAACTGTCATATAGGTAACTATATGGAGGGCTATCTTATGCAGAGAAGGATCATTTTCTAGGATGATTTCTATGCAACAACGAGCTCTCGTTGTTGCTTTTTTTTCGTCTAAGTTTGAAATAGCCTTATCTAATGTTAGTAAATATCATTAAAGGGTGTGGATATAATGGAATTAGGTCAATTACTCACAGCTATGGTAACTCCATTCAATCAAGAGAATGAAATTGATTTTGAAAAAACAAGTCTCTTATTAGATCATTTGATTGAGAATGGAACAGATGCAGTTGTTGTGGCAGGTACAACAGGTGAAAGCCCTACGTTATCAGTAGATGAAAAGTTAGCTTTATTTGAACATGTTGTTAAGTATGTTAATGGACGTATACCTGTTCTTGCTGGAACAGGTAGTAATAATACAAGTGAATCAATTAGTTTAACAAAACAAGCGGAGGCACTTGGTGTTGATGGAATTATGCTAGTTATTCCTTATTACAACAAACCATCTCAAGCAGGTTTATATGAGCATTTTAAAGCAATAGCTGCAGAAACGACATTACCAGTTATGCTCTATAATATTCCTGGAAGAAGTGGTTGCAATCTTGATGCAGAAACAACCATCCGTTTAGCAGAAATTGATAATATTAAATATGCAAAAGAAGCAAGCGGTGATTTAGAACAAATGGCTCATATTATTCGCGAAACACCAGATGATTTTAAATTGTACAGTGGTGATGATTCGCTTACTTTACCTGTGATGGCAATTGGTGGAGTTGGTGTTGTTTCAGTTGCTGGACATATTGTAGGAAATGAAATGCAAGAAATGATTAATCATTTCAAAGCTGGTGAAATAAAAGAAGCAAGCGAATTACATCAAGAGTTATTACCATTCTTTAAAGCGATGTTTATTGCGCCAAGTCCTACAGCATTAAAAGCAGGATTAAATATGATTGGTGTAAATGTAGGTGGCCTTCGTTTACCATTACTTGAAGCTAATGCAAGTGAAGTTGGTATTGTAGAACAAGCTTTAAAAAATCGTCCAGTTAAGCAATAAGATTTGAAAATCACTCTTAAATTTAGATTAGAACTCTAATTTGAGAGTGTTTTTTTATGATGTAATATATCTAAAAATTTGCATAGTAGAAAAAGAAGTTTTAAATGTTATAATTAAATTATTAATTAAAAATGAATAAGGTGACAAAAGATGAATTTATCAAAACAAAAAGAAAATATATTGTTAATTATGTGGGGAACAAGTGTAATGGCGGTTGTAGGGAGTCTGTATTATTCAGAATTTGTAGGCTACGTACCCTGTGAACTATGTTGGATACAAAGAATCTTCATGTACCCACTTGTTATTATTTTTGGTGTAGCTTTAGTTAAGCGTAATCTAAGTATTGCCATTCCAGGAGTCATATTAAGTGGCATTGGTTTATTAGTCTCTATTTATCATTATGGATTACAAAAAGCATCTTTTCTTCAAGATGCGGATGGTTTTTGTGGAGATGTGCCATGTAATTTACAATATGTAAATTACTTTGGATTTATAACTATTCCCTTTTTAGCAGGTACCGCTTTTTTGATTATTTTTTTACTGAGCTATTTTTTATATAAGCGTTAAATTGAAGTATTTTTTTATATCATGTAAAATAAAGGACATGATATTTTAAATTAGGAGGCTTTTTAATAAATGAGAAATAAAATGATTATAATTATAGGTATCATTGTAGTGTTATTTGTTGCATTAATTGTTATAAATAATGTTAAAAATGATAATAAAACAGCAAACGGAGATAATCCATATGGTGATAAAGCTCTCCAGCAAGAAACAATCGATCAACTCGATGATCCGCTTTATCAAAATATTATTTTACCTACTGACTTGGATAGAGCACTTAAAAATAAAGAGGATATGACAGTGTATTTCTATAGTCCAACTTGTATTCACTGTATCAAATCAACGCCAATTGTTGTTCCATTGGTTGATGAATTAGACATTGATATGAAAAAGTTAAATACATTAGAGTATGAGGGTGATATGAGTGATTTTGGTATAGAAGGTACACCTACAATTATACATTATGAGAATGGTGAAGAAGTGACAAGGTTTGAAGGGGCTGCCGAAGAACCTCAATATAGAAAGTATTTTGAAGAGAACGTTTTAGAAAAATAAAAGTGAGCACAAGTAGACAAGTGGAGAATGGTTCAACTTGTTGCTTGTGCTTTTGTTTATTCAGAATCTTTTTCAGTAATTGTATAAGTTTGAGTAAAAGGACGATCTGCGAAATAGGCAGGTAAACGTGTTTTGGTTTTTTCTAAAAATATTTCATATTCATCGGATTCTTTCCAATACTTATAATACATTTCACTTTCCCAAGCATACAGTAAAGTATAGGTATTACCCTTGATAGGTTTTAATAAACGGTAAGCAACAAATCCAGGCATAGAAAAAGCTGGTAGATGATTATCCTTGAATTGTGCTTCAAAGCTTTTTACGCTATCATCAGTGACTGGAATATTATCTAAAGTGATATACCCATGATCAATAAACTCGCCGGTTGTTGAAATGATTTCATATGATCTTCCTGTAGAAAAAAGTGATTTTTTACTATTAGATTCATAATAAGCTGAGGTATTTAACCCTTGTTGCATAAAAAAGTAATCAATTGAAGAATGTTTATCCATTAATTTTTGTAAGAAGCTTAATGAACCTGTTGTCATATGAGCAAACATAATAATTACCCTCCTATTTTCATTATATCTTTAGTATAAACGAAAAAGCTGTTATAAAAAAGCAAAAATCAGGTATAATAAGAATCAGTAATGTTAAGCTTTTAGTTATCAGAGGTGAAAAGATGAAAGATTCTAATCAAGAAGATAAAAATAAAAATATACATCAAGATATAAATCAAGATAGTAATGAAGAGATGAATGATGCCACAATAGATAGACAATGGCGATCTGACCGTCATTATAAATCTAATAAAATGAAAATTAAAACAGGTCTTATAACAGTAGGCTTAACATTTTTACTTGCCCTTATTGCCTATACTATTATTTTATATGGTGGAAAGTTAATTGTAGACGAAGAAGATTTGATATTATCAAGTCCCACAACGATTGAATCGGCAGATGGAGATGTTATTTGGGAAATTTATGATGAATATCGCTTGCCGATTAGTCTAGACGAGATGCCGGATGAATTAAAAGATTCGTTTGTCGCGATTGAAGACAGACGCTTTTATGAGCACACGGGAGTGGATTTTCGAGCTATTATGCGTGCTGTTTATAAAGATGTGATAGCTAGAAGTAAGGTCGAAGGTGCAAGTACTATTACACAGCAACTAGCTAAAAATATGTTTTTATCAAATGACAAAACATGGTTGAGAAAAACAAAAGAAGTTATGGTTGCACTCTACTTAGAACGAGAATTTACAAAAGATGAAATTCTAGAAATGTATATTAACGTGATTTATTTTGGACGAGGAAAATATGGAATAGAGGCTATATCACAAGAGTTTTATCAAAAACCAGCTTCAGAATTAACTTTATCCGAGAGTGCTCTTCTTGCAGGTATCGTTAATGCGCCTAATGGCTATTCTCCTATTGAGCATCCTGAAAAAGCTAAGGAAAGAAGAAACTTAGTTTTAAAAGTTATGTATGAAAGTGATAATATAACAGAAACAGAAATGAAGGAAGCGCAGCAATCAGATATTGACATTCAGTTAGCTGAAAAAGAATCAAATAAACCGAATCAATCCTATGTCGATCAAGCTTTAAAAGAAGCTCATAATAAACATGGTTTATCGATGGATGAATTAAAAAAAGGTGGTTATCAAATAATGACGCCTTTAAAAGAAGAATTCCAAGAGATTGCTTACGATAACTTTCAAGAAGGGGAATATTTCCCGGGAAATACTGAAGGAACAGAGGGCGCATTCGTCATGATGGACCAGCAAACAGGTGGTATCGTTGCAGCTTTGGGTGGACGTCAATTTGAAATAGCGGAACAGAATCTGTTAAATACAAAAAGACAGCCTGGTTCTACATTAAAGCCACTTGCAGTATTTGGACCAGCTTTAATGACAGGAGACTATGACCCATATACGATGTTGCCTGATGAGAAAAAAGATTGGTCAGGTTGGACACCTAAAAATTATGATGACAACTATGAGGGTAACGTTTCTTTATATGAAGCAATTGTTAAATCGAAAAACGTCACATCTGTTTGGCTATTAAATGAAATTGGTGTTAAAAAATCGAAATCATATTTAAAGAAAATGAATATGAATATTCCTGATAAAGAACTTAATATTGCTTTAGGTGGTTTAACAGAAGGTTTGACACCAATTAATTTAGCGGAAGGATATCGTACCTTTGCTGCGAATGGCGAATTTGTTGAATCGTTCACCATAGCAGAAATTTATGGACGTGATAATGAAGAGATTTTTAAAATAAACCAAAAACCAATCGAAGTATTTTCTGAACAAATTGCTTGGGATATGACAGAAATATTGCAAACAACAGTTAAACGTGGAACAGCATCAAGTGGTTATTATCCAAAAGCATTGGCAGGGAAAACAGGTACAACAGAGAATGAACAAGCACCAGGAAATGCTAATAAAGATGCTTGGTTCGTAGGCTATACTCCAGAATATGTGACATCAATGTGGATGGGGTATGATAAATCTGATGCAGATCATTATTTAACCGGTGGAAGTGCTTATCCAACACAATTAACTAAAAAAATCTTAACTGAGATTAATAGTGTTTCAGAATTAAAAGGTGAGTTTGCAAAGTCAGAAAATGTTACTTCCTTAGAAGCACCGATTGAGTTACCGAAAGAAGTAAAATTAACAGGAAAACGTGTATTTGGCGGTTTCCAACTTATTAAAGGCAAGCTTTCATGGGGTAAATCTGAAGATAAAAGGATTGTTTACCGAGTATACGAAGAATTAAATAATGAAAATAAATTAATCGCAGAAGTAGCAGATGAGTTTGAATATATTGTTGATGATTTAACGTTATTTTCTAAAAGAAACTTTTATGTGGTGCCTTATGATCCTTTAACTGGAACAGAAGGTAATAAATCTAATAGTGTACCATTATCTAAGTAGATGAAAATAGCAGTTTGAAATATGAGGTAATTGCCTTTTTAACTCAATAAAAAAGGCAATTACTAAATTAATAGTAATTGCATCAATTAGGAAAGGAAGTCTTATTATAATAGACTTATATTGTCAAAATGTATTGAATGATAATTATTAGCGAGTAGGATGATTACAGTCATCACAAACATTCACATAACAATCAGCTTGTTCAACCATTTCATAACCACATTGTTGGCATGATTTCTTAGGTAAGTTTCTAAAGAATTCTAATACATTAATCATTTGTAGGCCTCCTTTAGGATATATGCATATTTACGGAATGAATACTTCTAATATTCAGACTCTTTTAAGTTCTAAACCAAGTGTACTATAACAGAAAAACAAAGTCAACTCTTTTTATAATAATATATTTTAGGAGGTATAAAATATGAAATTAACAGTTATAGGTTTTAGAGGAGGTTATCCTGGTTCAAACGAAGCCACATCAACATATCTGTTAGAAAAGGATGGGTGTAAAGTTGTTTTGGATTTGGGGAGTGGTGGGTTATTAAAGCTTCAAAATTATCTTAATGTAACAGAGATAGATGCTGTTGTACTATCACACTATCATGCTGATCATATCGCGGATATTGGTGTACTACAACATGCATTACTCACAGAAGCACAGTTAGGAAGAGTAACGAAACAAACACCGATCTACGGTCATAATGAAAATGAATTAGAATTTAATCAATTAACTGATGATT
The DNA here is from genome assembly GCA_035301645.1 of Pseudogracilibacillus sp. Classification (GTDB taxonomy): domain Bacteria; phylum Bacillota; class Bacilli; order Bacillales; family Amphibacillaceae; genus Pseudogracilibacillus. The sequence continues at coordinate 20,509 of DATGTX010000026.1, read as the reverse complement.
ACACATTAGGCATAGCTTATGATCCGACTAATAAAATAAATATAGGCCCGTTTGAAATTAGTTTTTTAAAGACAGTTCACTCAGTTTCTTGTTATGGTATGCGAATCACTGATGGTAAAAAAACAATTGTTTATACTGCTGACACAGGTTATCAAAAAGAATGGATTGATTTTGCGGAAAATGCTGATTTATTAATCACTGATACGAATTTGTATGATTATCAAAAAGACTTAAATATTGGGCATATGACAAGCACACAAGCAGCCCAAATAGCAAGAAAAGGGAAAGTAAAAACTTTAATTTTGAGTCATTTGCCCCAGTACGGTAATAATCAAGACTTAATAGATGAAGCTAAATGTATATTTAAGGGAAATGTCTTTTTAGCAGAAGAGGGATTAATCTGGGAAGAAAAGTAGACTTTTGCTTTACTGAAAAAGAATTATACCATAAGATAGAATTAATCAATCAACACTAAAAGTGAAAACGCTAGGCGAAAGATCGATGCCTAAACATATTATTATACAAGGGGATATTTACATGAAATTTATTGATAATAAAGGTATAACAGACCCATATATAAACTTAGCAATAGAAGAATATGTGTTAAATAATTTTGGTGAAAAAGATACATATTTATTATTTTATATCAATGAGCCTTCAATAATTGTTGGAAGAAATCAAAATTCAATAGAAGAAATTAATACAGACTATGTAGAAAAACAAGGTATTAAAGTTGTTAGACGATTGTCGGGTGGTGGAGCAGTTTACCATGACGAAGGTAATTTGAATTATAGTTTTATAACAAAAGATGATGGTGATAGCTTCCATAATTTTGCTAAATTCACAGAGCCTGTAGTTAAAGCGTTGAACAGTATTAGTGTGCCTGCCGAGTTAATTGGTAGGAATGACTTACTCATTGAAGGCAGAAAGTTTTCTGGTAACGCTCAATTTTCTACTAAGGGAAGAATGTTCAGTCATGGGACATTAATGCTTGATTCAAATATCGAACATATCGTATCCGCTTTAAATGTTAATCAAGCAAAAATTGAATCTAAAGGGATTAAATCAATTAAAAGTAGAGTTGCAAACATTGCAGAATTTTTAGAAGAAAAAATAAGTATCGAAGACTTTAAAGAACTTATATTAAAATCAATTTTTGAAGTTGATGATGTAAAAGACGTACCAGAGTTTGTTTTAAGTGAAGAAGATTGGGAGAATATTCATAAGATTTCTAAAGAACGTTATCAAAACTGGGAATGGAATTATGGTAAATCACCTGCTTATAATGTAAAAGCGTCACATAAGTTTCCTTCAGGATTATTAGATGTCCGTTTAGATATTAAAAAAGGTATTATCGACAACTGTATAATCTATGGCGATTTCTTTGGTTTAGGGGATGTTAAAGAAGTAGAAGAACGCTTAATTGGTGTAAGACATGATAAACAAGCAGTTACAGAAGCATTAAAAGACATTGATGTCCCGTATTATCTAGGAAAAATTACAAATGAAGAATTCATAAATCTAATTTATTAGAGCTCCTTAAGTTTAGGAGCTTTTTTTTTACAAAAATTCAAAATTAGTAAGAATAATGGATAATAATGTATTTTTGTTAAAAAGTTTGCTATCATAACTTTAATCTCTAGCTTCTTATTTAACATATTGGAAGGATGAAAATAATTTGTTAAATAAAAATGAATTATATACGTATGAAATATCGCCATTAACAATGGCAGTTCTTGCGATTGAAAATGAAGACGGTATCATTAATACGCAAATCTACGAATCTGAAGCAGATTACCTCATTCATAAATCTCCTGTAAAAATGATTGACCACGCTTGTCGTTATTTTGGTAGCAGCCTTCGTGGCCGTCAAGATGGCACGAAAGATATTAGTGGTATTACTCATAAAGCACCAATCTCAATTGATCCAGTAAGTGGTATGTATTTTTTCCCCACTGCCTCTCCAAGGAATAAGAATTGTTCTTGGATTGCTCATTCCCACATTGACTTTATTCAGCCAACAGAAAACCAAATGACAGAGGTTCATTTTAAAAACGGTCATAAAATAACTTTAGATATATCTTATGGCTCGATGATGAATCAAATTCAACGAACTGCCCAGTTTCGTTACTTATTAAATGATCGTATAAAAAAGCTTGATAGCTATGGAAGGAATCCTGATGATAATAAGTAATAAAAGTGAATTGTAGTATAAATAAAAACTAAAAAACTAAGAAATATGTTAAAATTAAGGAGTTAGAGATGATTTTACATAAAAAGCTATTATAAAGGAGTATTTATTTTGAGTGTAAAAAACGAAGTAAATGACTTAATTGATCATGAACTATTTGATAAAGTTTTTGAAATACTCGATAAATACGAACAGCTCGGTCCATTACCTGGAGTATCTTTACCTTTTATAGAAGCGTTTCTTCCGTTTTTGCCTTTATTTGTATTTGTCATTGCTAATAGTCTCGCTTACGGGCTGGTTAAAGGGTTTATTTATTCATGGATAGGTAGTACTCTTGGTTCTATTGCAGTTTTTTTGATTATTCGTAAACTAGGTAATAAAAATATATTTAATAAAATTAAAAGTAATAAAACAGTTTTGAAAGTGACAAGTTGGGTAGAACATCATGGGTTTGGTCCTTTGTTTATTTTATTATGTTTCCCGTTTTCGCCTTCATCTGTAATTAATGTTGTGGCAGGAATTTCAAAGGTTAGTAAATTGCAATTTTTCCTAGCAGTTATTTTAGGTAAATCAATTATGATTTTTTCAATGGCATATATTGGTTCGAGTATTAATGAATTTGCAAAAAGTCCAATTAGAACGACAATCATGTTGATAAGCATCGTTATATTTTGGAGTTTTGGTAAATATATTGAAAGTAAAATAAGCCGAAAAACGCCTAAAGAAAAAGTTTAAATGGAGGGATAGAAATGACATTAAGATTTGTTTTAGGCAAAGTTAGTACTAAAAAAAGTGAATTTATAATCGATGAAATAAAAACAGAATTGAAAGAAAAACCAATAGGCCCTTCCATTTTTTATGTCACCCCAGAACAAATGACATTTGAACAAGAAAAAACTTTATTTAAAAGTGATGAATTAATTGGAAGTATCCGTTCCCAAGTCTTTAGTTTTTCTAGACTTGCTTGGCATGTTATTCAAGAAACGAGTGGTGCGGCTAAACAACATATAAGCTCAACCGGCATGCAAATGATGTTAAGGAAAATCATTGAACGCCGTGATGAGCCTTTTTTAATTTTTCAAAAAGCAATCGAAAAGCAAGGGTTTATTGAGGAATTAGAAAGCGTTATGACTGAATTTAAACGTCATTGTATTACACCAGAAAACTTAAAAGAACAGATAGAACATATAGAACAAGTGCAAAATAAAAACCAACTTTCAAATAAGTTAACAGACCTTTATGATATTTTTAGTGAGTTTTCATTAGCAATGGAAGATAAATATATAGACGGTGAAGATCAACTTCAAATGTTAGCTACACAACTGAAAGATGCCCCGACTTTACAGCAATCTCATATTTATATAGATGGTTTTTATCGCTTTACTCCAAAAGAGTTATTAATTATAGAGTCATTATTAGAAACAGCCGATAAAGTAACGATAGCTTTAACAGTTGATAATGATAATTTAGAACACCAAGACGAACTTGATTTATTTCATCAAACAACAGAGACGTATCAAAGTCTAAAAATGCTTGCTAAGGAAATCAATATTATTGAAGAGGAAGCTGTTGTGCTTACAAATGAATCGAGCTACTTAAAAGATAGTCCTGCTTTATTACATTTGGAAACTAATTTTGATTTTCGGCCGACACCCGAATTCAAGCAGGAAGTCAATTTACCCATTGAAGTAGCAGAAGCGGTGCATACGCGTGCTGAAGTAGAAGGTGTTGCACAAAAAATATTGGAGCTGGTGAGAGATAATAACTATCGTTATAATGATTTAGTTATTTTTATGCGAGACTCAAGTACGTATCATTCACTTATTGAAACGGTATTTTCAGATTACAAAATACCTGTCTTTATAGATGAAAAAAAATCAATGCTTAATCATCCTTTAATTGAATTAACTTATTCATTATTTGAATTAATTGAAAGTAATTGGCGTTATGAAGATATGTTTAGATTACTTAAAACAGGGTTTATTCCAATTACCGATGAAGCGTACCCTTTAACAGAGGATGCGATCGATAAATTAGAAAATTATTGTTTAGAGTATGGCATTAGATATAAAAATCAGTGGTTACAAAAAGAAGATTGGCGTGTCCAAAGATTTCAAGGATTTACAAATGGTAAGCAAACAGACAAAGAGTTAAAAGAACAAGAAAAAATAAATAGGTTTAGAAATCAAGTGAAAAATGCGCTTGGACCATTTGATAAAAATATAAGACTTGCTAAGACAGTGAGAGAGAAATGTGAAATATTATTCAATTTATTTGAATCATTTGATATCCCGACCCAGTTAGAACAAACCCGATATATGCATGATGAATCAGGCGAGTTAGAAACGGCACGTGAGCAAGAACAAGTGTGGGATGCCTTGATACAATTACTTGATGAGTATGTAGAAGTTGCAGGTGATGAGCAGGTAAGTGAGTCAATGTTTAAATCAATTTTAGAAGCAGGTCTTGAATCTTTAGAATTCTCACATGTGCCGCCTAATTTAGATCATATTATTGTAGCTACTATTGATCACTCAAGAATTACAAATAAAAAATGTGCTTTTTTATTAGGTGTGAATGAAGGCGTTTGGCCCAAAACACCACCAACAGATGGAATGATTAATGAACAAGAACGCGAAACTTTAAAAATCTATGGGCTAGAATTAGCATCAAGCAGTCGAAGACAATTACTTGATGATTGGTTTTATATGCATAATGCCTTTTCATCGGTATCTGATTATTTATGGGTAAGTTATCCTATTAGTGATAGTGAAGGCAGGGCAAAAATAGCCTCACAAATGATTACGCGATTATATGATTTATTTCCTAGTTTAAATAAACCGACACTTTTACAAGAACCTGAAGAGGTAAAAGATGCGAATCGCTTTATCACAACTCAAACAAAAACAAGAGCGCCTTTAACTGCACAACTATCTAGGTATATGCGTGGATATTCTGTTGATGAAATTTGGTTTTCTGTTCTAAATTGGTATATAAACAAAGAGAGCCAGAATGATTCAACAAAAAAAGTTTTAGATAGTTTATTTTATCAGAACAAACCGATTAACTTATCAAAAGAAACAACTGAAGCATTTTACCCTCAAAAGATAGAAACAAGTGTCTCGAGGCTAGAAACTTATCACCGTTGTTCTTATCAACACTTTTTGCAATATAATTTAAAACTAGAAGAAAGAAGAACTTACACGTTAGATGCACCAGACATGGGACAATTATTCCATGAAGCACTCAAAATAATTACTGAGTGGGTTAAGAAAGAAGATAAGCATTTTGCTGACGTTACGAAAAATGATGCCTATGCTTATGCTAAAAAGTCGATCAAGCATTTAAGTCCTGTTTTACAACACCAAATTTTATCGAGTTCTAATCGTTATTTATATATTCAGCAAAAACTAGAAGATATTATTGCAAAAGCAACATTTATTTTAAGTGAACAAGCTCGTTTAACTGGCTTTTCTGTGTTAGGTATTGAACTTGCTTTTGGTTTTGGTGATGAAGGATTAAAACCGCGTATAATTGAACTACCGAATGGTTATGAATTAGCACTTAGAGGGCGAATTGATCGTGTAGACCAAGCGGTTCAAAATGAAGAGTTATATTTAAGAATTATTGATTATAAATCAAGTTCTCGTGGATTGAGTTTGACAGATGTCTATTACGGCTTGGCATTACAAATGCTGACTTATTTAGATGTAGTCCTTACTCAATCGCCTACATGGCTTAATAAACAAGCAAAAGAAGCGGGTATTCTTTATTTTCATGTTCACAATGCGATGCTTGCTGAACCAAAAAGTTTTAAAGAAAGTGATATTGAAGAAGACATTTTCAAAGCTTATAAAATGCAAGGATTAATTGTTGGAAATCCTGATGTGGCAAGCTTAATGGATACATCACTTGAGTCCGGAACAAGTGATGTAGTCCCGGTTGGCTTCAAAAAAGATGGTAGTTTTTATAGTAATTCAAAAATTGCGAGTGAACAATCTTTTGTAGAATTAAGGAATTATATCAAAGAATTAACTGTGCGTTCTGGAGTTGAAATGACGTCAGGTTCTGTTGAATTAAACCCGTATGAAAATAAACAAGGAAATGCTTGTACTTTTTGTTCATTTAAATCGGTTTGTCAATTTGATCCTTCTTTGCAGACTAATAATTTTAAACGATTAAATGAATATGATGATGAGACAATTTTCGAAAAAATTAAAGAAATAAATCAGGAAGGAGAAAATTAAATGGTTAAATGGACAGAAGAACAAGCTGAAGCTATTTATTATGATGGGTCAGATATTCTTGTTTCGGCAGCAGCTGGGTCAGGTAAAACGGCTGTTTTAGTAGAACGAATTATTCAGAAAGTCATTAATAAAGAAAATCCTTTAAATATTGATGAGATGCTCGTTGCGACTTTTACAAATGCAGCAGCAGCCGAAATGCGTAACCGAATAGGTGAAATGTTAGAAAAAGCACTCACAGAGGATCCCACCTCTCAGCAATTAAAAAGACAGCTATCACTTTTACAACACGCTTCTATTTCAACCTTACACTCTTTTTGTATGAAAATTGTGAGAGAGAATGCTTATCTTCTTGATTTAGATCCAGAATTTAGTTTAACAGATGATATTGAAGCAACGTTGATTAAAGAAGACGTCATAGATCAAATGTTTGAAGATTGGTATGGAAAGGAAGAAAGTGAGCGTGAAGCATTTTTCGCAGTAGTGGATCGTTTTTCAAATGACCGAAATGATTTAGAACTTGGTGAATTAATTATTAATTTATATACGTTTGCTGTTCAAAATCCCTGGCCTGAAGAATGGTTAAATCAAGTAGCAGAAAACTACTACATCCCCAAAGATTGGCAAGAAGAGAGCTTGTCTTGGTTAACATTGCTAAAAGATGACTTAACAGAAGAATTACATTCCATGTTGAAAGGAACAGAAATGGCAATGGATGTAATAAATACAAGCGATGGTCCTTATCATTATGCAGAAGCAATCCAAGCTGATCAATTATTAATCCAAGAAGCACTTGAAAAGTTAGTTCATTGGGATGAATTACAAAGTTATATGAAAACAAGTAAATTTAAGCGTTTATCTGGAAAAAAAATTGAATGTAATGAAGATAAAAAGGATAAAGTGAAACAAATAAGGAAAATTTATCAAGACAACTGGAAAAAAGTCTCTGAAGATTGGTTTTCGAGAAGTTTAGCTGGTCATGTATCAGATATGCAGGAAATGTATCCTGTTATCAAAACAGTTATCGAATTGGTCTTAGAATTTAGTGAAAGATTCACTAAAGCTAAACAAGCAAAAACGATTATTGATTTTTCTGATTTAGAACATTATAGTTTGATGATTTTAAAAGATGAAGCCTCAACGCCAGATAAAATTATTCCGTCGCGCGTAGCAATAGAATATCAAAATAAATTTAAAGAAGTGTTAGTTGATGAGTATCAAGATATTAACCACGTTCAAGAAACAATTATTTCACTTGTTAGTGATGATTCCCACAAAGGTAATCGTTTTATGGTAGGCGATGTGAAGCAAAGTATTTATAGGTTTAGGCATGCTGACCCTACGCTGTTTCTTGAAAAATATAAAGTATTTTCAGATAACCCTGAACTAGGTAAAAAAATCGACCTCGCCCGAAACTTTAGAAGCCGAGCTGATGTTTTAACGGGGACTAATTATGTTTTTAGGCAAATCTTAGATGAAGCTGTCGGCGAAATCACTTATGATGAAGCGGCCGAATTAATTTATGCAAATGATTCATATGATGAAGCACCCTTATTAAATGAAAAGACAGAGCTTATTTTAATTGACCGAGATGCCCAAGGATATGAAGAAAATGATGAAAAGGTAGAATTAGAAAAAGCTCAAACTGAAGGTCGTGCTTATGCGAAGAAAATTAAAGAATGGTTAGGAACAGAAGATACACCTCCTTTACAAGTGATTGATTCAGAAACTAAACAACAGCGTGACATACAATACCGAGATATCGTCATTTTACAACGTTCTAAAACAGATGTTTCAGTAATAGTTGATGAATTAAAAAAACAGGGTATTCCTGTTTATGGAGAGTTAAAAACAGGTTATTTTGAAGCAATTGAAATTCAAGTCATGTTAAACATGTTGAGGGTTATTGATAATCCATATCAAGATATCCCATTAGCTTCAGTTTTACATTCTCCGATTGTTGGCTTAAACGAAGAACAATTAGCAAAAGTGAGAATTTTAAAACCTAAAAGTACTTATTATGAAGCACTACATGAATACAAAAGACTTAATCAAGATGAGATTACAGATAAAATTGAAAGACTACTAGACCAAATAACATTATTTAAAAATATTGCTAAAGAAGGTGAATTACCTGAATTAATTTGGCGTATTTATGGGGAAACAGCTTACTATGATTTTGTTGGAGGAATTCCAGGCGGTAGGCAAAGACAAGCAAATTTAAGAGCACTTTATGACCGGGCGAAAGGCTATGAAAAATCATCTTACCGTGGTTTATTTAGATTTTTACGATTTATTGAACGTATGAAAGAATTAGACAAAGATTTAGGCACAGCACCTGCTCTAAGTGAGCAAGAAGATGTCGTGAAAATTTTGTCTATTCATCAGAGTAAAGGTTTAGAATTCCCAGTTGTCATCGTCGGAAATATTAGTAAGAATTTTAATTTTATGGATTTACGGAAAAAATATTTGCTAGATAAAGACTTAGGATTTGCTAGTAAATTTATTGATCCAGAAAAAAGGATAACGTATGCAACGCTTTATTATAGAGCGCTGCAAACAGAAGTTAAAAGAAAATTAATAGCAGAAGAAATGCGAGTACTCTATGTTGCTATGACACGAGCAAAAGAAAAATTAGTTCTGACTGGGAATGTAAATTCACTCGAAAAAGCTGTTGGAAAATGGCATGGTGTCATTGAAGAAGAGGCATGGATTTTACCGACGCATGAAAGAAAGTCAGCAAAAAGTTATCTCGATTGGATTGGACAATCAATTATTCGTCATGAAGATACAGAAATTTTAAGAATGACCACCGAAGCTGAAACGGTTAATGTTGATATACTTAAAGATGAATCAAACTGGAAAGTAGAAATAATGCATGCGAGCGAACTGAATGTAGAAACTGAAGAACAAGTTCAATCTTCAAAAGAAGTTTCAGAGGCAATTCAAAGTTGGAAACCTTTAGAAGTGGAAAATGAAGATATTAATGCAGAGATAGATAAACGTTTAAGTTATACTTATCCCTATAGAGAAGCGGTTAACACACGCGCTAAACAAAGTGTTACAGAGATAAAACGTCAACAAGAAATTGAAGACTTATATAGTTCACGTGATGTCTTAAAACCATTTAGATCACCCATCACGAAACGACCTTTGTTTATGCAAGTAAAAAAAGAATTAACCTCAGCCGAAAAAGGTACGGCGATGCATGCTGTGATGCAGTACTTACCTTTTGACCAAAAATTAACAAAACAAGAGATTAAAAAATATGTAGACGAAATGGTAGAAAAAAGTTTAATTTTGCTAGAGGCAGCAATGACTATAGATATAGAAGCAATAGAACGATTTTTTCAAACAGATTTAGCAAAGAAAATGTTAGAGAGCACTAATTTAGAAAAAGAGATACCTTTTATGTTCACACAAAAAGCAAGTGTTATTTATCAAGACTGGCAAAGTGACACAGACGAAAAAGTTGTTGTTCAAGGTATCATTGATTGCTTATTTAAGTACGAAAATGAGTGGTATATTGTCGATTATAAAACAGATATAATTACTGAGAAACTTGTTACAGAAAAGACGATAACGGAGTTAAAAGCACGTTACGAAGTACAAACTAATTTATATAAGCAAGCGATAGAATCTATCTTGGACCGAGAAGTGAAAAAAACTTACCTTTACTTTTTTGATAAAGAATTATTAATTTAAAAATAGGAGGTTCATACAAAGTGAAAACTATAGTTATTACAGGTGCAAGCACAGGGATTGGTGAAGCGATCGCAAAAAAATTAGCAGAGAATGACTACCGCGTTATTTTAGTTGCTAGAAATAAAGAAAGATTAGAAAAAGTCACCAAAGAAATTAATGAGATGGCTTCCCATTCAGCCACTTTTTATCAAGTAGATGTCAGTAGTCAATCACAAGTGGAGGACATGGTGAATGATGTAAAAGACAAGTTTGGTTCGATTTATGGGTATATTAATAATGCTGGCGTTATGCTCGATTCTGAGGTTGTAAAAGGTAACGTTACAAGTTGGGAACAAATGATAGATGTAAATATTAAAGGTGTTCTTTATGGAACTTCTTTAGTTATTCCAGATATGATTGAAAATGGGGCAGGTCATATTATTAATATCTCATCTGTCTCCGGCCATGAAGTTACGAAGAAAAGTACAGTTTATAGTGCAACAAAATTTGCCGTACGAGCAATCTCACAAGGGCTTGAAAAAGAACTTGCTAGAACAGGAGTAAGAATTACGAATATATCACCAGGCATGGTGGATACAAACCTGTCACCTAATCGTCAAGAAATGAACCGTAAGCCGTTAGAAGCAGTAGACATTGCAAATGGTGTGCTTTACGCGTTATCTCAACCAAATTATGTGAATGTTAATGAGTTAACAATCAGACCAAATTAAATTTGATATGATCAAATTGATAGATAGCCAAATTAATTAATATTTGTTATTATTAAGAGGGTTGTTTAATATTTTATTAACTTGTTATAATAAAGAAGAGTCAATTTTATTGGCTCTATAATTAAAAATGGTAGAAAGCTTCTATTTTCTTTTATAATTTATTATGAATCTTAGAAAGGTGGATGTATCAATGAATAGCAATAAACCAAAAATAGTCATATTAGGAGCAGGTTATGCTGGACTTATGACTGCTAAACGTTTAACAAAAATTTTAGACCCTGAAGAGGCAGATTTAGTTTTAGTTAACAAACATAATTACCATTATGAAACAACTTGGTTGCATGAAGTTGCAGCAGGCACAATTAACCCTAACCAAGCACGTTTTATGATTAGTGATGTAATTAGCCCAAATCGTGCACGTTTAATTTATGATTCTGTAGTTAAAGTAGAAAAAGAAGACAAGCGTGTTATTTTAGAAAATGGAGAAATCACTTACGATTACTTAGTAATGGCACTTGGTTTCAAATCAAATACGTTTGGTATTAAAGGAATGGAAGAGAATGCTTTATCGATTGTTGATATTGATTCAAGTCGCGAAATCCGTGATCATATTGAATATCAATTCGCTTCATATAAAAATTCTGAAGAACAAAACACAGATGATTTAACTATCTTAGTAGGTGGAGCAGGTTTCACTGGTATTGAGTTACTAGGAGAGCTTGCTGAAAGAGTTCCAGAATTATGTAAAAAATATGATATAAACCGTAGTAAAGTAAAAATTATTAATGTTGAAGCAATGCCTTCTATCCTACCAATGTTTGATAAAGACCTTGTTGCTTATGCAACTAAATCTTTAGAAGATCGTGGTGTGGAGTTTAGATTAGGAACAGCCATTAATGAATGTACTCCAGATAGCTTTATTGTTGGTGAAGATAATGAAGAAATTAAAGCTGGAACAATTATTTGGACTGGTGGCGTAACAGGTAGCCCTGTACTAACAGAATCAGGTTTTGAACTTACAAGAGGAAAAGTAACAGTTGATGGTGATTTACGTGCCCCTGGTGAAGAAGACATCTTCATTTTAGGAGACTGTGCTTGGGTTATGGATAAAGAAGCAGATCGTCCATTCCCACCTACTGCACAAGCTGCTATGCAACATGCAGAAGTATGTGCTTCAAATATCAAATCATTATTACATGGAGAGCCTTTAAGTGAGTTTATATTTGAAGATCGTGGAACTGTAGCATCACTTGGCGTTACTGATGCTATTGGAAATGTGTTTTCAGGTAAAGAACTAAAAGGTAAGCCAGCAGCTGCTATGAAAATGGTCGTTGACAACCGTTCATTATTCTTACTTGGTGGGCCAAAAGTATTGCTTAAAAAAGGTAAATACCGTCCATTCTAATATAAATTTGATAAATATATTTAATAAGAGGAAGGTGGCAAACAGATGAGAAAAAGTTTTTGTAATGTTATACTCTTATCAATCGCAGGAATTTTAGGTTATGCTATTGCAAGTAGATATGCTGAAGAGACAAGAGATTTCAGATAAAACAAAAAAAGACCTTATACATAAATTATGTATAAGGTCTTTTAAATTTGAGAAGACCAATATTTTCTTGATAAAATAGTTAATTCTTCAACTTGACCTTTTAGTTTTAATTCATTTAATATTATTTTTGTTTTCTCAAGTGGCCAATCATAAATAAAGGCAATATTTTCTAAACTAAGTAAGCCTTGTTCTTTTAAAAAAGCATGAACAGATGGTTTATTTTGCGGTTTAGGTTTATTATCTAGTAATTTAGATAATAAATGCACATAAGAATTATAATCAGCTAGTCCAGTTATTTTTAAGTTATGCTGTTCATTATGTTTACTAGAAAAGACTAATGAAGGAAATTCTTTAATGTTCATTTCTTTTATAAGCTTCACATCAGTTTGGTAAGCTTTTTTAGCTGAGTTAGAAAAGATGTCATTTGAAAACTCATTTAAATCTAAATCTATAAGTTCTGCGTAATTTAAAAGAACTTCATCATTCAAGAAGTCATCATCATAAAGAAAGTAACCTTCTTGTATTTTACCGAGAAATTGTCGACCAGCTTTATTCCCTTGTAATCCAGCTGCTTTTATTGCGAGCCCTAAGTTTTGTTTTAAAAAACAAATGTTTTGCTGGATTATTTTTTGGGGAGATGAAGAATCAATAGATATAATAGGTCTAACGGTGAAAAATTGTCCATATTCCAAGGCTAACTTTTTCATGATTATTTCAAGTTGCCAACAATTATGACAAAATGGATTAATAAATTGATAAATAATAATGGGCTTATAAACCGTGTTAAAATCAAATTCTATTATGTTATCTTCTTTACTTTTCCATGCCACAAAAGCACTCCCTTTCATCCGAAAATAACAACGTACATTTAATTCGGGACAATAGGATTAGTTTCCGTATTAACCATATGTTCAGCAGTCTTCGAAAGTCTTTCGAATATAGCAGTGCGATATGGTTCTTCAACACCAGTTTCTTCAAGTGATTTATTCATACACTTTAACCATAATACTTTACGTTCGTCTGTTACTTCGAATTCTAAATGGCGTCTTCTTAACATTGGATGACCACGATCTTCTAGATATAATTGTGGACCTCCAAATAATTGTGTTAAGAATAACCTTTGTTTTCTTTCTGCTTCACTTAGATCAGGAGGGAATATCTCCATTAAGATTGGTTCAGTTGCAACGTATTTATATAAATTTTTAGCAATTTGATCAACTGTATCTTGACCGCCAATTGCTTCGTATATAGTCCCTGGAACCGTCATATGATTACTCCTAACTTATTAATTTTGGGTATTCGGATTATGATGTGGAAATTTAAGATAACAATCCATTTTATTTGCAAAAGAAAACAGCGTTTTATTTTCCACACTATTTTCCGGATATTCTTAATTTTTTAACAGTATACACATATATTTTATCAAGTGTTCTATAGTCTAGCAAAGAAAGTGTTTTAAATTGTCTGGAAAAAACGTTCAATTTTTGTTATAGGGGGCGACTGTTTTATTTGAAATTGTGTCAGAAGTTGATTGAAAATTTGTTTTCCAGTTGCTTGTGAAGGTGCTTCAATTTCTAATTCATAATCAATTTGGCCATTATAAAAGCTTTTATCTAAGACGTAAATTAATTCATTTTTCTTAAATTCATATCTTTCCGTAGTCAAAGAACCTACATATTCAACTTTTTCTAGGGGAATATCCTTATCCTCGAGTTGTTTTCTACAATTAGGAGCAAATAGCTCATTTTTGTCAATGGCTTTTTTAAAATCCATTTCTGATATTTGGTCATGTGTCTCTAAAATACCTTTTGGATGTGGCTCTTTTAATGTTACTATGAAATCAACGTTCTTTTTTCTGATTCTTAGGGCTGAATTAATTTTTTTTAATTGAAAATCAGGCGTTTCAAAATAATAATTTATTTGCGTAAATGGTTCCTTTGGAAACTCAAGTGAGTTTAATATGTCATTAAATTTTTCTTCAGAAAGTAATACTTTATATTCAATTTCAATCTCTTGCTCCATTAATGTAGCCTCCTCATAAAAACGATTAGTATAATTATCGCTAAAAGGAGTTAAAGAAGCAAAGATTATTCATTTTTAAATAGTATGGTAAAATAGATGTAGAATGATTTTAATTTTAAAATAAAAGTTAAATATGTTAAGGAGGGCATTATTTATGAAGTTTGCAATCGTATCTCGCGGGGATGAGCGATCTAATAATATTAAACAAACGATGAAGCAATACTTAACTGAATTTGATTTAATTTATGATACAGAGGAGCCGGAACTTGTTATTTCAATAGGCGGAGATGGTACTTTTCTAGAAGCGTTTAGAATGTATGTCCACCGTATTGAAACGACAGCTTTTATAGGTGTACATACAGGCCATTTAGGATTCTATGCAGATTGGACACCAGACGAGGTGGAAAGACTTGTTATTGAAATAGCAAAAACACCTTTTCAAATTGTAGAATATCCATTACTTGAGGTTACGATAAGATTAAATACAGGTGAAAAGTCAACTCGGATTTTAGCTTTAAATGAAGCAACAATTAAAACAGCAGAAGGTTCTGTTGTTTTCGACGTGCAAATTAGAGGCGAACACTTTGAAACATTCCGCGGAGACGGGTTATGTATCTCGACGCCATCAGGAAGTACAGCTTATAATAAAGCTTTAGGTGGTGGTATTATTCATCCCTCTCTTGAAGCGATTCAAATGACAGAGATTGCATCAATTAACAACCGTGTATTCCGGACGATTGGTTCACCTTTAATATTACCAAAACATCATACATGTTTACTTAGTCCTTTGCATGATGCAGATAAAAGTTTTTTAATTGCAATCGATCATACAACTGACACGTATTCTAATGTTAAATCAATCCAATGCCGTGTAGCAAAAGAGCGTGTTCGTTTTGTGAGATATCGTCCCTTCCCATTTTGGAATCGTGTCCGTGATTCCTTCGTCTCAGAAATTCATTTCGATGGTTAAATTGGTTAGCTTAGCTGCTCGGTTAAAGGACTTTAAAATCAGTGGTCAAACCATGTCTTGGACAGTGAGTAATATAACAGCAGAAAAAAGATTATCTGTTTATTTATATGAAGAAGTTTATTTTTCTAATCGATTAATAAAGTTAGCTAAATCGTCTGATGCTTTATTAACAGTTAACGGCAAGCATCGAACGGTAAGATATAAAATAACTGAAGGTGATCATATAGCTATCAGGTTTCCACTTGAAGCAAATGACACTTCTTTAAAAGCAACTGAGCTTCCACTCGATATTATTTATGAAGATGATCATTTAATGGTGTTAAATAAAGAATCTGGCATAGCGACAGTTCCGTCTGTTAAACAGCGGGAAACCTCACTTGCAAATGGCATACTTTATTATTATCAGTTAAATGAATTACCTTATACTGTGCATATCGTTACGCGCCTCGACCGTGACACATCAGGGCTTGTACTTGTAGCAAAACACCAATATGCTCATTCTCTTTTAGCAAACTTACAATTAACAGGTGAAATAAATCGTGTTTACGTTGGTCTGATTGAAGGGCATATACCGAATAATGCGGGAACGATTAATTATCCAATAGGGCGTAGGGTTGATTCTATTATTGAAAGAGAAGTAAGTAAAGCAGGACAAAAAGCAATCACCCATTATAAAGTACTGGAAGAATTTGAAGACTACTCTTATGTGCAAATGACACTTGAGACTGGAAGAACACACCAGATAAGAGTCCATTTTTCATATTTAGGTTACCCTTTAGTAGGAGACGACTTATATGGCGAAACTTCAAAGTATATAAAACGCCAAGCACTTCATTGTAAAACATTAACATTTACTCATCCAATTACACAAAAAAAGCTTCAAATAGATGCTTTTCTACCTAATGATTTTGCGAAATTAGTTGAAAAATAATCATAATTAATTGGATTAATAAAAAATTTAAATTGACTGATTTGGAAGGTGATAAAAGTGACAAAAACTACAGAACTACATAGAAGAGTTTTGTTAGAATTATTGAATGATGAGGAGACTGAAGGCTTTCGAAAAGAGTATTTAGATTTATTACCTTATGACCAAGCTGTCTTTTTTAAAGAACAAACTCGAGATGTTCGTTTAAAAATTTATAATTACTTATCACCACGTGAAGTCTCTAATATAATTAAAAATATTGATATAGATGAAATCGAATTTTATATTACTGAGATGGACCCTAAATATGCAGCAATGGTATTTTCAGAAATGCCCTATGATGATGCTGTAGACATATTGCAAGAATTGGATAAGGATGAAATAGCCAGCTTTTTAGCACTTATGGATAGAGAAGCTGTCACAGAAATAAAGTCGCTTCTTCATTATGAAGATAAGACTGCTGGTAGTATAATGACAACAGAGTATGTATCTGTATTTAGATACCAAACTGTTGAAGAAACATTTAAACAAATGAAAATTGAAGCGCCTGATGCTGAAACAATCTATTATACGTATGTTTTAGATGACGACAAGCGCTTAGTCGGTGTACTTTCTTTAAGAAGTTTAGTTATTGCAGAGCCCGATGACTTAGTTGATGATATTATGAGTGAAAACGTCGTTTCAGTATCAGCAGGAAGAGATCAAGAAGAAGTTGCTCGAATGATAAGAGATTATGACTTTTTAGCATTACCTGTAGTAGACTTCCAAAATCATCTTTTAGGAATAATTACAGTTGATGATATTTTAGATGTCATGGATGCTGAGGCACATGAAGATTATTCTAAATTGGCAGCTATTTCTGAAATAGATAGTCCTGATTCTATGCCAATTCAATCTGCTAAAAAACGTTTACCATGGTTAATTATTTTAATGTTTTTAGGGATTATTACCGCGAGTTTAATCGGCAGTTTTGAAGAAACGTTAGAGAAAGTTCCAATTGTAGCAATCTTTATTCCGCTTATTGCTGGAATGGCTGGAAATGCAGGGACTCAGTCGCTTGCTGTAGCTGTCCGTGGTATTGCAACAGGTGAGTATGGCAAAGGTAGTAAAGTAGTTTTAATTTTAAAAGAAGCATTAACTGGATTAATAATTGGTATCACAATAGCTATTTTGATAACTTTAGTAATTACAGTTTGGAAAGGGAACTTTTATTTAGGCGCACTCGTAGGAGCGGCTATATTTGTTACATTAATTGTAGCAACTCTGTCAGGTGCACTTATACCACTTTTCATGGAGAAATTAAATATTGATCCAGCTGTTGCTTCAGGGCCATTTATTACCACTTTGAATGATATTACATCTGTTTTAATTTACTTTGGTCTTGCAACAACATTTATGAGCTTATTATTATAAAAAATAGACTTTAAGCAAAAAAGCTTAAAGTCTATTTTTTTATAAAGTTTTATTCATTGTGACATGAGGAATACCAGCATCCATAAAAACATCAGATACTGTTGTATAGCCTAATTTTTTATAAAAATCTTCTGCATATGTTTGTGCATTTAAAACCGCTTGTTTACAATCGTGATTTAAAATAACAGCTTCCATGCTAATAACCATTTCTGCTCCAAAATTCATGCCGCGAAATTCTTTTAAAACAGCGATACGTTCTAATTTAGCATAATCATCTACAAATCGAATGCGACTAGCTGCAACTGGTAGATTATTATGCATACCTAATAGATGAATAACAGAATCACTCGTGTCAAACTCATCAATTTCTTCTTCTAGAGGTACTTTTTGTTCAGTGACGAAAACCGAACGCCTAATTTCAAAGACTTTTTCTAAATCTAATTTACTTTCTACTACATTAACATTCATTCTTAACCTCCAAAATTAAAGCTTTTATAGGTCTTCCATGAGCCATCGTCTGATTCATAACCAATTTCTAAACTATCAAGTGTATCAGTGTAGTTATAATCTTTCATACTTAAGGTTGTATATATATCTGAAAACTCATCTGTGTTTAAATCATGTGCAATAGTAATATGAGGAACAAAAGTTATAAACTTTTCTTTAGGAAGCACACCATTGTATAAGCTGTCATGTAATTTTTCCAAATTATCATTTGGTTCTATTTTAAAATAAATTTTATTAGAAACGGGTTGAAAAGAACTTACTTTTTTTATATTTATATCAAAAGGTTGTATGTTTTTGGTTATTTCATTTAATTCATCTGTTAATTTTGAGAGTAAATTTTTATCAGCGTCAAATTTTGTTTTTAAAGTAATATGTGGTTTAATAAGCGCATATTCTGGGTCATATCTTTTTCTTAGATTATTCACTTCGTCTTGAAGGACTTTTGCTGGATAAATAACGATGCCACATTTCATTAGATAATTCCTCCTCATAACAAATCTATAATAAAAGTATACCAAATAATAATTAGATTAAACAGCCTAGTGAAAAATTAGTGATATTGAATATGTTTATCCACTATCATTAAAATTAATTAAAAATCACACTTAATGCATGTGGTAAATCTTGTTGCCAATACTTCCAAGTATGAATACCCTCTGGGAACTCATAATAGTGGTAGATTAAGTTCTTAGAGTCCAACACTTCATGCAGCTTTTGATTAGGTGTAACAAAATCAATTTTACCATCCGCAGTTGTACCTACATCTGTCTCTTTTAAGCCAATTGTGTGATAAACTTCTAAATCTGTATTGCTAGATAACTGTTTTGCAGACTCGATAACAAAGTCATTAACTAAAGGCGATTGCATAATAATATTATCAAATAAATGTTGATTTTCGATAGCTGTTAAAAATGCTAAAGTACCTGCTAAAGAGTCTCCCATTAATGTCCACTTTTCGCCTAGTGGATTAATCGGTAATTCTTCAGTAACAAAAGGAATAACTTCATTAACAAGAAATTTTTTATAATTTTCGTACTTTTCACCTTCAGGATGATATTTATCTCTTCGGTCAAAGCGATCAATATAATGAATCCCGATAAAAATTGTATTAGTGATATCTAATTCATCGTGTAATTTATCACTGATAGTGGCGACTTTGCCTAAATTAAAATAGTCATTTCCGTCTTGCATAATACACACATTTGTTTCATAAATTAAATCAAGCTCTTCAGGTTGGTAAAATTTTAAAGCAAGTGTTTCATTTAAATATTTACTCTTTATTTCTTTTTCAAACATTACTCCATCGCGTGCGATAATAAACGCCTCCTCTTGATATATTAATCGTATCACAATTTATAATTGAAACTGATTAATTAGCTTTAACTTGGGTTTGCATAAAGACGATAGTATTCGCCCTGCAAACTCATTAATTCATCATGACTGCCTATTTCGATTATTTCTCCATGGGATAGGTATATGATTTTATCAGCATTTTTAATTGTATTTAATCTATGAGCAATAACAAAGCTAGTACTGTTTTTCATCAAAGTATGCAATGCTTCACTAATTTTAATTTCTGTAATTGTATCGATATTGCTTGTCGCTTCATCTAATAAAAGAATCGTCGGCTCAGCAATAAATGCTCGTGTTATAGTCAGGAGTTGTTTTTGCCCTTGACTAATTCCACTTCCAGAATCATCAAGGACTGTATTATATCCTTGTTCTAAATGAATAATAAATTCATGCGCATTAGCTTGTTTTGCAGCTTTGATAACTTCATCGTCTGTTGCATTTAATCGGCCATAGCGTATATTATCTTTAATCGTCCCTCTAAAAAGAAATGAATCCTGCAAGACAAAAGCCATATGCGATCTTAAATTAGCTCTTTGAATACTTTTTAGTTCATTGCCATCTAAAGTAATTGAACCAGATTGATAATTATAAAAACGCAAAATCAAATTAAAAATTGTAGACTTACCAGCGCCTGTATGACCGACAAAGGCGATTGTTTCTCCGGGTGAGACTGAAAAGTTAAGGTTTTTTAAAGTCTCAGTATCTTCATAAGAAAAAGTCACATTTTCAAATTTAAAATGTCCCTTAATTTCAGGAAGTTGTTTTGAATTCTGTTCATCTTGCGTTTCTTTAGGGGTGTCTAAGACATCAAATACACGCTCGGCACCAGCAATAGCAGAAAGTAAAATATTAAATTGATTAGATAATTCGTTTAACGGTCGTGTGAATTGCCTTGCATATTCAGTGAAAATAAC
>DATGTX010000025.1:0-14031 GCA_035301645.1 Pseudogracilibacillus sp. | reverse complement strand
CTTCTATGAATACCAATTCTGTTTTGGTAAGATGGGTGTAGGACATGTTTGATACACTCTCCTTAACTTTGGTAGGTTATAGATTGAGTGTATCATGACATGTCTTTTTATGTGTCTCGCTTAATATTACAATCAAGGATTCGTTTATAATTTATAAAAAAACAGATATTAGGAATAATGTCCTAACATCTGTTTTAAGTACTGCTTTATTACTGTTCTACTACTGCTTTACCATCATACTCTCCACATGATTTACATACGTGATGTGATTTTGTATATTCGCCACAATTAGAACATTCGACTAATCCTGGTGCAGTGATTTTTTTATGAGTACGACCTTGTCTTGTTACTTTTTTAGATTTTCTTCTTTTTGGAACCGCCATATCGTACACCTCCCTTACAATTATATATATAATGACTACTTGGTTTTATCTTCTTTATCTAATAAAATCTGTAGTTTTTCCAACCTTGGATCAATTTTTTCAGAATCTGATTCAATTTTTTCATCTTCTGTAAAATACGACCAATCTTTCCCTTCATCAATTACTTCTTCATTAGAAAATACTCTAAATGGAATATTTAAAATAATATTTTCTTTAATATAAGGAGCTAAATCTATCATTTCACCAACAATTGGGTGAATTTCTTCTTCATTATCTGAAGAAATTGTAGAGTCAGTTGAAAATATCTCAGTTTTATTAATGTCTAGGTTGTATGGAACATCAACTAATGTACGAGCGCATGGCAAAACTATTTCACCTTTAATTGTAAAGTTGAAGATAATTTCGTCTTTATCTACTGAACATATACCGCTAACCAAAACTGTTGATATTTTCCTTATATCAAGGTCTATTGTTGAAGGAATATCTGAAACGTCAACTGTTTCTTCAAATTCAAATGGGCCATTATAAGCCGCTTCATAAATTTGATTTAATGTAAATTTCAAGTTAATCACCTCTAGGCAACATCAGTAATTTTAAAAGGAAACGCCAAATTTGTCAACCCTTATGAATAAATCAAATTGGGATTTCCTTATTACTTTTGTTACAATTATAATTATATTATACATTAGGAGTTGAATATATGAAAGCCTGTGGTTTAATTGTTGAATATAACCCGTTTCATAACGGACACGTTTACCATATAAAACAGTCTCGGAAAATTAGCCAAGCTGATTGTTTAATCGCTGTTATGAGTGGTTCTTTCTTACAAAGAGGCGAACCTGCTATCACAGATAAGTTCTCACGCGCCAAATCTGCTCTCAAATCAGGCGCAGACATCGTTTTAGAACTCCCTTACGCCTATTCTGTTCAAAGCAGCAAACTCTTCGCTCAAGGGGCTATAACGATCTTAAACGAACTTAAAATTAACTCGCTTTGCTTTGGGAGTGAATCAGGTTTTATAAATGATTTTATAAATAGTTTTGAAACACTTAAAAATAAACAAAATGAATATGATACTTCTTTACAACTTGCTTTAGAAAAAGGACTTGCTTATCCTGCAGCCACTAATTTAGCATATCAAGCAATAGGATTTGATTTAGATATTTTGGAGCCTAATAATACGCTTGGATTTAGTTATGTAAGCGAAATATCCAACAATAAATTACCTATAGAACTACATACCTTCAAAAGAACGAGTAATGCTTATCATGACGAAAGTTTACAAGACGATATTTCAAGTGCTACAAGTATTAGGAAAGAAATATTAAACCATGGTCTTACACAGCGTGTTAGAAATTCACTCCCTTCCTCAACTATCGAAGAATTGACTACATATAAAAAAACAGCCCATATTTTTCATAACTGGGAAAAGTATTTTGATATTTTACAATACAAAGTACTTTCTTCTTCGCGAGCAGATTTAAGTAAAATCGCATTAGTAGATGAAGGTATTCATAATAGAATTAAAGATACAGCACAAGCTGCCGAGTCATTCAACCATTGGATGCAACTTATTAAGACTAAGCGCTATACTTGGGTTAAAATACAGCGTATACTCACTCATATTCTAACAGCGACGACTCAAAGTGAACTTAATCAATACTACGAAAATTTCAATCAAATTAGATTATTAGGAATGACTAAAAAAGGACAAACGTATCTCAATGAAACCAAAGCTGATTTAAATTTCAGTATTGTCTCTAGTTTAAAATCATTTGGCAAAGATTCTTTAGAAGCTAGAATAAGCGATATATTTTACTCTGCTATACATCCTAAATATCGAGCAAATTTACTTAAACAAGAATACGCCCCACCTATAATCTTAAAGTAAAACAGTTGATCATATGTTACTGATCAACTGTTTTTAAATAATCTAGAGCATCTTGAAATGTTTTTACTGGAATAATTTTCATATCAGTATCAATCTCGTCACCCGTTTTTTTTGCTTCCTCATAATTAGATGTGCCATGACCTTTAAATGAAGGTGCAAACATGATATCAATGTTTTCCCTATCTGCTGCTACTACTTTCTTGTCTATACCGCCTATGGGCAATACATTTCCTTCATAATCCAACTGACCAGTGCCAGCTATTTTTAATCCATCTGATATATCTTCTTTGGTTAATTGATTATAAATAGTTAAAGCGAACATTAATCCAGCACTTGGTCCACCGATTTTCCCACTTGTAAATTCAACTGTTGGGTCCACGGTAACTTCTCTATTAGTTATCAATTGAATCCCAATCCCTATTTTATCCTCATTAGGAAACTTTGCTAAGCTTACGTCCTTTGTGTATTCCTTTTCTTCACGTTTAAAACTAACTTCTACTTCAGTCTTTTCGGATTTATCTTTCACATATGTCATTAAGTCTTTAGCTTCATGAACATCTTTGTCATCCACTTTAGTTATTAAATCGCCTACCTCTAAGACGTCATCTGCAGGCATTCCTTCAACCGTTCCTAAAACATAAACGCCATTATATGTAATATTTATATTTGCATCTGCTGCTTCATAAGCAACGACTAGAGCAGCTTCCTGTGAATTTTCCATTAATTCTAGTTGATTTCTTGTATATTCTTCATCAGTAATCCCGTCAGGTCTTGCTTCTTTTAGTGGGACTATATCATGATGTGATGAGTATTTAGCTATAACATATAATAATGGAGTAGCTGGGCGACCTCCCACAGTTAACAAATGAAAAGAACCCTCACTTTTATTCTCACTATCTATCGTTATAACATTTTCTAAATTAGTTGCTTTCCCCGGTGTGTATATATAATAAGGCAATTTATATAATGATAAAAAACCAACGATAATTATCACAGTAAACAGGGTGATTAAATGCTTTTTAGATAATTTCATTTTAAGACCTTCTTATTTAGATATATTTCTTTTTCAATGCTTCTTCTACTACCTCAGGTACCAAACCCGTTACAACACCATGATATTTAGCAACCTCTTTAACGATACTCGAACTTAAAAATGAAAATTGATTATTTGTCATCATAAAAAATGTTTCTACATCTTCAGCTAATCGTCTATTCATAGAAGTAATCTGCATTTCATATTCAAAATCACTTACCGCTCTTAATCCTCTTAAGATAACAAACGCTTCTTTTTCTTTTGCATAATCAATCAGTAAATCATCAGAAACATCAACTGATACATTTGTTATGTCTTTAGTTGCTTCTTTAATCAGGTGAATTCTTTCTTCAACTGTAAATAACGATTTTTTAGATGAGTTATTAAAAATTACGACTACTACATCATCAAAAATTTTGGCACCTCTTCTTATAATATCGAGATGTCCATTTGTGATTGGATCAAAACTTCCTGGACATATTGCTAACTTTTTCAAAAGAATCCTCTCCCAGTAATTATATAATTGTTTCAAGTGAATTATAATTGACAACTTATAATAAGTCTAGTTGAAGATTAAACTAAAAAAACCTTTGTAAAATAAATTACAAAGGCTAGATACCCATTTTATAATCATATATTTTAGCTTTATCTGGAACTGCATTCTCATAATTCATAGTAACAAACGGCTTATATGAACGTTCTACTTTAATAATATAAGACAATTTAGCCATCGATTTCTCAATTTCTTCTACTTCATCTTGATTTACATATATTACAGCATATCGCATCCGTTTCGATACATAAATTAAATGACCAAAACGCTTAATCTGTTTTATATTTCTTTTATGTTGAAACCAAACAATTAAACCTTGTCTTTTTACTCTCATATTTATCCCTCTCTTCGATTGTTATTATTAACAAGCACACGAACCTCCAGTACCACAGCCACCACTCGCACAACCGGATGCTGAAAGAATTCCTTCTTCAGGTACCATAATTGATGAACTTACACTTGACGCAATAACTTTACTTACTTCATCTAATAAATTTTGTAAATTTCTTTCTGCAATCTTAAACGCTGCGACATACTCATTCATATCCATTTTTCTTTTAGACGAACGGACAGTTTTCATTATTTTATTATAATCTGGATGATATGTACCAAACCTTTGAGCTTCATCATATTGTTCTTTCATTTTATTGAATTCATTAATCAAGTTTTGAGCTTCTTTATTTGTTCGTAAAGCATATTCTCGTTCTCTATATATTTTTAATTCATTACTCATCTTTAACACATCTACGACTATATCAGATTGATCTAATATATCTATATGTTCTAATGTTGTGATCATTAATAAACGCCTCCGTACTTATATTCTAACATTTTTATGGATATTTTTAAATATTAGACGGTTAAATATTTTATTTATTACAAGACAATGAATAATACACCTTTTAATTGCAAGTTTGCTTTATTTCTACTATGATAGTTTTAATGATACTAAATTACACGAGGTGGATAAAATGAATTTAGAAGATATGGGAATTGGCAATGCTGTACTTGATATCAAGCCGCTTGATCACTTAATGGGGGAACATGCATTTATTCGTGCAGGTCAATGGGATTATGAGCGAGTGACATATGATTACAGAATTGATTCACAAGAAAAAGGAATTACATATTACATCAGAATTTTTGGTGAAGCAATCGAAGGCGATGTAGATAGTCGTAATGCAGTTATTAAATTAAAAACACCTGTCATAGGTAAGCATTACTACCCACATGGTGTTGAATATGGTGAAGAAGAAAACTTCCCTAAAAACCTGATTGAACGTGCAAATAATTTATTAAAAGATTTGCAAAAAGACATCGAAAAATATCAGAAATAAATAAATACGGACCGCTAATAAATAACGTTAGTGAAGATAATTTATGTATTTTAATTAACTCAAATACATGATGAAAATTCACTTTCGTTATTTTTTTATACTCAAAAACAAATTAACAATTGAGATATAAAAGGAATGTATGATCAGAACTATCTATCAATACTATTTCCCATATTTAATAATAAAAAACCACCCTATTTTAAATAAGGTGGTTTTTTATTATTTTATACACTCTACTGATAATTAATTATTAATGCACTTCACTTTTAGCTAACCCTTTATCAAAGCGTTCATCTTCAGTAGGTAATGGATCATTCTCTAAACTTTTCTTTGAGAACCAAGTGAAAAATATCCATGCTATAACAAATCCATAAATAATTTGTTGAACAAGCATCATAATTATCCCACCTAATTGTTGATCCTCTACTCCACTAAACGGTGAGAACATATCTGCGCCTGTCAAAGTGCCTGCTAAACCGTCTAATACATCTCCTGGAACGCATAAACTTAGTGCTTGAATCCAAGGTCCCTCAGAAGCATAAACTTGATACATAGGGTTTGATGAGAAGATTAACAACGCACAAGCAATTGATATTATTACAGTACTACCTAAAAGATAAGCCATTTTCAATAAAGGATTTAAAGGATTTTTTTGTTTTAATGGAGTGACTACTGGCCACCACATAAAAAAAGATGCTATGAGTAAGAATATCTTAATACTTTCATGAATTAATTGCGATGATTTTGAAAAATCAAAAACAGCTGGAATATGGTAAAGTGCAAACAAACTATTAAATAATAATAAAGCTATCAAAGGATAAGCAAAGATTTTGAAAAAAGTTTTTAATCCTTTGATATTAATGATTTTTTCCCATAACCAATTGGGAAGCCCGCGAATAATTAGAATTGGAAACAACAGATAAAATAATGCCATTTGAGTCATATGCGCACTCATCATTATATGAGCTAATAAATCAACTGGTGAACCTTGCGCAATATATATTACTAGCATCCCACTATAAAAGAGTAGTTGTTCATTTATAGAAGCTTTTTTAACGTCTCCAAAAACATGCCTATATGGGCCTGTCAATAAATAATATAATAAACTTACCAGTATTACAAATGCTAAAAAGTAAGGACTCCACAATGCTCTAAAACCAAAAATTTGTAATTCTAACCACATATTTATTTCACCTCATTTTATAACGTATAATCTAATTATAACGCATAAGCTTCCTTAAATGTCATAGAGATATGACAATTTAAAGGAATTTCCTTCTATATTAGAATACCTAATTAAATAAATTTAAGCAAAATAAAAAGCCTGAGAATATATTATATTCTCAGGCTTTTAAAGAATCTACCACCAAGTAATAACCATTAATGCACATAGTGTTAGAAAAGCTGCCCAAACGCCTCCAAAAATAAGCGTTGCTGGCATTTCATGATCTTTCTCTTTCATATGCATAAAGTAATAGAATTGGAACCCAGCTTGAATAACTGCCATAATAAACAATACTGGAATCACATATACTTTACTTATACCACCTGCTGCAACCATACCAAATGCGATTAAAGTGAAAATAATCATTAAACCAAATGAAATTAATTGCTTTTGCATTTCTTCTTTATTTTTTTGGCGTTGAAAAACTTCAGTGTGATCAATTTTTGTTTCTTCATTCATGAATTAACCCACCTTTCCCATTAAGTAGACAACCGTGAATACGAATACCCAAATAACGTCTACAAAATGCCAGTATAAACTAAATGTATTAAATTTAGGTGCATTATACAGGTTTAATCCTCGTTTAGCATTTCTCATCATTAGTACAATTAACCAAGAGACACCAAATATAACGTGTCCACCATGGAAACTGACTAAGGCAAAGAATGCTGAACCAAATGCTGATGACTGGAACGTAAATCCATATTCAGTAATGTAATGTGCAAACTCATAAATTTCAGCTGTCAAGAATCCAACGCCTAGAAGACCTGTAATTCCTAACCATAACATCATTTTCTTAAAATCATTATTTCTCATGTGGTACATAGCATAAACACTTGTTAGTGAACTTGTTAATAATAACATCGTCATAAAGAATACAAGGCCTAAGCCAAATATCTCATCAGATGAAGGCCCACCTGCTGTCGAGTCTTTTAATGCTAAATACGTACCAAACAAACTTGCAAACAACACTGTCTCTCCGCCTAAGAAGAACCATAAACCGAAAAACTTATTTTTTCCTTCAAGTGTTTCTTTTTCTGGTTCTGCAGGCATTACATCTGGAAATAAATTTGGATCATAACTCATATTTAATTGGCCTCCCTGTCATCAAGCACTTTTTGAAGTTCTTCTTTAGGGATGTAAAATCCATGATCGTCTTTAATAGAACGAACAACCATAGTACCAATTGCGAAAGCCATACCGCCATATAGCGCTAAGTACCAAATTGAGTTATCAGTTTGATAAATGAACCCAAATCCTGCAATAAAGAACCCTAGACTCATCAAGAATGGTAAGAATGATCCATTAGGCATGTGAACATCTTGTAAAGGTTCACCTGCTGGCATAGTTCCGTCACCTTCCATTTTCTCTAACCAGAATGCATCTAAACCACGTACAAGTGGAAGTTGCTCAAAGTTATAGAACGGTGGTGGTGAAGGGATAGACCACTCTAATGTACGACCGTCCCATGGGTCTGCTCCTGCTCTTTCTTCTTTAACTACTGTATAGACAATATTGTATAAGAATACAAGTGCCCCAGCTGTCATGAAGAATGCCCCAATGGAACTAATCATATTACCCATATCTAATCCTTGGTCTTCTAGGAATACCCAGTAACGACGTGGCATACCCATTAATCCTAAGAAATGTTGAATAAAGAACGTCATATGGAAACCGATAAAGAATAACCAAAACGTAAGTTTACCTAAAGTTTCATTTAAAACACGACCAAACATCTTAGGCCACCAGTAATGTAAACTAGCGAAGATACCAAAGATAGTACCCCCAACAATAACATAGTGGAAGTGAGCTACAACAAAGTAAGTATCATGGTATTGATAGTCAGCAACCGATGAACCTAACATAACTCCTGTCATACCACCAATTGTAAATGACGGGATAAATCCTAATGCCCAAAGCATTGGTGTAGTTATTGTTACTTGACCGCCCCACATAGTAGCAAGCCAGTTAAATATTTTAATACCGGTTGGTACAGCTATAGCCATTGTTCCAACTGCGAAAATAGAGTTAGCAACTGGACCTAAACCAACAGTAAACATATGGTGAGCCCAAACCATGAACCCTAAGAAAGCAATTAACATCGTAGCAAATACCATTGCTGTGTAACCAAATAGACGTTTTTTAGAGAACGTTGAGAATATTTCACTAAATAATCCAAAGAGCGGTAAAATTAAAATGTAAACCTCAGGGTGTCCGAATATCCAGAATAGATGCTGGTAAATAATCGTGTTACCACCGAGCGCAACATTAAAGAACGCTGTATCAAACATACGATCGAACATTAGTAAAAACAAGTTAATTGTTAACGCTGGGAAAGCGAACAATATTAAAACACTTGTAATTAAAGTTGACCAAGTAAATAGCGGCATACGCATATATGTCATACCTGGCGCTCGCATAGTTACAATTGTGGCAATAAAGTTAATACCACCCATTAATGTACCCGCACCAGCTATTTGTAAACCTAAAATATAGAAGTCAACACCATGTCCTGGTGACTGTAATGCTAATGAAGCATACGATGTCCAACCTGAGTCAGGTGCGCCTCCAAATAGAAAACTTAAATTTAATAACGTACCACCAAACATAAACAACCAAAACCCTAAAGAGTTTAAGAATGGAAATGCAACATCTCTAGCACCGATTTGTAATGGCATAGCAAAGTTCATTAAACCAATTAACAACGGCATCCCGGCTAAGAATATCATGGTAGTACCATGCATTGTGATCATTTCATTGTAAAAACCAGCACTTACAAAATCATTTTCAGGTGTTATAAGCTGTATTCTGATAACTAAAGCTTCTAATCCACCCATGATGAAGAACAAACCCCCACCTGCTAAATACAAGAAAGCAATTTTTTTATGGTCTACAGTTGTAAGGTAATCCCATAAAAATGCTCCAAAACTTCTTTTTCCAGTAGACGCAATATTCACAATTTATACCTCCTAAATAATAGAATAACTTTTATTTCTCTTCATCTTTAGTAAGAATTTCAGTATCTACACTTTCTGCAGTAACATCAGAAGGTGATAACTGTAATAAATACTTAGCAATTTTTTCTGCTTCTTCGTCTGTAACATCATAAGCACCTGTCATCTTATTTCCAGGTTTAATTGCTTCAGGGTCTATTATCCAATCAACTAAATTTTCTTCAGTTGGTAGTAAAATACCTGCAAAGCGTGAACGATCAGAAAGACTAGTTAAGTCTGGTCCAACTGGAACAGATCCTGCTTGATAGTCTTGGTTATCTGTAGCGTGACAACTTAGACAATTTTTGTCATCAAATAACTCTTTACCTTCAGCAGCAACAGATTCAAGTTCTACTTCTTCAGAATCAAATTCTTTCATATCTGTAACCCAAGTCTCATAATCGTCTTCACTTACTGCTACTACTTTAAAGTCCATTAAAGAGTGACCAGGACCACATAATTCAGCACACTTACCGAAATAAACGCCTTCTTCTTTAGCATCTAAATACATTGTATTTACGTTTTCCGGGTTAACGTCTAATTTACCTGCTAATGTAGGCACCCAGAATGAATGCAATACATCTGAAGTAATTAAGTTAACATAGACTTTTGTGTCTGTAGGTATATACATGTCTTGACTTGTAGCAATTTCTTCATTTTGATAATCAAAATGCCACCAGTATTGATTACCTGTAACATCAATATTTATATGTTCGGCTGCATCTGCATCATCAGCTAATTCAAATGTTGCAAGTATCGTTGGTACTGCCATAATAACAACTAAAATAATTGGAATTATCGTCCAAATTGTTTCTAGTTTCTGGTTACCCTCTACTTGTTCTGGTATAAAATCTGCGTCACCTTTTTTCTTACGGAAACGAATTAATACAATAATAAATGGAATCACTACCGCAAAGAATACAAGTGACATAACTACTGTTGTTAATATAATTAAATACAATGACGTGTCTGCACTACCACCTTTAGGTGCTAGAGCTGTTAAATTCTCTTTACCACAACCAGCAAGTACAATAGTTAGTAATCCTAATAACGTTACACTTTTAATTCTTCCTAACCAAGCTTTCATGTACGCATACCTCTCTTTCCCATCTCTTCATTATAATCTCTTTAAATAAATAATGTTAATTTGATAGACATCTTAGGAGTCTCTTAAAGTAGTTAATGTCACTTACTTCAAATAAACTTAACTATTTATTTTACGAGATTTAATTGATTTTAATTTTGTTCTTCAATTCATAAAACAATAATTGAAAATTTCAAGCTACCTTTAAATAACAGCTAATCTGCACTAACTCCCCCTAGTCATAAAAGAATAGTTAAGCATTGTCTCTTTTCAGTGAGTGTTTCTTTATTCCACTGAGCAGAGTATTCATCCAATTAAATAGAATGAATTTTTAATACTCCCACTTACTGCTTACAATAAGTATTCATCGTAACTTAATCAACCTAAAGACCCCTATACTTTTTGATTAATTAAATAATACCTTTTGTGCAATTGTAAGTGATTTTCTCCTTTATGTAAATAGACACTGAAACTAAAGGATAAAATATCAATTGATATTTGCACATGATAAAGAATATAATAAGATTGTTATTTTTTCAAATACTTCTAACTTTAACAACCTAATTACATTCTAAGGACTAGTTTATTATATTAAGATTACATTTTAGTGTATTCTTAATACAGCCTATCAATCATTATAGCATGATTCCTAGTAATGTTGAAATTTTTATAAAAAGTAATCTCAAATACATAGGTTACTAAAATACAGATGTCCTAACTCTATTTTTAGCAAATATTTATATATAAAGCAAGTGTTTTTTACCTTAGGTATGGTGTTATACTTGATTTCAAACTTATTTATTACAAATATGTGACATTGGATTGAATTTCTTAATATTATAATTTCATTTAATTGATTTATCTTCACTATTACACGTATGATATTATTAGTAATAACTTTTATTTTAAATGAATATTATTTTTAAATGAAGTGAGGAAAATATATGATCAGAACATTAAAATCTTTAGGGGTCGTTTCAAGCTTAGGTATGTTATTTATATTACTTGGCGGAGCTCTAGTTACAAAAACAGACTCAGGCGCAGGATGTGGAGACAGCTGGCCGCTTTGTGATGGTGAATTAATTCCATCTAACATAACACCTGAACTAATTATTGAGCTTAGCCATAGACTTGTTTCTTCTGTTATGGGAATAACTATATTATTATTAGCCTTCCTGGCATGGAGAAAAATAGGACATATACGTGAAGTAAAATTCTTATCCTTTCTATCTGTTTTCTTTTTATTATTACAAGGACTTATAGGAGCTGCTGCTGTGATGTGGGGACAATCTGACTTTGTCTTAGCGGCACACTTCGGAATCTCTCTTGTATCTTTTGCTTCTGTTTTTTTACTTACCCTGTTAATTTTTGAAGTAGATACTAAATTTGATGCAAAAAAACTTTTTATTTATAAAAAGCATCGTATAGAAATATATTTATTAACTATATTTACGATTATTGTTGTGTATACAGGCGCATTAGTAAGACATACAGAAGCTAGTTTAGTTTGTGAGAGTTGGCCATTCTGTTCAAATGCATCGCCTTTAAATTTTGCTAGTTACAATTTTCACCAATGGGTTCAAATGGGACATAGACTTATTGCTGGTGTATTATTCATCTGGACAATTATATTCTTTATTAAGATAATTAAAAACTATAAGATGAGCAGAGTTATGTATTGGGGTTGGATCATTACTCTAGGTTTAATTTCTGCACAAGTTTTATTCGGAGCATTAGTTGTTTTAAACGGAACAACTTATGGACTTGACGCTAACATCACATTATATGTTGCTTTATTCCATGCCTTATTTATTACATGTTACTTTGGAATGTTGAGTTACTTTATCTTGCTCTCTTCTCGAAGTGCAAGGATTGATAAATAAACAAATAATTTTAGCCATGTATGCTGATGAGCATGCATGGCTTTTTTTATGCCTAATTCTTAATTCCTTGTTTACTTTCAAATTGATATTGCTTATTACTTCTACTTTTTTCTTAAAAAAATAACTATCTAGTTATTATTAAAATTAAAAAGCATTAAAAAACTTTAAAGTAGTTTTTTAATCCCTACTTTAAGGTTTTTTATTAATCTAATTTAAATTCATTCCATGGTTTAGTATTTGGAGGGTCAGATATAACTTCTATTAATTCATTTTTAGTGGGATGTTTAAATGTTAATTTATATGACCAAAGAGCAATTTGTTCTCCAACTTTATTTATCTTAGAGCCATATTTCTGATCGCCATATAAAGGATGACCTATCCCAGCTAATTGAACTCGTATTTGATGAGATCTACCTGTTTCTAATTTAACTTTTAATAATGATAAATCTCTTTTGTTTGCAAGTTTTTTATATCCTAAGATTGCTTTTTGACTACCCTTAATATTGCTTTTAACAATAGATACCTCATTTTTTTTATTGTCTTTCAATAAGTAATTTTCTAAACGTGCTTGGTTTTTATTAACTGAACCTCTAACAATAGCTAAGTATTCTCTCTCGATGACACGTCTTCTTAATTGATCCGAAAGCCTACTTGCAGCTTTTGATGTTTTAGCATAAACTATCGCTCCACCAACTGGACGGTCTAAGCGATGAACTAAACTCAAAAAGACTGCTCCTGGTTTGTTATACTCTTTTTTGATGTATTCTTTTAATTTTGTTAATAAGTCTTCGTCTTTAGTTTTATCAGCTTGTACAAGCATATTAACTGGCTTTTCTACAACCAATAAATGATTATCTTCATATAAAATTTTAATTTTCATTATTTAACTCCTCTTCATAAGTAAAGGTAAGGGATATATTATCCCTTACCTTTAAGTTAAAACTATTCAAATTCAATTAGCAAATCATTCGCAGCTAATGCAGAACCATCTTGGACATAGATTCGTTTGATCACGCCATTAAATGGCGCTTGAATCGTTGTCTCCATTTTCATTGCTTCTGTGATAACGAGATAATCACCTTGTTTAACACTATCGCCTTCCTCACACAATACCTTAACAACTGTTCCAGGCATTGTAGCTCCAACCTCTTTTTCATTACTCATATCTGCTTTTGGTAACTCTTGAATAAGCGATTCTATATTTTTATCTTTAATAATAATTTCACGTGATTGACCATTTAATTCAAAATAAAGGACACGTGACCCGTCATTTCTTGGTTCAGATATCGTTAATAACTTAATGAAGAGTCGTTTTCCTTTTTCTATTTCTACTTCAATCTCTTCCCCTAATCTCATTCCATAAAAGTAAGTTGGTGTATCAAGCACTGATACATCAGCAAAGTCCTTACAGAAATTAACATAACTTAAGTATACATCAGGGTAAAGCGCATAAGCGATAACATCCAATTCTGAAACTTCTTCTTTCGTTTTATCTCTTAACTCTTGTCTTAATTTTTCAAAATCTACTGGTTCAAGTAATTTACCAGGACGCTCAGTTATCGGTTGTTTATCTTTTAAAATGAGTTTTTGTAATTTTTCTGGGAATCCTTGATATGGTTGTCCTATCTCTCCATTAAAGAATTCTATTA
>DATGTX010000024.1:0-3162 GCA_035301645.1 Pseudogracilibacillus sp. | reverse complement strand
TCGCAAATTAGATCTTACAGACGTGTATCTTTCGTTTAGTTGGATTGAGGGAAACTACCGTCGAAAATTATCTGTTATGACAAAATTGGAAAAAGGGAAAACAGATGTCGGACATGATACTTGATATTACTTCCAGAAGCTCCAAAATCTTGGCTCTGAGTAACCACGACCAATATGATTTATGGTCTTAATTAAGTGATTTAAGGATTCTGTATAGGCGTTTGTGATAGGTGAAGTAAAATAGTTGAATAATATATTACGATCAGCTATACCCACCAAGAACTGTAGTTGACCATATCACTGGAAGACCAATTTTAAACTCCCCTCTAAGAAGAATCCACGCCCCATGTGCTAAACCGAAGATAATGGCTGAGGCTAACATTTGTATGGTTATTGAATAGTCTAAACTCATTAGCCAATCCATTATAATATTTGCCTGAATAAAACCTATTCTAAAGTACTAAAAATTAATGCAGCCATATACCAATCACTTTAAGCTACGAAAATGTAAGCAAGTGCTCACGAACAAAAGGAATAACTTTAGCAGTGTACATAATATAGCCAATTGCAATTACAAAAGTAAATATCCAAACTGTAGAGTTATTAAACGCATCGGAATTAATTCCTAATCTATGCTCGATAAATTGTTGAGGGTTTCCTAAATACCAAAAGAAAATATGCACAGTTAAAGCAAAGGATGGAATCCCTAAGAACAAACCTGTAAACCTTTCATCTTTTCGGTTATACATATATAACAACTCCCATTCTACTTATCTATACTTAAAATTGATTCCAGTGATTTTACATATTCTCTATAAGCGTCTGTACCTATGTCTGTAACGGTTACAATTGTTTTAGGTCTTTTCTTTACGAATGTTTTTTTGATTTCTATATAATTTACGTCTTCTAACTTTTGTAAATGAGAACCTAAATTGCCATCAGTCATTTCTAATGTTTTCTTTAGAAAAGTAAAATCGCATTCTCCATATGTCATCAGTAGACTCATAATTCCAAGCCTTACTTTTGCATGAATTAAATCATTCAAATGTTTTGGCTTACTCATTTTTAATCCCTTTTCTATTCAGCAAAATTCCAGTTAATAGCAGGCATCCTCCACCTAATATTGCAAAGATTATATACATATCATCTGATAAAAATGAGTAAGTAGCTGTTCCAAGGACAATCAACCATAAGCTCATAAAAAGATTGTCCTTATTAAAACAATACCCAATAATATATACAAAATAGAAATTAATAAAAAACGTGTTTTGAACGACCGAACACGATCGCCGGTTCTTTAACGGCAGTTGATTTAGCGTGTGGAATCGCAATAGCATCTCCAACCCCCGTGGAACTTTGTGTTTCGCGCTTTAAAATATCTAGTTTAAACTGCTCCCGGTCATGTAATTTATTCGCTCGATCTAAAGAATTAATTAATTCAGAGAGCACCTCATCTTTAGATCTCGATTGTAAATCTAGGATAATGGTATCTTTTTGAAGTAAAGCGGTGATTTCCACGTTATTCATCCCCTTCAACATAAGTTTGAATCTTTATTTGAGGTAAGATCTTTTCAACTTGTTCTTTTGTAGATAAGTCCGATGAGAAAGCAGTTGCACTCCCGCTCGCAACACCGTAGCGAAAAGCTTCTTTTGGATCTTCAGTTTTTAAGAATGATGCGATGAAACCAGCAACTAAAGAATCCCCTGAGCCAACGGTATTAATCACGTTGCCATTTGGTGCTTCAGCGATGAATGTTTGTTTTTTTGTCACTAAAACGGCACCTTTACTTCCGAGTGAAACAATTACATATGTAACACCTCTTTCGATGAGTTTCTTTGCATAAAAGATTGCCTCGTTTTGATTTGATATCGCTATATCAAATATTTCACCGAGTTCTTCGCCATTTGGTTTCATTAAAAATGGTTTTGTTTTGATGAGCGATTTTAAATTTGCTCCGGATGTATCTAAAATAAATTTTGCCCCTTTTTCTTTACATGTTTGTGCAATGGATTGATAAAAATCATGAGAAATATGATTAGGTAAACTTCTAGCTAAAACGAACCAA
The DNA here is from genome assembly GCA_035301645.1 of Pseudogracilibacillus sp. Lineage (GTDB taxonomy): Bacteria > Bacillota > Bacilli > Bacillales > Amphibacillaceae > Pseudogracilibacillus. The sequence goes on along the minus strand of DATGTX010000024.1, from coordinate 1,096 downwards.
TCCTTTTCAGACAGATGGTTTAATTTATTTAGTAAGCGACATTGTTGTTCGTGTGTTATATCTGGGCCTGGGCCATTTAATTCTGTTTCTAAATCGGACTTAATTTTTACATTGATGCGTGTTGTTTCGTTTGTTTCAATAAAATCTGTTTCTATACCTTCTTCATTCAAAAAATGTTTAATAAATTCCCCTGTAAATCCCCCAGAAAATCCAAGTGCAATATTATCGATCCCGAGTCGTTTAAGCATTCTTGAAACATTAATTCCTTTTCCACCTGGATAATAATGAACTCGATTTACTCTATTTAATGCTCCGGGATTTAATTCGGATAGGTACATTGTGTAATCAATAGAGGGATTAATTGTGCACGTATAAATCATACATCTACCACCTTAATGTTTGTTTGTTGACTGATCTGGTCTATATCGTTTTGGTTTAAGTTCGTTGTAATAAGTTTTGCGTTTTGTAAATCAGTTACTTTTGAAAAGCTTGTTTGTTTATATTTAGAAGAATCAACTAATATAAATGTTTCACGTGCTAATTGGATGGCTCTTCTTTTAACTGCAGCTTCTTCTGGATCCGGTGTCGTGTAGCCATTAGATGGATGAAAACCATTCATACCAAGATACGTTTTATCAAAGTAGTAATGGTCGAGTGATTGTATAGCTTGTTGACCGATGACTGCATTTGTTTTTGTTTTAATAAGACCGCCGATTAAATATGTTTTTATATCGTACTTCATTAATACCTCGACGTGTGAGGGGCTATTTGTGACGACTACCACATCTTTATGGGCCAGATAATGAACCATTTGAATTGTTGTTGAGCCGGCATCTAAATAAAGGCAATCCCCATGTTGCACAAGGGATGCTGCGTATTTAGCAATTGCCTTTTTTTCATCTAAATTTTTTGTCATTTTCTCTGAAAAAGTGGCTTCTTTTAATGTATGTTGTGGTACTTAGCTATGGGTGTTACTTATAGAGAAAACATTTGATTTAGTCCTTTTTTTCTGATATATTAAATACAATAAATGAATAAAGAGTAACTACTAGGGGTGCTCTAGATGTGGGCTGAGAGGAAAACGCGCGAAGTTTTC
>DATGTX010000023.1:0-3385 GCA_035301645.1 Pseudogracilibacillus sp. | reverse complement strand
CTGTTAGTCCACTTGTTGATTAGGTAGGCTATCTTGAGTGATGGGTCAAGCTTTTTAACCTGATGGAGGGTTCGGTGGTCGAAGCTTGAAATAACAGTTTGTTCGAGAGTTTTGTAAGTATTAACCAGGTGTACTACTTTCTCTTCAATGTTGTCTGCCATAAATTTATTGCGTTTGATTTCGATATTGGTTAGGATCGGCTTGGTTTGTGCCCAAGATAAGTAATCTGCAAGGCTTGGGATGGTACTAATGAGGTTACCTTGCTTCAGAGTCATTAGCTGGAGCTCTGCCAGGGTGTAATCAGTAATTTTTCCGTATCGGTTGGCGAGACGGTTGAGTTTCTCATCATGGTGAATAACCACCTGGCCATCTCGTGACAAATGTACATCGCACTCTATCCACTCAGCCCCAACAGCTGCTGCAGCTTCGAAGGCTGGTAGGGTGTTTTCGATATAGCGACCACTATAACCACGGTGGGCAATGATAATTGGGTTCATGTTGGAAACCTCCTAGTTTTGAAGGGATGTTTTTGGATGTTGTCTAAATGAGATTTGATTTAGGCAGATGGGTAGGCTACTTATTCACAACCTCTTTAAACAAGCGTATCACATTTGTTTCACCTTTAAAAACATATGTTTCAAATAGTGATGCTGCTAATTATACCAATTTGATGGGTTTGGGGTTAGTTAACAAACTCACTGTACCAAATAAATACAGTCCATTACAATCATTAAAACCCATTTAATTTATCAACAAAGCCAAGAGCTGTGCTGTCGCTCTTGGCTTTAGATCGTTACAGATTAAATAGTTGAGTAATCATGTTCGATAATATCAACTAGTGAGAACTTATCATCTTCATATTCATATTTTAAGATGACACAGTTCGGGAATGGACCTTCGTACTCACCTGGAACCTGATTATACTCTTTCCATAATTCATAAAATACTTTTAAAATAAGGCCGTGAGCGACTGCTAAAATGGTGTCGCCACTTTCTTTATCATTGATAATTTCATAAACAGTACTCTCCAGACGAGTGATGACATCGTCTTGTGATTCACCGCCAAAAGCCACAAAGTAATCATTAAATTGTTTTCTTGGTACTAGGTGAGCTGGGTACCCTTCATAACTGCCAAAATTCCACTCTTTAAGGCCTTTAAGACGTTTATAAGGTAGATCGGTTACTAATTCTAAAGTATCGCTTGCACGCTCTTGTGTCGAGCTATATGCGGAGCTTAATGTAACATTTTGGTCATCGAAATATCTTTTTGCAATCTTAGCTTGTTTAATACCTAGATCAGTAAGCGGTGAATCGCAAGCCCCTTGAATTTTACCTAAAGAGTTGAATAAGGTTTCACCGTGGCGCATCAGATAGACTGTTTTCTTGGACATGAATAATCTCCTTTATTTCTTCTTTCTTCTTTACCATATACTGATTAGGCGTTTAAATGCAAGTGAATAACTTGGCTTGTTAAGGTCATTGTTATAAGAGATAGCAAAAAAGACACAGCGTCAACTATGTCTTTATTGGTTAACTATTATTGAATTTTATCAGCTGATTTGTCTGCTTCAGTTTTCACTTCGTCAGCAGCTACTTTAGTTTCAGCTTTAACCTCTTCAGCCGCCCCTTTTAGTTCTTCAGAAGTTTTAGAAGCTGACTTAGAGATTTCTTCTTTCAAATGATCTGCTTCTTTACGTAGCTCATCAGAAGTTTTGTTTAATGATTCTTGTAGTTCTTTTGCTGAATTAGTTAAAGTAATACGAATGTTTTCGCCTGCTTCACCAGCTACAGAACCAACTTCTTGACCTTTTTCACGAGCTAATGATGCATATTCATTAGCAGTATCTTTTGATTCTTCGTATTTTTTACGTAAATCTTTACGAGTTTCTTTACCGCTCTTAGGTGCTACTAATAGTGCTACACCAGCACCAACAATTGCACCTTTAACAAATGATGTAAATGACATAGTTATACCTCCTAGTGTATTAATACCCGTATTATAACTCAAAAAAGTTATTAGTTAAACAAATTACACCTATTAATTTGTTAATTTTGTAAGATTTTATCATTTCAATAAGCCAGTCGAATCTATTGTGATCACTAATTTTTTATTTTTTTAAAACCAATACGAATTTAGAAAAAACGATAGAAATAAGAACAAAATCATTGACAAGTACTCTCATCCGTAAGATAATTATATTGTCGTTATAAAAACTATATTATAGACAATTGTGTGGCTAGAAAGAAGTGGGTCAATTTGACAAAAGGAAAGTATAAAATAATCCAATCAGTAGCAAGGGCTTTTTCGATTATTGATTGTTTTACAGAAGAAGATAGTCAGTTATCACTAAATGAGATTAGTCGGAAAACACAATTAAATATTAATACAACAAGAGGTTTAGTGCAAACTTTACTTCATTTTGATTATTTGGCTTTTGATGAAAAACAAAATAAATTTCGTTTAGGTTTAATCTTTATTGAAAAATCTGAGATTGCTCATTTTGAGTATACAAAGCGTATTATTGACCTTGTCCAGGGTAACTTGCAACAAATAGCAGATAATTATTTTGTCTCTATTCGCATGATGTCAATTGAAAATACACAAGTATCAACAGTAGTGGAATGTACGCCAGCAAAATCACGCTATGCTTTAATCATTCATGATTCAACGGAGTTTCCACTATATGCATCAGCAACCGGAAAAATTATCCTAGCGTACGCTGAAAAGAATTATCGTGACCATTTAGTTGAGAACTTTGATTGGAAACAGTATGGTAAGAATACACATACTAGTCAAGAAACATTAGAAAAAGAACTTGAAAAAATTAATCAGACGGGTGTTTCTTTAGAAGAAGAGGAGCTTGGTGTGGGATTCTCTAGTATAGCTGTTCCGATATTTAAAGATGATGAGTTAGAATATTCGATTTCTGTCACAACAACGGTTGAAAGATTAGTTCGCATCAAGAAAGATATCATTAAAGATCTTAAAGCAATAAAGAGTAAAATTATTCAAGATGTTGAAGAATTAAATTAAAAAAATAACTGAATACATGATGTTAAAGCTAAAGTAATCTGTCAATTGTTTCTAGATTAGACAATCTAATGGACATTTTATAGGATTATTTTAGCTTTTAATTATAACCGTTCATTTTGTAATCGCATACAGTAATGCCATGTAAATTTTCAGTTTAGATTTTTTAACAGAAATAAAATGAGCCTTTTAGAAGCATTTTATATTAAAACTTGCTATGATTTACTTGTAGTGTTTTGCTATACAAAAATCATTAGAAAGTTGGGTTTTAATGTTAATGGGAAGACCAGAACGCATTCACCGTAAAGTGTTGCGTAAAGTGAAGAAAAACTTTGTGACAGTCACTTTAGTTGG
>DATGTX010000022.1:0-5816 GCA_035301645.1 Pseudogracilibacillus sp. | reverse complement strand
TAAATCCGAAAGCGCTTTATTTAACACAAGACTTATGGGAGAAAACAGGTAGTGCTTTTTGGTTGGCCTTTTTATTTGAGACTCCATTTGCTTTAATGCGTGGAATTATTTGGCTGTTTATTCCTTTAATGATTATTTTTTATTTATATTTTGGTTATCAATCTCATCGACTGTATTTAAAAAATAAAAATTAAGAACATTGTAAAGAATATGTAAATAATTTAAAAATGGCTTGCTTAATGACTCCTGTTATCTTATGTTGTGGTTAATCTGTTAAACGTAATCAATTATAGGAGGGGTCTTAAGTGAGTGATCACACTAAAGATAAAACACGGATTGGTGTGTTGCTTGACATATTATTTACCGCAACGAAATTAGGGCTTACTTCGTTTGGAGGGCCGGTTGCGCATTTAGCTTATTTTAAAGAGACATATATTGACCGAAAAAAGTGGTTAACTGATAAAATGTACGCTGATATCATTGCTTTATGTCAATTTTTACCTGGGCCAGCAAGTAGCCAAGTCGGTATTTCAATTGGTATTTTACGTGGTGGTTTATTAGGTGGTATTGTTTCGTTTATTGGCTTTACTTTACCGTCGATTATTGTGCTTGTTATTTTTGCACTGCTTTATCAAAACTTTTCATTAGAAGGCGCTATTTTTATTCAAAGTTTAAAAGTAGTAGCAGTCGCAGTTGTGCTTCATGCGTTAATTGGCTTAGGTCAAAAATTAACACCAGATAAAAGCCGCTTAGCAATTGCCCTAGTTAGTGCGATGGTTATGTTACTTTATCCGTCAGCTTGGGTTCAAATATTAATTATTGTTACTGCTGGTTTAGTTGGTTTTAAATATTTTCAAGATAAAGCTGAAGTGAATATTGAACAATTTTCTATGAATATATCAAAAAGAATGGGAATCACATCTTTAATAATGTTAATTAGTTTGTTAATTGTTTTACCTATTTTAAATAATACGTTTAATAATGCTTTACTTAATATTTTTGATGTGTTTTTTAGAGTAGGGTCGCTCGTATTTGGTGGTGGCCATGTTGTGCTACCAATGATTGAAAGAGAATTAGTTCCTTTAGGATTATTATCGCCTGGTGAATTTTTAGCAGGTTATGGGATGGCACAAGCAGTACCAGGTCCGCTATTTACGTTTGCAAGTTATTTAGGAACGATGATTGAGGGGCTTTCTGGGGCAATGATTGCGACGATAGCGATTTTCCTCCCATCATTTTTATTAATTATTGCTGCGCTTCCTTTTTTAAGTGAATTAAGACAAAAGGCATCGTTTCAAGGTGTGTTAGTTGGTGTTAATGCAAGTGTTGTCGGAATATTACTTGCTGCCTTTTACGATCCAGTAATTAAAGAATCAATTATGAGTGGGGCTGACTTTGCTTTAGCAATGGTTTTATTTGCGTTATTAAATAAATGGAAAGTACCCGCTTGGTTAATTGTTATTATCGGTGTTGCTGGTGGATATGTATTAAATCTGTTAGGATTTTAAAAAAAGTGTTAGTCACTAATTAATTTCAGTGACTAACACTTTTTTTATGTCAGTTGTTGTTTGGCAAAGGTACGGTAGAGGTCATGGTGTTTGATTAATTCTTCATGTGTGCCGCGACCTGTAATTTCTCCGTTTTCAATAAAAAGAATTTCGTTTGCATTAACGATTGTTGATAACCGATGGGCAATGACAAACGTCGTTCTCCCTTTCATTAATTCAGTTAAAGCTTTTTGGACAATAATCTCCGACTGGCTATCGAGACTTGCAGTTGCTTCGTCCATCATTAAAATTTTCGGATCACGTAAAAATGCACGTGCAATTGCGATCCGCTGTTTTTGCCCGCCAGAGAGTTTAACACCACGTTCACCAACTTCAGTATCTAGTCCATCTGGAAACTCACTAATAAATTGATCGGCATAAGACATTTTAGCAACTTCCCATAACTGTTCATCACGGATTGAATCAGCATCTTCCAGTCCGTAAGTTAAGTTAGCCCGAATCGTTCCTGCCATCATTGAACTCTCTTGTGAGACGTAACCGATTTGGTTTCGCCAAGCTTCCATCGACATGGCTGTAATAGGGAGTTCACCAATTTTAATTTCACCTGCATACGGTTCATAAAAGCGTTCAATTAAACTAAAGATTGTTGTTTTCCCGCCACCACTTGGTCCAGCTAGGGCAATCATTTCACCCGGATTTGCAGAGAAAGAAACGTCCTTAATAATTGGTTCGTCTTTTTCATAAGCAAATGAGACATTTTGTACGCGGAGTGGTTGCTCACTAATATCTTTATACTTTCCTGTTTGACTGTCTTCTAACGGTTCATCTAAAATTTCAACAATCCGTTCTGTTGCGCCCTTTGCTTTTTGTAATTGAGTAAAGAACATTGTAAGAGACGTCATCGGTACGATAATTTGAAATAAGTAAAGTAAAAAGGCGACGAGTGTTCCAGTTGTCATATCACCACTTGAGACGCGCAATCCACCATAAGCAATAATGCCAACGATAACGAACATAACGACAAATTGCATAATTGGGGCAATTAAAGCAAAGATACGTGCTTCTTTTAATCCTAATGTGAGTAATTTTTGAATATCTGATAAACCTTTTTTCTCTTCATAATCCTCAGCTGTTGATACTTTCATTAAGCGGATTTCACTTAACGTTTGCTGCGTGTTACCTGTAAAAGCAGCTGTTTCGTCTTGCAAATCACGTGATATTTTAGTCATTCTCCGGCCTAGCGGAATCATAATAACTATAATGATTGGTACGACAATTAACATAATTAACGTCATTTTCCAGTCCATAATAAGGAGGAGTGTAATCGCACCAATAATGGAAAACACACCAGAAATAGAATCTGGGAAATGTTGCGCAATGAGATCTCTTACAATACTCGTGTCATTGACCACTCGGCTGACAACTTGTCCACTTGACGTCTTATCGAAAAATTGAGTTGGCAAGCGTATAAGGCGCGTCCACATTTTATCACGTAAACTGGAGACAACTTTTTGACCAACGGCTGTAAGTAAATATAAAGAAAGACCGCCTAAAATAGCTTGTAAAATAAACGCAATAGCAATTGCGATAATTAATAAAGGACTTAATGACGAAATCGAGAACCCGTCAACTAAATTTTTAGTTAATAACGGCACAGCAAGTCCCGTTAATGTTGTAATAACACTCGTTAACAAACCAAAAAACAGTGAATATTTAGGTATATTTGTTGAGATGATGAGCGAAAAGAATTGCTTTAAACTACTTTGTTTTGCTTCCATATTTATTTTAACACCCTTAACTTATTTTTTATGTCATATTAGAATAACACGTTGAATTGAGTATAGCTATATAGCTACTTGGCAATAAAAAAGTGAGCTTATCTATATTTAAGATAAGCTCACTTTACATCGTTATTTTACGATTAATACCGGTGCTTCAACTTTTTTGACGACTTTATGACTGACGCTTCCAAGGACCATTTCTTGAAGCGCATTTAATCCTCTACTGCCAATAACAACTAAATCAACATCTTCTTCATTAGCATATTTACTAATGGTCGGACCAGGGTAGCCGTTTAATATTTTTACTTCATAGGGAATATTTTCTGTCTCTAACTTATCTTCATAAGGAAGTAAATGACCACGTCTTGAGTGTTCAAGTGCTACTTGACTTGATGAATGTAGAACATCTGACTTTACTTTGTCAAAGTCAACGATATAAAGAAGTTCGACAACACTATTTTCATTAGTAGATGCTATTTTAATTGCTTCATCAGCTGCTCTTAGTGAATTATCTGACCCATCGACTGCTAATAAAATGCGTTTATACATTTTTATTCCTCCTAAGAAAAGTCATACATTTTGAGTTGATTGATAAGTTTATCACTTGATTTATTTAAATTGGTAATTTGGACATCATTATTGTTTTCACGATACTTCATAATGACGGTATCGACTGCGCCAACACCTGAGTCATCCCAAACGTGGCCATTTGAAAAGTCAATAATAATTGTTTTATTTCTTACCGAGAAGTCAAATGCAGCAAGGAAATCTTCAACAGATGCGAAGAATAATTGACCATTTACTTCAAAAACAATGTTTGAATCTTCAACTGTTTGTTCAACTTTAATTTTTGAAATTTTTGCAACAAAGAAGATTGCACTTAAGATAACTCCTGCGATAACACCTTTTGATAAGTCACTTGTAGCAACAACAATGATGACTGTTACTAACATAACAATTGCATCTGTACGCGGTGCTTTTCTTAGATATTTAAATGAGCCCCAATCAAACGTACCAATTGATACCATAATCATAATTCCTACAAGCACAGGCATTGGAATTTGAACAACTAAATCGCCTAAGACAATAATTAAAAAGATTAGAAACGTACCTGCAACAAAGGTTGAGAGTCTGCCGCGACCACCAGATTTTACGTTAATAACCGATTGACCGATCATCGCACATCCAGCCATACCACCGAAAAACCCTGTTACAAAGTTGGCAATTCCTTGACCACGTGCTTCTCTGTTTTTATCACTATCAGTATCTGTCATATCGTCTACAATGCTTGAAGTTAGCAGTGTTTCAAGTAACCCAACAATTGATAGAGCAATTGAATAAGGGAAGATAATCGCTAACGTTTCAAAATTAAATGGTACGTCTGGAATAAAAAATTCAGGTAGTGATTTTGTAATTAATCCTAAGTCACCGACAGTGCGTAATTCAAAGTTTGAATAGATTGCAACAGCTGTTAAAACAATAATCGCAATTAGTGGTGCGGGAATTGTTTTAATAAATCTTGGAATAAGATAAATAATAGCTAAAGTAATTGCTACGAATACATATGTCATCGTAGAAATGCCAATAAAATGAGGCACTTGGGCCATAAAAATTAATATAGCTAATGCATTAACAAAACCAATCATTACTGCGCGCGGAATAAATTTCATAACCCGAGCGACTTTGAAAATACCGAAAAATACTTGAATAACACCTGTTAAAATTGTTGCAGCAAGTAAGTAGTCAAGTCCATGTTCTCTTACTAAAGGTGCCATTAATAAAGCCATTGCCCCTGTTGCAGCTGAAATCATCCCTGGGCGTCCACCTGCAAAAGAAATAATAACAGCAATTAAAAATGATGCGTATAATCCAACCATCGGGTCGACACCAGCGATAATTGAAAACGCAATTGCTTCAGGAATAAGTGCTAAGGCAACAACGATACCTGAAAGAATATCGCCACGAATATTCGAAAACCATTCAGTTTTTATTTTACTAACCAACTTAACATCCACCTTTTATAATTTACTACCGACAAAATCAGTATAGATAGTCTAACATTTTACAAGCTAAAAGGGAACTTGAAGATAAGTAAATATGGTACACTATAAGTAATTATTTTAAATAAGGTGGTATAGAGATGGAAACAATAGCAGAAGGAAAATATATCCTTAATTTTAAAGTATTGCATAAGGAATTAGATCAAGCCTCAACGATGGCCAATTATATTGCTGACTCTGCCATTTTGACAAAAGGACCAGATTTTTTAACACTTACTTTAATGTTGATTGATAGTCAAACTGTTTTAGGTTTTCAAATCGAAAACGGTGATGACTGGTTAGAGCCGATTAATCAAAAAATGGATGATGAGAAAAATCGTCGTTATGAATTATACGAACTTGAAGAAATCAAAGAAATCATGGGTGCCCGTGTGCAATATGAATTAGGATATGAAGGTAGAATTATTAAAGGTGATGAAGAATTACGACTTGAATTTGATTTAGACAATTTAGAGCCGATAGATTAA
>DATGTX010000021.1:0-6996 GCA_035301645.1 Pseudogracilibacillus sp. | reverse complement strand
ATTTTGATCAATGGTACGGATGTAACGGGAAATTGGGATGCTGCCCACAATTATTTTTCCTATGTTAATCAAAAGCCATTCATGTTTGATGATACATTGCGTTTCAACATTACGTTAGGACGTAAAGTGAGTGACGAGCATCTGAAGCAAGTTATTCATGAAGCAGGACTGGATGAACTAGTTAAGGAACAAGGTTTGGATAAGCCGGTTGGAGAAAATGGTAGTGGCTTGTCTGGCGGACAAATTCAGCGGGTAGAAATTGCTCGTGCTTTGTTATCAGATCGCCCAATTTTATTGGCTGACGAAGCAACTAGTGCGCTTGATCCTAATCTATCGTTGGAGATTCACAAGACTTTATTAAAGAATCCACGGGTAGCGGTAATTGAAGTAGCACACAAGATTTCGCCAGAAGAAAAGGCCATGTTTGATGTGATCATTCACTTAGACACGCACACAATTGAGACTAAGATGTAAAGAGTTGATTGTTAATCAACTCCTTTTATATAAAATAATATATATTAGTTTTGACAAAAATATTTTGTAAAATATATCAAAACTATTGAACTGAAACCACTTACATTATATAATCAAGGCAAGATAGTTCTTTTTAAGGGAGAAAAAAATTATGGCTGAACCAAAATGGCTTAAAGATATGAATCGTGACGAGTACTTAAAAGAAGATTTCGATGCAACTGGCAAGACTAAATACACCGTTGAAGGTATTGATAAGAATGACCCTGACTGGCTCGACAAGGCTGCTAAGAAAGTCCACGCTGCAGAAGGCGACGACTACGTTAAGCTTGATAGTGGTTTGTTAACTGTTAATCAAATTAACTGGATGCTGCAAAATACTATTGGTGAAATGACTTTTGTTGACAGCAACAACCAATTCTTGTGGTACAACCGTCCTAAGGATCCAAATGCTAAGATGAAGGCTAAGCGTACACCAGAACAAGTTGGTGACACTATGAAGGCAATTCACCCAGACGTTCGTGACGTTATTCCTAACGCTAAGAAGGTTGTACATGCGTTACGCACTAAGGAAAGTGGACACGATGATGTTTACATGCCTGTTCCTACTGGTAATTTGAAGGAATTGGTTTTGCACTACTACAAGCGTGTTGAAGATGACGAAGGCAATTATGCTGGTATTTATGAATGGGTACAAGATTTATATCCACTTGTTAAGTACTTCTGTGAAACTACGGGCCAAAAGTTGGTTGTAGATGATGACGCAACTACCGGTGCAACTTATCGTAGAAATTCTGATCCAGATGCTGCAACTGGTGCATCAACTAAAGCTGCAGAAGTTAAAGAAGAAAAGCACGAAGAACCAGATACTACAACTGGTGCTTCGCAACATTAATATCAATTGCAATGAAAAAAGCGACTCAGTTTTCTTTTTTAAGAATCTTGATCGTTTTTTTATGCTCTTTAATTTTTTTAGCATTAGAAGATGGTCTTCCATCCATCTTCTTTGCCAATATTTATTCAAATTCATCATCATGAAGGCTATTCCTATGTCAGTTTCTACTTTTGTAGTGTAGGGAATAAAGTATTTCTTGTCTGGGTATTTTTCCTCCAGCATGGAATAATTGTATTCACTGCCATAGCCTGCATCGGCGACAATTTTGTCAAACTTATCCAACACGGTCATTTGATCTAAAACCGGTTCTAAAGTTTTGAAATCAGTCGGATTAGGGAAGATGGCATAATCAACTACATATTGATCGGTCGTGACTGCCTGGACATTATAGCCAGGCTTTAATTGACCATTTTTCATGTGGTCTTCCTTCATATGCATAAAGGTAGCGTCATGATCTGTTTTGGAATAACTGTTGCGTCCAGCGAAGATTTCTTCGGCTTCTTCATATTTTTGCATTCTGGGCACATAGTCTTTTTGCAGTCTGTGCAGAATCTTTTTTAGCCCACGTCTTTTGACTTTCCGAGGCGAGCCGCCAGGAATAGCCTTTGTTTCTTGCTCAATCTCTTCAGTCAGCTTATTAATTTCTGCTTCAGTTTCCTGAGCCAGTTCCTCTAGTCCTTGACTAGTTTGGACTTTTTCTTTTTCCATTTCTTTGACTACTTCTTTAGCAATCAATTCATCGTAAAGCTCAACTGCCTGGCCTTTCAGCTTTTCATGATACTTTTTAACTGCTTTGCGCCAGACAAAAGTATAGCGGTTGGCATCAGCTTCAATTTTAGTGCCATCAATAAAGGCGGCACCTTCATTGATTAAGCCTTCATCTTCTAATAGATTGGTGAAGTAGATAAAGCTCTTTTTAATCAGTTCATTGGCATGGCTGCTTGATCTGAAATTATTGATAGTATGGTATGAAATCTTTTGCTAGTTAGCCAAGAACATCATCGGCAGATTTTCTTCCAGCATTAATTCAATCTTTCTGCCAGAAAAAACTCTTCTGGAGTAGGCAAAAAGCAGTATTTTGAGCATCATGGCTGGATGATAGGCTGGCCGTCCCGTCTTAGCTGTCTTGCCTAATAAGACATCTTCTGGAATTGAGTCTACAAACCAGCTAATGGTGTTAGCCAGATGATTAGCTGGAATGGTAAAGTCTAGATTAAGTGTTAAAGCAGTTTGACCTGTGATATAATTCTTGTACATATTAGTTTCCACCTTTTTGTTTTTATTTTGTGGTGATTTAATAATATCAAGGCTGGAGCTAAAAGTATACAAAAAGAACGTTGAGGCAAAACTCAACGTTCTTTTTGTATGATCTGGAAAGTAGTTTTTTCCCAGACACTTCTTTTTTATCTTCATTAATAATTTTCAGTTAGAAATAATGGTTTAGAATACTATTTATCGTTTAAAAATGCATTGGCGGAGTTCTTAATTATATTTAATACTCGCTGAAAATAAGGTCTATTATCCAGTTCACGATTGTATGCAATACCAAAATAATAAGTAACATCACTATTCAGAGGAATATAAATAAAATCAGGATCGTTCTTATCTGCCAAGATATCGGGTATAATTCCTATTTTTGCATCAGATTTCACTTTTGAGGCAATAGTCATAAAATCATATTTTTTTGTGTAATTAATGTTATTTTCATTAGCCAGCCTAAATGATAATTTTTTAATTGAGGGCAAAACTTTTTTACTTGACCATAGAATAATTTGACGATTTTTGACATCTTTGAAATTTAAAACCTTTTTGTTATGTAAAGAATCTTTTCTTTTGAGCATGACTGAAAAACCCATCTTTTTAAGTGGAAGAAATTTAATGTCTTTTGCGTTATAAAAAGCATCTTCCTCGAAACATAAAATGTTCAAGTATTTTTCACGTAGCAAGTTTATTAATCCGGTTGGTGTATTTGGATCTATAACTTCCACATTTACAGAGACATGGTTTAATTGACCAATCTGATCAATTGCTTTAGGTAAAAATTTGCTCTCTGTAGGAGTATCCGTAAAGCCTAAAGTTAAAGACAAACTATTTTCTCTTAAATCGCTGATCGTGTCATCTAATTTCTGAGCTATTGGTTTAATTATTTGGTAAAAATAAGATCCTTTATTTGTTAATTTAATATGCTTATGACTACGATCAATTAATTTAAAACCTAATTCTTTCTCCAAACGACTTATATTTTTAGATATTGTCGATTGAGATAGAAAGAGCTTAGTAGCACTTTTAGAAAAACTATTATTTTCAGCAACTGTAATAAAACATTTAATTTGATTAGTATTCATTAGAAGTATTCCTTTTTGTCAACTTATCATTCTGATTATGATGATTCTTTGTCATATTAGTAGTTTATATTAAAAGTGTAAGCGCTAGCAAGTAATTAGGAAGAAGAATTTAAATGAGTACGAAACAAAAAGTCTATCCTTGGTTAATGATTTTGTTAACCGGACTATTAATGTGTGTGATGGTTGACACCTATACAGGTACAATTAGTTTATTCTTACCGCCGTTGGTTAAATCAATGGGGGCAAGTTTATCAGTAGTTACCATGTTTTTCCCGGTAATGATTATTTCAATGGCTATCGCGGTTTCTCAAGTTGGATCTTTGATCCAAAAAGTAAACGTTAAATGGTTTTTGACAATATCTATTATTGTTGGTGGCATAGGATCTATTATTATTTCAAGAGCCACTAATTTAATTGTTTTTTATGCTATGGCTATCTTACTTGGCGTAAGTAGTGGCTTTACCGGCTTGGTTGTTCAAGGAATTGTCATTAATAATTGGTTTGCTAAAAGAAAGAATTTTGCATTTTCTGCAGGTTCGTATGTACAAACGATTTATTTGGTTATACTAACGCCGATTATTAATAAGTTAATTCAAAGTATTGGCTGGAGAAGTTCATTCTTCGTTCTGTCAATGCTGACTTTAGTAATAGGAATTCCTTCAGCTTTGTTCATTAGATTAAGACCTGCTGATATAGGTTTAAAACCTTATGGTTATGATCCAAAAAATCTTCAACAAAGTCAACAAAGTTCCAATAATAAACAAGTAAAAATTCCAAAAAGAGCGATTATTTTCTCAGTTGCTTTTTTCATTACTTTGCTGTTCTTTATTAGCATTCAATTTGCTTCAAACGTTTTACAATTATTCCCAACTTTTGCTTTAGCAGTTGGCTTTGGCCCTACAATTTCAGGTATGATGCCTACTATTCAAACAGCTTCAGATATTGTAATTACCCCACTGTTTGGTGTGACTACTGAAAAATGGGGTGGTAAAAAAGCTTTACCATTCTGGGCTATTGTAGGTATTACTTCAATGATTTTATTGATCATATCTAACAATATGCATCAAGTAACATTCGCTCTTATAGCGGCTGGACTTGCTGATATTTATACAGTTCTGCTTGGCCCAGGATTACAAGTATTTGCTCGTGAGATGTTTTCAGGCGAGTCATTTGATTTAGGGATGTCCTATGCAGGTTCTGTATCTTATGTTGTGGGTGCTTTTGCTGTGCCTGCCTTGAGTAGAATTTATGAGGCCACTAAGAACTTTAATACCGTATTTTACTTTGTTATTGCATTTATGGTATTAGTCATTGTTCTAATCTGGATTGGTAGTAAAAATATATTTGTTTACAAGGTGAATAAAAATGCAAAATAAATATGATGTGATTATTGTTGGTGCTTCTAACGCTGGCGGTCTTGCCGCCGTTGGAGCCTTACAAAGAAAAGCTAAAGTTTTAGTAATTGATAAAGCAAAAAGCGCGGGCTTTCTTTATCGTGATACTATTGCTTCGATAGGAAGTAAAGCACAGAAAAACGCAGGTCTTAAAATTGATAAAATGAAATTACTTAATTATTTGACTGCTTTTGCGCAAGGCCATGTAGATCAGAGATTACTTAAAACATGGATGGATCATAGTGCAGAACCTGTAGACTGGATTGATGAAAATATTTTGCAGCCTAAAGGAGCTTATATGAAAGCTACTACTGATGCTCACTATGAAAGCTTAATTAACACGGCGTTTCGAACAGGAAACGAAGTAACTAATAGTAAAGGCGATTTTTGGGAATGGAATTACGGTAACTGGTTGCTGGAAAAGCTTAAAGATCTAGGTGTCGATTTTGCATGGCAAACAAAATTAGAACATTTAATTAAGCAAGACGGAAGAATAGTAGGTCTTGAAGTTCAAGATCAGAAAGATAATTCAATTCATAAATTATATGCAAAAAAAGGTGTAATTCTTTGCACAGGAGGTTATGGCTCTAATAGTGCTTTAATGCAAAAATGGAATCCTCAAGGATTAAGAACAAATGCTTACAGTGATAGCCAAAGAGACGATGGATCTGGTTTGATGGCCGCTATTGAAGTAGGTGCTGAAAAGGATGATCAACCGGCTTCTATTGTTTTCGATAGAGCAGCTATTCCAGTTGGTACAAACGTTAATGATTTTTACAGAATTGATACAACTCCACCTAATGACCCAGGTTATTTATGGTTAGGTTCATATCCTTTCCTGAAAGTAAACCTGAATGGCGAAAGGTTTATGAACGAAAGTCAACCATATCAATTTGATATGAATGGATCTTCTTTACAACCGGGAAGTGTTGAAGTAACCATCTGGTCAGAAGATACTATGCAAGAGAAGGTATTAAAGAAATTCCATACTTTAGGTTGCTCTAGACTAGGATTCCCAGGTATTTATAAAGCTAGTGAAGCTCGTAAAGAAGTACAGGATCGAATTAAAGATGGATTAGTTAAAAAAGCTAATACCATAGATGATTTGGCTAAGCAATTGCATTTACCTGTTGACAACTTGAAGAAGAGTATTACAAGATATAATCAAATTTGCCAAGATGGAAATGACAGTGATTTTGGTAAGGAACAATATCGTTTATATCCAGTTAATAATGGGCCATATTATGGAGCTTGGCTAAGTGGACGGTTACTTGCAACTCTTGATGGTTTAAGGGTAAATACAAAGATGCAAGTTTTAAATAAGCAAGGCCAAATTATACCTGGCTTATATGCCGCAGGAAATTGCTCTGGAGGGTTCTTCTGGGGATCATATCCGGATCGTGTCCCTGGTTTAACAGCAAGTCACGCTCAAACTTTTGGAATGCTTGCTGGTAGGTATGCAGCTGAAAACTAAATTTCTTCACTTGTTTTTACAAACAAATGTTGTATGAATTCAACTACTAATAATCTATAAATCGTGTATTTATAAAGACTATGTCTTGATATTTAATTAAGATATGGTCTTTTTCTGTATGAATCAAATGCTTTTGATTTAAAAAATTATAATGAATATTTTTGCCTAAAAAAAGCAAAGGCATTAACTAATGTCATTAAGTTAAGACATTGATGAGTTCGAAGCTTTGGGAACCGAATCATTTGGATTCGGTTCTTTTTCTCTTTACAATAAAAATAAGTGTCTGGGAAAAAACTAATTCCTAAGACATGAAAAAAGAACGATGATTTCCTTTTCGATTTCATCGTTCTTTTTCTATACTTTAACTGCCTTCCTTGATATTATTAAATCGCTACAGTATAAAAAGAAAGAAGACAA
>DATGTX010000020.1:0-2185 GCA_035301645.1 Pseudogracilibacillus sp. | reverse complement strand
TGCAGCTGTCAATGTCCAGCTAAAGGTGTTAGCACCACTAGACATGCCTACCTTGGCCCAGCGATCTTCTCCTTGTTCATCAAGTTTAGGAAAGACACCGCCACCACTTGCTATTTCACCATCTGCCACACCTTCTTCTGGAAAGTTTCCAGGTCCTTCAATACTTTGTGGTTCGTAAATAACCGCACCACAATCTTTATTTACACCTTCTTCACATAAAACGGCTCTACTTTTTGGACTGTCGACATAACCATGGGCTGAAGCTTTTAGACTAAACCCAAAGGAAAGCGCTAACATTATAAACCCGCCAATTAATACGTAGAGCGGATTTATCCTTACAGTACGTAATTCCACTAGAATCATCCTCCCTCATATAATTTTTTGACTGGTCTGAGTTGAGTGTCAAAAACTCCCACTCCTTTCTGATAACGTTATAATGTTATGCTATATTAATATCTGATAAATTAAAAGAGTCTAAATAATCATATTCATAATAGATTGATAGAACTAATTAACTATTTAATGTAGTAGAGGCTTATGAGTATATGGGGTAGACAGAACATATTTTATTAAAAATAGCCAAATGAAATAATCTATTTGCGTTTAAATCATATATATGATAATGTGTTCATATAAGAAAATGGAGGCGGCAAATGATGGAAGTAAATGAAGATATGAACCATGATACAGAAAATGATTTAGATGAAGAGACATTATTTGTTGTGTCGCAAACGTTTAAGGCTCTAGGTGATCCAACTAGAATTCGAATTTTGCATTTATTGTATCAACAAGAATGTTCGGTGAATAAAATAGCTGAGGCATTAAATTTAAGTCAATCATCTGTTTCGCATCAGTTACGTTTTTTAAAAAATTTACGTTTAGTAAAGAATCGCCGTGATGGTACGACCATCTATTATTCACATGATGATGAACACGTCATTCAAATATTAGAACAAACGATAGCCCATGCGCTCCATACGTAATTTTAATTTAACTATAATATGAGTATATGAGCATATATGATTATTTGAGTGGATTTGATACAATCATCAGAGCGCATATGCATATTTCACACCGATGCTAAAAGATGCTCTACTTGTCGTGCATCAAAAAAAGAACGCTTTTTAAAGGGTTTTTACAAGGTAACTAATGGTGTTAAAAGGATACAAAGTAACGGCATGATGACACCTTTCATAAGACAAAAGATACAACAATTGAAAATGTAAGGGGAGATATAATTATGAGTGATTTAAAACACGAAAATCACGATCATGACCATGATCATAGTCATGGTGGTAAAACTGAAGTAATTTTATTTTTCACAGGTCTTGGTGCCTTTTTAATTGCACTATTTGTGGGTGCAGGGGCATTGAAGTCATTTTTATATATTACTTCATTAGTCTTATCTGGTTATCACATTATTATTGAAGGTTTTTTAGATACTTTTCAGCAAACGATTAGAAGAAAGAAATTTATGCCAAACATTCATATATTAATGACTTTAGCAGCCATTGGAGCTGTTATTATTGGCGAATATATGGAGGCTGCATTATTAATCCTTATCTTCGGCGGCGCCCATTTCTTAGAACATTATGCAGAAGATAAAAGTAATAAAGAGATTACAAACTTAATTAAAATCAACCCAACAACTGCAAGAAGATTAAAGGGAAATGGAAAAATTGAAATAGTCGATGTTGCTGATTTAAAGGTAGGGGATAAACTTTCTGTGTTAAACGGTGACCAAATTCCGACAGATGGAATGGTCATTTCAGGTAATAGTTCTGTTGATCAGGCATCGATTACAGGAGAAAGTATCCCTGTTGAAAAGAAAGCAGGAGATACGTTATACGGTAGTACAATGAATGGTGAAGGCACCTTGGTAATGGAAGTAACAAAAGATAGTTCAGATACGGTTATTTCTAAAATTATTGAAATGGTAAGTCAAACGCAAACTAACATTTCAAAAACGGCTGCTTTTATAAAAAAAATAGAGCCAATTTACGTCACTATTGTACTGTTATTAACGCCAGTTTTCTTTTTACTAGGTTTCCTTATATTCCAATGGTCGAGTTATGATAGTTTTTACCGGACAATGGTATTTCTCATTGCTACATCACCCTGTGCGCTAGCCGTAACGGATATTCCAGCGACTCTTTCAGCCATTAGTAATTTAGCTAAACGAGGC
>DATGTX010000019.1:0-5883 GCA_035301645.1 Pseudogracilibacillus sp. | reverse complement strand
TTTACCCAACGATATTATTTATTAACAAAGAATCGTAAAAAAAGAGCCTAGATAATTAACATTTTGTTAGTCATCTAGGCTCTATTTGTTTTAAATCTGATATTCAATTTCTGGATGATATACTTGCTCACGATGTCTTTTAACTAAAACAGCATTAATAATACCACCTGTAATAATAACAATCCCTGTTAAATAAAACCATAACATTAAAACAATTACCGTTCCTAAGCTTCCATAAGTTGCCGAAAAATTACCTAGCGTACTAACATAGAAAGAAAATCCAAGTGAAACAATTTGCCAACTAATCGTTGCAAAAACTGCTCCCCAAAAAGCTTCACGAAGTTTTACTTTCTTGTTTGGAGCTAAAATATATAAGACATATAACACAATAAAGAGTATAACAGATGAAACTACCCATCTTAATGTATTCCAAACTTGAACAAAACCATCAGATAAGTTAACAAATGAGAAAATATACTCTCCAATTGTTTTACCGAATATAGGTAATAATAAAGCAATCGCAATCGTTACCACAAGGGCAATCGTCAAACCTATTGAAATAAGCTTACTTACGATAAATGATCTATCTTCTTCTACTCGATAAGCTTTATTAAATGCCAATGTTAAAGCATTTACACCTTTTGAAGCTGACCAAATTGCACCAATAATACTTATCGATAATAGACCTCCACTTTGACTTGTTAATAGATTTTCCAAATTGCTTTCCAGCATACTAGCCACATCTGCAGGAAGGTATGTATCTAAAAACTTAAGCACAGAATCAATGTCGATAGGCAAGTAACCTAATAAAGTTGTTAAAAATACAAGAAATGGAAAAAGTGATAATAAAAAGAAGTAAGCGAGCTGTGAAGACATACCTGGTACATCTACATCAGAAAATCGCTTAAATAGCTCTTTTCCAAATTCAATTATTTTTTGCATATTGTTAAGTCCTTTCTTCACATCAATTCAATTTTTTTCGATCTTCTTTACGAATCTCATTAATTGTACTTTCAACTTGATCAACTGCATTTAGCGTTCCGTCTAAGGATTTTGCAGCACTTTCTGCAGTCTCTATTAAAGTTGTCTGTATTTTTTGAATTGATTGTGTGGGGTTTTGTACAATATACCCCATTTGTGCTTTACCTAAACTTATTTGTTCTGTAACATAATTTCTCGTTTCTTTACTTATTAAGCTAACTACCCCGCCTGCAATAGCTCCTAGAAGAACACCTGTTAGTAAGTTTCTTTTTCCCATTATAAATCACTCTTTTCAATGTTTTGTTTGATTATTTTTATTAATTCCATTATACCTTCATGAACCAATTCATAAGTGTAATCAAAGTCTCCCGTATAATAAGGATCTGGTACATTTATTTCTTTCGGGTTATTAATTAAATCTGTCAGTTTTTTAAAAACTACTTTTTCTGATACTTTTAAATCTTGTTTGATATTTTTAATATTTTGATCATCCATAGCAATAATATAATCAAAATCAGTAAAGTCTGCTTGTTTAATCTGTCTAGCAGCCATGTTTTCGTAGGTAATCTCATACTTATCTAAGATTGTTCTTGTACCTTCATGAGGTTGCTTTCCAGTATGCCAAGCAGCTGTACCGGCTGAATCGACCTGAACTTTGTCTGATAAACCTGCTTTGGAAATTTCTTCACGAAATACCGCCTCAGCCATGGGTGACCTACAAATATTTCCTAAACAAACAAATAAAACATTAATCATCAAAATCAAGCCCTCTTTCCCTTTTAATCATACTATTATTGTTTACAAGCTTCAATACAATTTACACCTTTATTTTTTGCATAATTAACGTGATTACTAACAGTATACGAATTTAGTTTTTCATTAGCTAAATTTTGGATAAATTCATGCGCCTCATACTCATTTTTAAACGAATCACTAATCCAGCTGTCTTCAAGTTGAGGTGGCAATATAATAGGCATGCGTGGATGGATCTTTTGCATAAATTCATCTGAATCTTTTGTTAAAATTGTGCAAGAATGGATAACCTCTTCCCCATTTCGCCATGTATCAAACAAACCTGCAAAAGCAAATAAACCTCTATCCTCAGTTTGTATTCGTTCAGGCCGCTTATCTGCACTATCTTTTCGCCATTCATAAAAACTATCTGCTATAATCAGACATCGTTTCCGAGCCATTAGGTTTTTAAAACTTGGTAATTTATGGGCAGTCTCACTTCGCGCATTGATCATTTTAAAGCTTGATTTTTTATCTTTTGACCAAGCAGGTATAAGCCCCCATTTTAAATAGCCTGCATGTTTTTTTGAATCGTTATTAATCACTGCTAAAACATTTTCTGTTGGTGCTATATTATATTGAAAGTCAGGAAAATCGAAGGAGTTGTCGATCGCAAATCTTTCTTTAATCTTTTCTTGATTACTAATAAGTGTATAGCGTCCACACATTTATTAACACCTCCTAATTATTAATCAAGATGAACCACATATGTGTTCCCAATCATATCATGAATCCCTTGTTTTTTAGGAGTAAATGCAACAACTAAGTAAACTAATTTCATAATGAATATTGTATTATAAATAAACCGGCCGACTACTTCACGAAAAAGTAAATCAAACCAAGATACTCTACCAGTATTTTTTGAAATGACTTTTAAATTAAAAATCATTTTTCCTATCGTTTGTCCGGTTAATTTTGTCATAATTAAAAAATAACTATAATAAACAAGACCGCTTATGATTGCGGCTGCACTTCCAAAACCTAACAATGAAAAATTAGCAAAGCTATCTAATAAAGATAAGGGGCTCGTAAAAAGACCACTTATACTGAATATAACAATGACATCAATTAGATAAGCCCATAAGCGCATCCAAAATCCTGCATAACGCAGTTCAGTTATTAATGTATCATCAGTTTCCTCTTGTTTTGTGTATTCGTCTTCAGACATAATATCCATGCGATAACCCTCCTTTAATTGTTATATAAATACATTGCCCGTGGACTTTCTGAATCACCAAGTGATGTAATTAACTCAACCAGCTGACTCTCGTCACTTTTAAACATATTTTCTGCATTTTTTAAGAAGGCACTTAAAAACACTTGTTTCTCACCATACTCAAAGACTTGCGCTTCTTCTAGACCTTCTGATTCTTGCAAGTCAAATAAAGTATCTTCAAATGAACCGACTTCATCAATCAAGTTATTTTCTTTTGCTTGTTTACCCGTATAAACTCTTCCATCAGCTAGCTTTCTAACTTCTTTTTCTTCCATACCACGTCCATCTACAATGACTTGAACAAACTCATCATACATTTCATCTACCATTCCTTGTAGAATATCTTCTTCTTCATCAGTCATATCACGAGCAGGCGACATAATATCTTTATGTTTACCACTTGTAATTGTATCAAATTCAACTCCATGCTCTTTTGCAAACTTGCCAAAATTAATGCTTTGCATAATAACACCGATTGAACCTGTTAACGTTGCTGCATCTGCATAAATTTTATCTGCTGGCGCAGAAACATAATATCCACCTGAAGCTGCGGTGTTACCCATTGTAACGTACAGTGGTTTATCATATTCTTCTTTCATAGCTACTAGTTGTCTATGTATCTCTGCACTTTCTACGACACCACCGCCAGGAGAGTTAACTTTTAATATAACTGCTTCAACTGTGGGATCTGTAGCTGCACGTTCAATTGATGATAAAAACTCTTGATAAGGGTCATCACCAAAAATCCCTTGGGGTCCTACTTCTTGAATCGTCCCTTCTAATGACAAGACAGCAATTCTTTCATCACCACTACCGTCGGCTATAACTGTTTCATCAAAAGCTTCATTAAAACTTAATGTTTCATCTAAAATACCACTAAAAGCAGCCATTACTAATTGAAACCCTAGTGACACAAATAATAGTAATGCAGCTGCTACAATAGCGAGCCATCTTTTTGTATTCATTTATAATCCCTCCACTATAATTTTTAAACTATTGATTAGTTTAACATATTAACCTGTACCTTGACGACATTTCTCCTAAGTTTCTCTATACAAAAAACACTCTAAATTTAGAGTGTTTAGTTTGTTTGAAAAACGCCATCGTCCATTTTATATAACTTGTTATAATATGAATTCATGTTCAGTAAATCATTATGTGATCCGTACATCTTAATTTTACCTTCTTCAAGAAACATCACTTTATCCATCATCTCTGCACCTGCTAAATGATGGGTCACCCAAACTACAGTCTTTTCTTTTGCTCCAATAATAAGCGTTTCTAATAATTCTTTTTCTGTAATTGGATCTAAACCAATCGTTGGCTCGTCCATAATAATAATTGGTGTATCTTGAAGTAACACACGTGCAAAAGCTATTCTTTGTCGTTCACCACCTGAAAATCGATGGCCCATCTCTTCGACATTAGTCTGCAAACCTTCTGGTAAACTTTCAATCAATTGATTTAATTGAGCTTGCTGAATGACATCATTTACCTCTTTTTCAGAAGCATTTGGCCGGGCTATTTTTATATTATTTAATATCGATGTGTTAAATAGATGAGGTTTCTGATTTAATACAGAAACAGCTTCTGCTAAATAATCTGAAGTCATTTTCACACCATTAATTTTCACTTCACCTACATCTGGTTCTAACACACCACCAATTAATTTAATTAAAGTTGATTTACCTGTCCCACTTTTCCCTAAAACACCTAATTTCTCACCAGGTAAAATAGTTAAGTTTAACTGATTAATAGCTCTTTTGTCATTTTTTTCATAACCAAATGACACATCAGTTAAAGTAACTTCAGCATTTTTTAAACTCACCGGGAAATGGGCTCTTTCAGTTACAACACTGCGAGAAGTCCCTTCAATATCGTCCATGCGTGCTAAAGAATCTACATAAGTAGGAATTTCTTCCACAGCTTCTGAAACAGGAATAAGTTCATCGGTTATTGTAAACGTCATTAACACAAAAGCTGCAATTAATGTTGCTGTTATTGAACCTTCTCCTGTTTGAATATTGGACCAAAAAAGCATTAAAATAATTGCTATACTCGCTGTAAAACGCAAGATACCTTCTCTTATATGATTCCATCGTTGAATCTTCTTTTCAATCGTTACTAATTCTTTATTTTCATTATTAAATTCAGCAATTACTTCATTCTTTCTGCCACTAGCTAACCAATCTACTTGACCAAAAACCGCATCCGTTAGATGGCGATACATATCACTTCGTTTATGCTTTAGATTAGTAAAGTTAACTTTATTTTTATTATAAGATAAATAAGGCATTAAGAATAAGATAACACCTAAAACAAGTATCATCAGAATCATAAAGACTAAATCAAATGCTCCAATGACTACGATGAAAATTGCGTAAATGACAAGCCCTAAAATACTCGGAAATGCTGTTTTTATATAAAAGTCTTGTAATCGTTCAATATCATCAGAAAGGACGCCTAAAATATCACCTGTTTGATATTCTTGTTTCAAATTAAATGTTTGTGACTCTACAATACCATAAAGACGTTCTCTTAAATCAGCAAGCACGCGTAATACGACATTATGTCCAAGGAGTTTTTCTACATAGGGAAAAGCTGCTTGACCAATACTAAAAGCTCGAACAGCAACTACCGGCACATAAACAACTAAAATATTAACAGGCTGGAGTGATGACTTTGAAATTAAATAACCGGACATGAATAATAACATTGCTCCAGAAGCAATCCCAAGAAAACCAAAGAGGATGGTTAAACTAATTTGACCTTTATATTGCTCTAAATATGGTTTAATCCATTTATTCAAATTAGCTCCTCCTCTTTCTGTTATTTAATAATTGATATGCTTCGCTTGTTTTAAGAAGGTCTGTATCTTTACCTTCTGCAATGAT
>DATGTX010000018.1:0-34206 GCA_035301645.1 Pseudogracilibacillus sp. | reverse complement strand
CATTCCTAGAACTGACTTCTTCTTTAATGAAAGTGAGCGTCAACAAGTTAGAAAACAATTAGAAAGTGATTTTCCGTTGATTAAAGAAAAAAAGGTTATTTTATATGCACCAACATATCGTGATTACGAACTCGATCAAACTCGATTTGAAAAACATTTAGAAAAGTTATATCAAGAATTGAAATCTGATTACGTTTTATTCTTAAGCATGCATCCAAAAGATGATATGGTTTATAAAAATAAATATCCTGGTTTTATTTATAATGTAACAAGTTATCCAAACATCAATGAAATTGCGATTGTTTCAGATTTATTAGTCACTGATTACTCTTCAATCTTTTTCGAATACTCATTGCTTAATAAACCAATGATTTTTTATGCGTTTGATTTAGAAGAGTTTAAAGAAGCGCGTGGCCTGACAATTGATTACGAGGCATTTGTTCCTGGCCCTGTTGTAAAGACAAATACAGAACTGATTAAAAGAATTAAACAAAATAATTTTGATATTAAACCAGTTAAACAATTTGCAAAAGAATGGAATGAGTTTTCTAAGGGCGAGTCGAGTGCTAATTTAGTGAATTTTTTATATAAATGATAGATTAATAAACATGTAATAATCCAAAGAGAGTTAATGATTGAATGTTAAATTAGGAGGATCTTAGTGATAAAAGAATGGGATTTTGTAAGAGTTGTAGCTAGCTTATCTATTGTTTTATTACACTCTACAACTAGAATCGCCAAAATTAATCAACATGTTGAGAATGACATTTACCAATTTATTAGGGTACTCCTTACTGCATCGACAGCTGTTTTTATTTTATTATCTATTATTATCATTGCATACATATATAAAGACCGAATACCCGATGATTTTATTAGAAAACGATTTAAATATATCTTTTTTCCTTTTTTATTCTTTGCCATTGTTTATGCTTATTATAATGGTGTGATTACTGGTTCAGATGGTTTCTATCAAAAACTTTTAAATAATTTTAAAGGAAACTACGTTGGTTGGTTTATTCTACCAATCTTGCAACTTTATATAGTTTTTTGGTTACTTAAAAAATTCAAACTTGATAAAAATACAATTATTATTGGGTTAATGGGTATTGGTTTATTTTATTTATGGGCTCTTAATAATGGTCAATCAAGCGGGTTTTTTATTAACCTTAAGTTACAAGTGCTATTTCCATTGTGGTTAATATATTTTGGAATTGCTTATTTTATTGGTAGTTATTATAATTCATTTAGTCAGCTACTAAAAACAAAAAAATCGATTTTTATTATATTTGGTTTACTTCTTCTTTCACTTATTTTAATAAAATATAATTTTGATAACGGCAACCGCTCTGTCAACTCGAGGAGATTAGATTTAGTACCTTATGTTACCATGTTAACAATTTTATTATTATACGCTGGAAAAAAGATACCTCATTTATTTATTATTAGATATTTAAGTAAGTATGCTTTTGGTATTTATTTAATACATTGGTTGATTCAACAAATAATTGCACCATATTTTGCTGATTTAAATGGTTCTTTTCTCCAAGTGTTTGGTTTGTTTTTTACTAGTTTAATCTTTTCTATATTTATAATTAGATTAATTTCACTTATTCCATTTAGTGAATTTATGATTGGTAATATTAAAAATATTCCTTCAATATCTAATTTAATAATAGATAAATTAGATTTGCTATTTAAAGAAAAAAAGCTAAGATAAATCTAAAATAAGAAAAAAGCAGTTCATCCATCTTTTTATGATGAGTGAGCTGCTTTTTTTCGTGAACATTAATATTATAAATTCTAATAAAATAAAAATAATAAACGATAACTCTTAGAAATGTCTAAATATAATATTAAAAATTATTTGGACTTAAATTAGCTATGTTGTAGTAGAATTTCTATTTTTTCTTTATATTCATAACTCGTAAAACATAATTCACAACTGGTCTACCGCCTCCGCGTGCAAGGCCTGCCATTTCTGCTAAAAGGTAGAGTAGCGCGATGACGAACAGTGTGATGATTAATGTTGTGATAATTGAGACTTGCGTTGATACGATCGCTAAAACTCCGAATACTAAGCTAAATGCATACATGATTAGCACTGATTGTCTATGTGAGAAGCCAACATTTAATAATTGATAATGAATATGCTTATTGTCAGGTGCCATAATTTTTTGCTTATTTAATGTTCTTCTAACAATCGCGAATAAGGTATCAAAAATGGGTACAGCTAGAATAACTATAGGGATAATAAAGCTAAATATAGCAATATTTTTAAAGAGCCCCAGGATAGAAATAACGGCTATCATATAGCCCAACAAGTTAGACCCTGTATCTCCCATATAAATTTTGGCGGGGTAAAAGTTATGATACAAAAATCCTAAATTAGAGCCGATTAAGACAATACTTAAATAAGCAGCGACAACTTGACCTTGCATAATTGCCATCACAAACATACTTAATAAAGCGATAGTTGACACACCTGTTGCAAGGCCATCAAGACCATCTATTAAATTAATGGCATTGGTAATCCCAACAATCCAAAGAATAGTTAAAATAATGCCGAAAAATCCTAAATCAATCATCCCAAAAAAAGGTAGAGTAACTCTGTCAATGACTAGTCCTGAAAAAACTAAAACAAGAGCACCGGAAGTTTGGCCAGTTAATTTAACCATTGCACGGATACTATATTTATCATCTAATGCCCCTGTCAGTACGATTATCGCACTTCCTAAAATAATAGCAGGCATATGCTCTGCATGGGGTTCGAGGTATAAAAGTCCTATTAAAAATCCAAAATATATGGCAAGACCACCTAGACGTGGTGTGGGAGTTATGTGTATTTTACGAAAATCTGGAATATCAATAAATTTATATTTAATCGCTAATTCTTTTACGAAGAATGTAAGAATGAACGTTGCAAGTGCTGATATGAATAAAGCAGTGATTAACTCGAAATAATTGAACATAATATTTTCTCCTATCGTCCACTTACATTTTGATTGCTACCTTAGAGTATAACTAATATGTATAGAAGTATGCAAATGATTATCTGAATTTCTTCAGAATTACCTTATTTATATGAAAACAAAAAATAATCCAAACTAAATTCAAGTAAATTTTTTGAATTTAGTTTGGATTATTGTTGATAATTATAAGAAACCCAGCAAATAGAATACACGAGTCGCCTGTGGGAGCAAGAACCAGAATAAGACAACAAGGCTCATTGCTAATTAAGAATGAACTTCAATTCTTTACAACCCCACGGCAGCGAGTATATTTTAGTTGCGGTAAGTAACTAAAGAAATTTAAATGGTTTCCTGCCACCTAAATTGATAAAAAATACTAGCAAATAGAATACACGAGTCGCCTGTGGGAGCAAGAGCCAGAATAAGACAACAAGGCTCATTGCTAATGAAGAATGAACTTCAATTCTTCACAGCCCCACGGCAGCGAGTGGATTCTATTTGCGGCTGAATACAGCATTTTATTTTCTATAAGTTTCTTCAATCAGTTCCTTGTATCGCTCTTCAATCACATTCGTTTTGAGGGACATTTTAGGTGTTAATTCTCCCGTGTCAATTGTCCACTCATCACCAATGATGAAAATTTCTTTGGGTCTTTGATAAGAAGTGAAGAATTTAGTCGTCTTTTCGATTTCTTCTTCAAATAATTTCTTTACTTTTGGTGACTCACTTAATTCCTCTTTTTTATCAAACTTGATGCCTTGTTTTTGTGCCCAAGGAACCAATACCTCATACTCTGGATTAATCAGTGCCATAATAAACTTTTCATTATCACCTACAACAAGTGATTGACCGATAAATGAACTTTCATTAATCGCACTTTCAATTGGTGCGGGTGCGACATTCATTCCAGTTGAAAGGACTAATAAACGCTTCTTACGATCTAAAATCCGTAAATAACCATGTTCATCAAAATCGCCTAAGTCGCCTGTTTTAAACCAGCCGTCGTCTGTGAAAGAGGCTTTTGTTTCTGCTTCATCTTTATAATACCCTTGTGTGATACTTGGTCCTTTAACAAGCACTTCACCATCTTCTGCAATGATTACTTCAGTATGAGGTAAAACACGTCCAACTGTCCCTACTCTCGCTTCTAGCATCGGGTTTGTTGAAATGATTGGCGATGTCTCAGTTAATCCGTATCCTTCTAAAATAGGAATATTTAAAGCCCAGAAGAATTTAGCAATTTCTGGGTTCAACGTCCCTCCACCTGAAACCATTGCTTTAATTTCGCCCCCCAATTGATCTCTAATTGTTTTATAAACTAAGCGATCTGCTAATTTCCATTTCCTATATAAACTATCAGGTAAATAATCTTGTGTAATTAGTTGTTCTGTCCCTGCATTTAAATAATATTCATAACGTTCTTCACCTATTTTGAGTGCCCAATTGAACAATCTTCTTTTAACGGGTGAGGCTTCATTCATTTTATTAGAAATGCCTGCGTATACCTTTTCAAACAATCTCGGCACGCTTGTGACGATATTTGGTTTTACTTCTAACAAATTCTCGGTAATTGTCTCTATGCCTTCTGCATAAGCAATAGTTCCACCAGCACTTAATGGTAAAAAGTGCCCTGCTAATCTTTCAAAAACGTGTGATACGGGTAAATAAGAGAGTGTTGTGTCTGTTGGTCGTAACTCAAATATCCAAAAGAGTGCTCCTTCGATATTAGATAAAATATTAGCATGAGTAAGCATAACACCCTTTGGTTTACCAGTTGTCCCGGATGTGTGGATGATTGTTAATAAGTCTTCACGACCCAGTTGTTGCCAGTCCTTTTCCCAGGAATCATTAGGTTGTTCTGCCCCTAGTGCCTCGACTTCCTCAAAAGATTTTACATTTTCTTGTGAGACGAAATCTTCTTTTGTGTTCATAATGACAATTAATTTTAAATCTACGTTTGTTTCAAGTACTTTTTGATATTGTTCTTCATCTTCAACAACAATACTTGTCACATCAGCATTATTAATCATGTATTTAACTTGTTCAGCTGGGATTGTTGGATAGATTGGAACATTTACCACCGCTAAGCTTGCTGAAGCGAAGTCTGTAACCGTCCATTTAATCCCACTATGGCCGAGTATCGCAAGCTTATCTTCATGGGTAATACCTAATGCTTTGAGACCGATAGCAAAGTCTTTGATTCGATTCCATAGACCTTTATAAGTTATTTGTGTATAAGTGCCTGATTCTTTCCACATCAATGCTTTTTGATCTGGATATTTCTCTACAGAACGATGAAGCATTTCAAGAATATTATGTGATCTCATTTTAACCCCTCCAATTTAAATATATTTTAAATGCTATAAATGTATTCGCTTACATTAATTGTAGCGTACATTCTCAATTTGAACAACTCTTTCTTATAGGCAACTCACAAATTTTCACAGTTAAAATATAAATTTCGCTAAAAAATGATGGATTAATGTTTTTATTTTAATAAATGGGGTATTTAAATAAGAGAGAAAATTTATTGCAAAAATACCAAATGAAAGTTAGTAAGGAAAATGGAAATTTTTTATGAGTAGAAAAGCCTGTGCTAAGTTTTTTGATTAATTAACAAATATGGACAAGGAGATGGATACAAGATGAAGAAACTTTCAATTACTATTCTCGTAGGATCACTAGGTGTTGGTACGATGATTATAATAAGAAAGCTTCGAGAGGGTAAAACAAAATTCCGTCATGACGGATTATTTGATAATCCAAATGATGAAGTAATATTAGACAGAGCCGGCACACCTGGACAAATAGATGGTTATGAAGACGAAGATATATTAGAAAACGCTAAAATGGTCTCTGAAGGATCACAATTCGGCGTAAATTATTTTAATGAAGTACAAGAAGAAGAATTAGATAACAAGCGATAACTTAAACAAAATCTACAAATTAGACCTTAGATAATTATCTCAAATTTCATATTCACATCAAACCCAGCAAATAGAAGACACGAGTCGCCTGTGGGAGCAAGAGCCAAAATGAGACCCCTCAGGCGTAGCCTAAGGAGGCTCATTGCTAATGAAGAATGAACTTCAATTCTTCACAGCCCCACGGCAGCGAGTGTCTTCTATTTGCGTTGGTATATAAGATTATTTTAATATTCATCTACACAACTAATCTCACATTCACACCAAACCTAGCAAATAGAATTCACGAGTCGCCTGTGGGAGCAAGAGTCAGATGAGACCCCTCAGGCGCAGCCTAAGGAGGCTCATCGCTCGCCCACGGCAGCGAGAGGATTCTATTTGCGGAGTATTCAATGTCGCTGCTTTTCAAATACTTGAAATAAAACTGAGTAACTTTAGCCTAAAACAATCAGAGGCTAAAGTTACTTATTTTTTTTGAATTTATTAATTTTCTTCTAACTGATTTCCTAACCAATTAGACTTTAAATTAATCTTCCATCAACCCTCACGCCTTTTACATACAAAAATAATGTTTTTATTTGAATAAAAAAGGGTAACTAATTAATTAAGTCCAAAATAAGTTTCTAAAACAAACTAATTACAATCAATTGGAAACTATTTTAACACACATTTTTAGGAGGTCGATTTAAAATTGGATAAAACCAAAGGACTCATTAATTATCGTATATTCATTCCATCTTTTATTATCATATTAATATTTTGTATCCCATTTGCTCTTGCTGAAGAATCTTCACTCGAAGTAATGAATAGCATATTTGATTGGATTGTCGATCATTTTAAATGGGGTTATATTTGGTACACACTCATCCTCGTAGTCGCTGGTTTATTCTTTTCATTTACAAAATACGGAAAAGTTGTTCTAGGCGATCCCGAAGACAAACCACGTTTCTCCTTATTTGAATACTCATCTATTTTAATAGCGATGGGGTTAGGTTCAACAGTTATGCGAACAGCAATGGTTCAGTGGGCTGAAGTAGCAGAAAACCCACCGACCGGCGTAGAGCCTTTTTCTTCTGAAGCATTAATGTGGGGAAATGCTTACGGCATGTTTATGTGGAGCCCGCAAGTCTTTGCTATCTTTGTCATGGCAGCACCAGCTATCGCTTATGTCGTCCACGTCAGGAAAAAACCTTTCCTGCGTATATCTGAAGCGTGTCGGACAATTTTTGGCGATAAGTTCACCGATGGACTCGGTGGTATAGTGTTGGATGTTATTTTCCTTGTTAGTATCTTATCAGGCGCTGCAGTGACGTTAGGGCTTGGAACACCAATTGTAACGAGTAATATTGCTGAATTATTTAATATTGAAGTGACATTTGGGCTGAGCGTGTTTGTAATCATTTTTTGGGTGCTTGCCTTTTCAATTAGTGCTTATTTAGGACTCGAAAAAGGGATTAAGAAGCTAAGTACTTTAAATATATATTTAGCAGGCGGATTTGCAGTGTTTGTTTTGTTATTAGGACCTGGTGTATTTATCTTAGATTATTTTACAGATACGATTGGTTTCTTACTATCAAATTATACTAATTTTGCATTTTATACTAACTCCCTTGATTTAGATGGATCTACACATATTGAAGAACATATGGTCTTCTGGTTTGCTTATAGTGCAACATGGGCCATGTTACACAGTGTATTCGCAGCTAAGGTTTCTAAAGGACGAACGATTCAAGAAATGATTTTGACTTACTTCTTAGGCCCGACACTTATTTCCTGGTTAGCAACAGGAGTCCTTGGTGGTTTAGGGGTATATACTCACTTAACTTCTCAAGTAGATATAGAAGGGATTATCGATGTGGATAATATTGCTGTTATCCCTGAAATCTTACGGACTTTACCTTTATCGGCAATTGCGATTGTTAGTTTTGTTGTTATTGCGACGATATTTCTAATTACAACACTCGATTCAACGACTTATACGATTGCATCCTATACAGGTACGCGCGATATGAGTAAAAATGAGCCGCCACGTATTTTACGATTAATTGTCGCAGGGCTAATTGCTGCTTTCTCGCTTACTTTAATGAAAGTAGGCGGACTTGCTCCCTTAGAAGTGTTATCTGGTATTTTAGGCTTACCGATTATCGTCATTCAATTCTTAACACTTTATGCAGCTAAAAAAATGATGGATGAAGATAAAGCATGGCTTAATAATGTAAGAAAGTGATGATAAAATGTTTAAATAAATAAATTTCGGTTATGTAAACGATATGTATTAAAAATTTTAAGGGGGATGCGAAATGAAAAAATGGTTAATGGCTGTTGTCTTTGGGACAATGCTAGTACTCGGTGCTTGTGGTGGCGATGGCGGTTCTGACGACTCATCTGGTGATGAAGGTGGCGACTCAGTTGATACAGAACAAGCTGAATCATTATACAAAGAAAGTTGTGCTTCATGTCATGGTGATGATTTATCAGGAGGAACGGGACCTGATTTAACAAGCGTTGGAAATGACATGTCAGAAGACGAAATTGAAACGCAAATCGAAGACGGTGGTAACGGTATGCCAGGTGACTTACTTGAAGGCGACGACAAGACAACAGTTGCTAAATGGTTAGCCGACCAAAAATAATTATACATTAAAACATTCTTACTTCCCTGAGATACTTCCCTAAATTGATTTAATTCAAGAAGTATCTGAAAAATAAAAAGTTTGCCTAAAAATAGGCAAACTTTTTTTATTTATTAGTTTTTACTTTTTTCTTTTGGTTCGATTAATAATCCACCATCACCTTCAAGATATTCAATCATACCTTCTGAAGCACGGTAAGCTAAAGCTCCAACTGTGTTCGTTGGGTTAGATGAACTATTATGTGGGAATGATGAAGCCCCTAGCACAAATACGTTTTCCATATCCCACAATTGTGAGTAGTTATTAACAGCAGATATTTCTGGATTATCTCCCATAATAACTCCACCACATGTATGATCTCCTAAACTCGTATCGTCAAATTCTAGTTCATCTGTAATTTCAGGAACATTAATGTGATCTGCGCCCATTTTCTCTAAAATTTCTTTTGCTCTTTGATGCGCGTATCTTACGATATTACGATCTTGATCATGAATTTTAGCTGTAACACGTAACAACGGATCACCAAAAACATCTTTATACGTTGGATCTAAATCTAAGTAGTTATTACGATAACCTAGAACACCATTTTGTATCTGGATATCTAAATTACGATTCGTGTAAAATAGTGATTTTTCCTTAAACTCTTGCCCCCATGTAGGCGTACCATCTGGAACAAAGTTATTATTAATTGGTCGACTACCTAACTGTGTCGAGCGAACTAAGAATCCATGTAAGAAGTCAAGTTCAGTATGATCTAACTGTTCTATGTTAAAGTCATCCATTGTAGTACCTAATGCTCCAGCACCTGCATATCGGTTAAACTTTTTATCATCAAAGAATCCTCTTACACGTAAGTGAGTCAAATTAGCAAAATGAGTCGTTAGATTCCTACCGATTACACCCGTATTCGCTACTGGATCGTATGGTTTACCAATTTTTGATAATAGTAGTAAACGATTATTTGTAAAAGTATATCCGCCAACAACAACGAGATCTGCTGGTTGCTCATATTCTAATCCTGTTTGTGTATCAACATAACGGACACCTGTAGCACGACCATTTTCATGTAAAATACGAACAACATACGCATGATTTCTTAATTCAAAATTGTCATGTTTTCTTGCAGTCGATAATACAGTTAAAATTGGATCAGCTTTAGCGCCAAAGTCACATCCATATTGTTCACAGAAAGCACAATATGCACACGCATTGATTGTTTCGCCATCCGGATTCTCATATTGTTGTGACATATTCGCTGAAGCCATATGATACGGATGGTAACCCATTTCTTCTGTAGCTTTTTTAAATAAAGCCATAGTTGGTGTTTCCTTCATTGGTGGATTTGGAAATGGTCTAGACATTTTAGGACGTAGTGGATCTTGTTCACCCGACACACCTATCGTTTCTTCAAATTTATCATAATATGGTTCAATTTCTTCATATGTAATACCCCAGTCTTGCAAGTTCATTTCTTCAGGAATGATATCTTCTCCATACTTTTCGATTGTTTTACTACGTATTTCAAAATCTGTAGGCAACCAGCGGTAGATTTGACCATTCCAATGAACACCTGATCCACCTGTATCTGTTCCGTTAATCGAGTTTGTTTCATTACTACGATGTGGCGTTGCAACTTCATCTAGCTCATTTCGAATTGTTAATGTTTCTGTTGACAAGTCTTGGAACATTTCACGACGTCGACTATATTTTAATTCATCTTTAGCACCAATAAAGTCTTTTGTTGAATGATCTTTACCACGCTCTAAACAAACAACATCGTACCCTTTTTTTGAAAGTTCTGCAGCGGCTGTTCCACCAGCCCAGCCCGAACCGACAATCACAACATCTACTTTATCTAATTTTTTAGCCATTTTTTACCTCTTCCTAACCTTATGATTTCTGTTGATAATTCGTTAAGCTAATAGGATCCATTTTGACAAATTCTTTTT
Source organism: Pseudogracilibacillus sp. (assembly GCA_035301645.1). Lineage (GTDB taxonomy): Bacteria > Bacillota > Bacilli > Bacillales > Amphibacillaceae > Pseudogracilibacillus. Next base: position 23,728 of record DATGTX010000018.1, on the reverse strand, counting down.
CTTCAATCATATCCGTATAAGAAGCGACTGAACCTGGGTATTCTTTCATTTTCCACCCTTCCATATTCCGGTTACCACCATACATTGGGTCAGAATATGCCCCTTCTAACGTTGTGGATAGAAGTAGATCAAAAAAGTGATTTGAATCGATTCCTTTCATTTTAACATCACCATTTGAGAAATCTGTTAATATTTCATCTTGCTGCTCGGCTTCAAGTTTATTAAATGTCTCATTAAATTTCTTTTGGCTTACTTCATTCATTTTTCTAAGACCTATAATAAAAATATCGCCTCGTGTTAAACTAGACGTATTTGCTGTTGGGTTCGAATCTTTAAAGGGCCCTTGACGGTAATCCTTTGCATTCACTCCCCATTTCCCTGCTAGTTGTTTATCGATAAAGTATGGTACACCTAAACCAATGGCACCTGGACCATTGTCATCTTCCGGGTAAATACGCTCTGTTGCCTGCTCTAAAACGACAAAGTCCTCAAACCTTGTAAAAAACATACGTGCTTCTGAGTAATCATCCTGAGATTCACTTTCTTTTACACCTGAATCATTTTTATTTCCAGATTGACTGACTAATAGTCCTCCAAGTAATGATCCACCTGCAACTCCACCTAAAGCAATTCCTGTATTTTTCAGAAATTTACGTCGTGTTGGATCGACTCCTTCATCATTTTGTTTATTTATATTATTATCATTAGCCACTTGTTTTCACCTCTTAATAGATTGTTTGTAAAGATTGCCTTTATTAGATTATCAATAAATCACAGAATTGTAAAACAATTTAATCCATTTAATGATTATTAATATTTTTCAAAAAAATTAACGGAGTAATTTACTCCGCTTCATCTTTATAACATGCCTTAACAAAATTTTTACGAGAAAATTTACCCATTGTCATCGACTCCAAAGCGACTTGACGCGGAAAAATAATCTTTACTATTTCTTCATCTGTAAAGCCCTCTTCATGCATACTCGTTACTGACTTGCGCATGCGTTTGAAATAAGCAATCTTTTCCTCTACTCTCTCTCTACCATCCAAAATGACTCCTTCATGTGCACAGAAAATCATTTCAAAGTCCGTTGCTAATATTTTTTCAAGTGATTCAATATACTCTCTAACAGATTCTGTTTCATGCATTACTTTTGGATGTGATGTGATATATAAATCACCTGTAAAAAGCCATTTTTTGTTGGGTTCGTATAACACAACATGATCGTCTGTATGACCTGGTGTGTAAATAGGTATGAATTCGTATTTTTCTGTCGTGATGCTTTCTGAATAAATAATTGGTTCAAATTGACCTTTTGATTTACGTCCGGCACGATAAATCCATGGTAAATGTCTTTGTGCTTTCATATGTTTAATCGTATTCTCATGACAATAAATTTCTGCATCAGTATGCCGCCCTAGCCAACCTATCATTCCCATATGATCAAGATGATGATGAGTTAAAGCAATTTTTTGAATGGATAGCTGTTTAAATTCTGGTACCAACATTCTTTTTCTTAAGCGTGGACCTGTGTCAATTAACAAACCATCAATATAATACATATAAAAAACAAAATCCGGATTAAATGGCATCAGAGGAAAACACATTATTTTTATTTCCTCGTAATTAAATTTAAACATCTATTTAGAACATCTCCTAATTTAAAAAATCTATGTGAGCTTAATGACTTAAACTCACATAGATAAAGTTATTTCGCTTTCTTTTTGCGTCTAAATCTACTCGTTAAATCATCAAAGAATGTATAGACGATTGGGATGAGTAATAATGTAAAGATACTTGAGACACTGAGTCCAAAGATAATTGTGACTGCAAGGGGTTGCTGCATTTCAGCGCCTTCACCAAGCCCAAGTCCTAGGGGAATCATCGCAAGGACTGTCGTGAGAGTCGTCATTAAAATCGGACGTAAACGGGTCTTCCCTGCTTCAAGAATCGCTTCATATCTTTCCATTCCTCGGTCTCTTAATATATTAATATAATCGACTAGCACTATCGAGTTATTGACGACGATACCGGCGAGCATAATAATCCCGATAAACGCTGGAATACTAAACGATAGTCCGGTAACTAGTAAACCACCGACAACCCCAATAACTGTAGCTGGCATAGAGAACATAATAATGAACGGGAATAAGAAGTTCTCAAATTGCACCGCCATGACTGCGTACACTAAAAAGATTGAGAAAACCAATGCTAACGTCAAATCGGCAAATGATTCAGCCATATCTTCAGCTTCCCCGCCCACATTAGCTGAATAGCCTTCTGGGAAATTAAAGTCAGCTAAGTAGCTTTCAATATCTGTACTGACACTGCCTAAGTCACGTCCAGAAATTTCACTTGTAACGGTCGTTTGCGCTTGTTGATTTTGTCTCATAAGTGCGACGGGTCCAAGTACTTCTTTAAATTCAGCTACTTCTTCTAGATTAACTTTTGAGCCCATGGGTGTATCGACTTTCATATCTTGAAGTTGGGCAATCGATTTCTTTTCTTCTAATGGATATGTTAGTGTGACATCAATTTCTTTGCCTGCTTCTTTAAACACTGTAGCTGTTTCACCAATAAACTGGTTTTCGATTTGGGCAGAAATTTGGTTAGCTGTTAAACCATATATCGCTGCTTTTTCGTCATCTACGGTTAATTTCATTTGTGGAACGGCTTCATCCGCGCCAGATTCTGGGTTAAACACCCCATCAATATCTGAAATACCTGTTTTAACTTCAGTAGCTAGGTCGCTTAAGACATCATGCTCTGGCCCGCTTAGTTCGATTTGGACAGGATCACCCATACCAAGTCCTGCTTCCATATCATTTACGGTAACTTCGGCACCAACAATATCACTTAATTTCTCATCTAACTCTGCAACAAGTTCTTTTGTTGTCATGTCTCGGTCACCTGCTGGAACCAGTTCAATGGTATAAGACGCTTCGTTAGACCCAGAGGTCGATCCATCCATGCCACCTTCTCCAATACTTACAAAACTGACTTTAATAATATCTTCATACTCTGCTAATTGTTCGTTTACTTTTTCGGTTACCTGTTCAGTTGTTTCTAGCGAGCTATTTGCTCTTGTTTCGACAGTAATCTCTAATTGCCCTTGATCACCTGCCGGAATAAATTCAGCTCCAATAAACGGCGTGAGTGCAATACTACCAATAATGAGTAAAATAGTTGCTAAGACTGATGTTTTACGGAATTTTAAAACTTTCCGTAATATATTTTGATAAAAGTTAGTTAACTTCTCAAGTAACGTATCGAACCAATAACGGCGTCCATCTTCCATCGCTTGTGAAAGCAATTTAGACGATAACATGGGTACGAGTGTCACTGAAACAACAAGTGATGCGAGCAGTGAAAATGACACTGTTAATGCGAGTGGCGTGAATATGTCTGAAGCAATTCCTTCGACATAAACAATCGGTAAAAATACCACAAGTGTCGTTGTCGTTGAAGCGATAACTGCAGGTGCTAATTCACTCGCTCCCTTAATCGCTGAATCAACTAAGTTATACCCTTTTTGCCTATAGGAGTAGATATTTTCCAAGATAACGATGGAACTATCCACCATCATCCCGAGTCCTAATGCAAGACCTCCAAGTGTTAAGACGTTTAGCGTTTCGCCTGTAAAGTACATTAAAGCAAATGTCGAAATAATTGCAATCGGAATCGATAATGCTATAACAATCGTCGCTCGTACACTCTTTAAGAATAATAGGAGAATAAAGACTGAGATAGCTCCCCCGATTAATATATTTTGGGTAACGGAGTCAACAGACTCTTCAATAAACTGCGATGTATCAATCACAGTTGTAAGTTCAGCGCCTTCAGGTAGCTTGTCGTTTAATTCTTTACGACTTGATTCAATCGCTTTTGCTACATCAACTGTATTGGCATCCGAATTTTTAAGGAATGATAAGACAATAGATGATTCACCATTTACCAGCGTTTTACTATCTTCCTTTTTAAAGGCATCTTTGACTTCAGCAATATCGTCTATGTGAAGCTTCTTACCTTCTTCTGTTTGGATAATCGTATCTCTAATATCATCTAAGGATTCATATTCTCCTGACACACGTACTTGCAAGTCTTGTGTTCCTTTTTCAATTGAGCCGACAGACGAAGACTGATTTGAACTTTGTAATGCTTGAACAACTTCTTCAGAGCCAATTTCGTGACTATCTAAAGCAGCTTCATCTAAGATAAGTTGAATTTCACGTTCTTTTCCACCTTCAACGGTAACTGAAGCAACACCTTCTTGTCTTTCAAAATAAGGGACGACCTCTGTTTCAGCAAGGTCAGTTAATACATCAGCATCTTTCCCTGTTAGACTCACCCACATAACAGGTAATTGATCAGGACTGAATCGCATGATATTAGGGTCGCCTGCTCGTTCAGGCAACATGCCTGATACTTGGTCGACCTTTTCTCTGACATCAAGTAATGCTTGGTCGAGATCTGTTCCATTTTTAAACATCATCAAAACAAGCGATGAGTCAGCTTGTGATTGAGATTGGATAACTTCAATTCCTTCCACTGAACTAATCGAAGCTTCAAGTGGTTTTGAAATACTTGATTCAATTTCTTCAGGGGCTGCATCTTGATAAGAAGTTGCAACGACTGCGATTGGTAAGTCTATTTCTGGAAATAAATCCACAGCTAAACTTCGTACTGAGACAAACCCAAGTGCAAGAATTGCAATAACTATCATGATGACTCCGACAGGTCGCTTAACAGATAGACGGATTAAGTTCACGACTTATCGCCATCCTTTTTAACATCAACCTTAACATCATCAGACAACAATGATTGTCCGTTAATCACGATGGCATCTTTTTCTTTAATATCACCTTTAATTGCTGTTTCATTAGTTTGTGCTTCTAATATTTCTACTTTTACTTTTTTAGCTTTTGAGTCTTCAATAACATAAACGTAGTCTTCTTCTTCGCTTGTCATAATCGCTTCAGAGGGGACGATTAAGACATCTTTTTTGAGCGTTTTATTAACTGTAATTTTCGCTGATTCCCCTGTTGATATTTTATCATCTTCATTTTTTACACGCACATTCATCACTAATTCACCATTTTCGTTCGGTAGAGGATCTAGAGCAAGGACTTTTCCTGTATACTCTTCATTGTCAATCTCTACTTTTACTTCTTGATCAACAGTGAATAAGTCACGCATTTTTTGCGTCATTGTTGCTTGAACTTTAATCTCATCTAAATCAAGAATCATTGCAAAGGGTTCTTCATTTGATACAAAGGCACCAGATGATTCTGGCAAACTTGCAACAATTCCCTTACTAGGAGCTTTTATCGTCTGCTCACCTGCTTCTGACTTTATGACTGCTAGCGCGTCATCCTTATTTACTTCATCATTATTAGCTACTTTAAGCTCATCTAATTCACCTGGTTGACTTAGCATGATTGGTGTTTGTTTAATGGCTTGTGTTTGCCCGTAAAGTGATTTTTCAGTTTTTAAATTTCCTTTGTCCACTTCAGTTGTTTCTACAGGAACGACATTGTCCTCTTCTTCTGTCTCTTCTTTATCTGAATCGCCACATGCGCTTAAAATCAATGCAAAACTTATAAATATTAATAATAGCATTTTCTTTTTCATCTGATTAATTCCCCCAATAAAATTACTCGATTTATCATCTATCTATATTTTACATGCCCGTCTATAGTTTACAAGTGATAATGATTATAAACTAAACTTAAATAATTATGTATTACTAAATAGTGAAAAAACTCTTCATCAGGGATTTATTTCCTGATGAAGAGTTCAAATTTAACTTATTTAATTGCAAAAGTAATTTCTGCTGTACACGCAACTTCTCCGTTTACTTTAGCAGTACCTTTACCCTTACCAATCGGTCCCTTCATACGAAGTATTTCAACTTCTAATTCTAGCTGATCACCTGGAACCACTTCTCTTTTGAAGCGACATTTATCGACGCCTGCTAAAAAGCCAATCTTGCCTTTATTTTCTTCCATATCTAATACTGCGATTGCACCGACTTGAGCAAGTGCTTCTAAGATTAACACACCAGGCATAACAGGATGTTCTGGGAAATGCCCTTGGAAAAACGGCTCATTAATCGACACATTTTTAAGGCCCACAACACGCTTACCTTCTTCTTTTTCCGTTACTTTATCAACGAGTAAAAATGGGTATCTATGCGGAATAATATCTTTAATTTCATGTGCGCTTAACATTGCTTCCTCCTATAAACTAATTTATAACTTACTTTCGAATGAAGTCTAAAATATGGGTCCATGTAGAGGGTCTCAAGGCATCTAATTTATTACCATCGCCTAACACACCATACCCAAAGATTAAACCTGCAATGATGCTGATGAGTATTAAGCAGCTAAATATAACAACTTTGATCCAAAGCCGAATTTTTATTTCTCCTTTAAAATACCCTTCCAAGAATTGTTTGATTCGTCCTAAAACTGTTTGAAACTTATGTAACAGTTTCGTTTTCATAACGTTTCACCTAGTTTTCTTAAAATAGCTTAATCTATTTATTTAAATTTTAGTCGCTTTATCCATATTAGCTAGCATCATACCTGTACCTTTTGCAACACAATTCATTGGTTCTTCTGCAATAAATACCGGTACTTTTAATTCATCTGCGAGTAACTTATCAATCCCATGAATTAAAGCTCCACCGCCTGTCAAAATAACACCACGGTCAATAATATCTGCTGATAATTCTGGCGGTGTTCTTTCTAAGACTGATTTTGCTGCTTGCGTAATTAATGTAACGGACTCTTGTAATGCTTTTTCAATCTCATTTGAATACACTGTAATTGTGCGTGGTAGACCTGTTACCATATCACGGCCACGAATAGCGAGTTCTTCTTCACGTGAACCTGGTTCTACAGTTGCTACATTAATTTTTATTTCTTCTGCTGTTCTAACACCGATTAATAACTTATATTCTTTTTTAATATATTGTAAAATATCAAAGTCGAATGTATCACCAGCTAATTTAATTGATTCAGCTGTCACGATGTCACCCATTGAAATAACCGCAACATCAGTCGTTCCGCCACCAATATCGATAACCATATTACCGCTTGGTTGGAATATTTCTAATCCTGCACCAATCGCAGCAACTTTTGGCTCTTCTTCTAAAAAGACTTCTTTAGCGCCTGACTTTTCAGCTGCTTGTTTAATTGCTTTTTGTTCAACTTTTGTAATATTTGTTGGACAACAAATTAGCATACGTGGTTTAGATAAGAAGCCTTTTACATCAATTTTTTTGATAAAATGCGTTAACATGGCTTCTGTCACGTCAAAGTCAGCAATAACGCCATCTTTTAAAGGACGAATGGCTTCGATGTTTCCTGGTGTTCTTCCGACCATCATATATGCTTCTTGACCAACTGCTAGTACTTTCCTATTAACCTTGTCCATTGCTACAACTGCTGGTTCATTTAAGACAATCCCTTTGCCTTTAACATGAATAAGTATGTTAGCAGTTCCAAGGTCAATCCCTATATCTTTTGAAAACATATATATTTCCTCCTAAGCACCTTAGATGCTAATTAGTACAGAGCTGCTTTAATTTTTTAGCAGTTGTTTAGTCAAATTGTTTTAATTCGACGTATTAGAATCAACTGAATGATCCCGTTTTAGTTTATTTATTTGTTTCTGTTAAATTAGGTGCTTCTTTTTCAGTTGTGATACGCTCAATGTTTGCGCCTAATTTTTTCAGTTTACCTGTAAAGTTAACATACCCACGGTCTAAATGCTTTAATTCCACAACTTCAGTTTCACCATCAGCAATAAGGCCTGCTAAAATAAGCGCAGCAGCAGCACGTAAGTCAGTTGCCGCAACACGAGCACCTTGTAATTCACTAATGCCTTCTATAATGACACTTCTACTATCAATTTTCATATTAGCATTCATTCTACGGAATTCTTCAACGTGCATGAAACGATTTTCAAATACCGTTTCAGTTAAGATACTTGTACCGTCAGCTTGTAACATTGCAACCATCATTTGTGATTGAATATCTGTCGGAAAACCAGGATATGGGAGTGTTTTAATATCAGTTGGACTTAAATGTTTAGGTCCAATAACGCGCATTTCTTCGCCGTCTTCGATTATTTGTACACCCATTTCTCTTAATTTAGCAATAACTGGACGTAAATGATCGCTTAATACGTTTTGGATTAAAATATTACCTTGTGTGACAGCTGCAGCTACCATAAATGTTCCTGCTTCAATACGGTCAGGAATAATTGTATGTTCTGCACCTGTTAACTTTTCAACACCATGTATTTGAATCGTTTCTGTTCCAGCACCTACCACATTAGCACCCATTTTATTTAAATAGTTAGCTAAATCGACTATTTCTGGCTCTTTAGCTACGTTTTCTAAAACAGTTGTGCCTTCTGCTAAGGTTGCTGCCATCATTAAGTTCTCAGTTGCACCGACACTAGCAACGTCTAGATAAACCTTTGCACCTTGAAGACGCCCGTCTACAGATACTTCAACGAAGCCATTTCCTACATTAATATCTGCGCCCATTGCTTCGAAACCTTTTAAATGAAGGTCAATTGGACGTGTTCCGATCGCACATCCGCCTGGCATGGCAACTTTTGCATGACCATAACGTGCTAATAGAGGTCCTAATACCAATATTGATGCACGCATTTTACTTACATATTCGAATGGAGCTTCTGTTTTTAATTTTGTTGTTGCATCTACTGTTACTTGATTATTTTCAAAGTTTACTTCTGCATTTAAATTACGTAACACTTCATTTATCGTATAGACATCATCCAATGTTGGTGCGTCTGATAATACACTTACGCCTTCACTCGCAATTAAACTTGCTGTAATGATTGGTAAGACAGAATTTTTTGCACCTTCTATTTTAACTGTACCTTCTAAAACATTTCCACCTTTTACAATGATTTTATCCATCATTAATATTAATCCCCTTTGTATGTCAAAAGTTTATTAGTTTCCATCGTTTTTTAATTCATCTTTATAACTAGCCAATGTGTTCTTTTAGATTCGTGTTCTGGATTTTTATAATCCGAAGCTAATTATATCATTTTTAGCTACCATAAGACAAGCCTCTTTTGAATCGAAATCAAAGAGTTAGCGATTAATATGTGACAGATTGGTGAATTAAAAGAGTAGTGGGATGTCTAATGTCCAGCGAATGATGTCTAAGACAAAATTACTAACTAATGTGCCTATAGCAATTGTTAGAAATACTAGTAATAATCGTGCTTCACCTACACGATTTTTCCGGATCATGACATCAAAATTAACACCCAACATTAATCGCCAAGTAATCGCAATAAAAAAGATATGTGACACAAGTCCAATAACACTAAAAACACCTATTGTTGCCATTTAATTATCCCCCTTTATAGTAGTTTTAAACTTAATTTAATAGAAAAGTTCTTAGTAGAGTTGATACCTTGTTGATTGTCACGTAAGTCGGAAGCTTTCCGCATGGTGGGAAGAATTGAAGTCCATTCTTCCTTGACGACTTACTTTCCAATCAATAAAAGCTTCTGATAATTTCTTTTTTTGGCCATAGAAAAGTTCCTAGTGTAGTTGAGATCCTGTTGATTTACACTCCAGTTGGACGCTTTCCGGCGGGCTTGGCTTGAGCCTCCTCGGAAGAAAAGCACTTCCTGTGGGGTCTCAAGACACAAGCTTTCCCGCAGGAGTCGCCAACTTACATTCCAATCAACTAAAAATGTTCTTAATTTTTATTTTTATATTATCTAGCAAAAGAGTTAAAACCATACCCTAAGAAAACGATGGTATCTCTGAAGCATGTTATCATACTTTATTGTTCTTCACATAATTATTTTCAGCGGAATGAACCACTTTTAAACTGCTTAAACTAGCACCGGAGGAAATACCCGAGACTCCTGAGGGAATAGTACGAGTCCGAAAATCCCTGTCACTACTCGGGACGAGTAGGGGCAGAAGTTGAGGCCGTACCCCTAGGAACGCGAGGGTATTTCTGCAGCGTGCTATTAAAAATTATTCAATTTTGCTCTAAATTATCAGCCCGCATGCACTACTTCTTTATCATTTCTTTTTAAATACAAAAAAAGCTCGTTAAGATTTTCTCTTAAGAGCTTTTCATTTTTGTTTAATTAGTTTTGCTAAGATTACCAACGCGAATGCGGTTCATTGCACGCATAAGTGCAAGTTTAGCTCTTTCTTTATCTACACCCTCTTGTTCTTCAAGCATTTTTTCAGCACGAAGTCTAGCTTCTTCCGCTCTAGCAACATCAATACTTGAAGCAAGCTCTGCTGAAGGCGCTAAAATAGAAACTTCATCTGGACGAACTTCTAAAAAGCCACCATTAACAACAACAATCTCTTCAGTATTATCATGCTTTAAACGAACAGAATCTATAACAAGTGGTGCAACAAGAGGAATGTGTCCTGGTAATACACCGATTTCCCCGCTCTCAGCCTTACAACTAACCATTTCAAAATCACCTGTAATAACAGGGCCATCTGGCGTTACAACACTTACCTTAAGTGTATTCATATCGAAACACCTCTTTAATTATTTTTAAAATAAAAGGTAAGGTTATCCCTTACCTCTTAAATCATTTATTATTACTTTGCTTTAGCAATTACGTCATCAATACCGCCGACTAAACGGAAAGCATCTTCAGGTAAATCATCATATTTACCTTCTAAGATTTCAGCAAAACTATCTACTGTATCTTTAATTGACACGTAAGAACCAGGCATACCAGTAAACTGTTCAGCAACGTGGAAGTTTTGTGATAAGAAGAACTGAACACGACGTGCACGGTTAACAGTTTGCTTATCTTCATCACTTAACTCATCCATACCAAGAATAGCAATAATATCTTGTAATTCACGGTAACGTTGTAATGTACGTTGTACTTGTGTAGCCACTTCATAATGCTTTTTACCAACAAATTCAGGGTCTAAAGCACGTGAAGTTGAAGCAAGTGGATCCACCGCAGGGTATATACCTTGCTCTGATAAACCACGGTCAAGGTTAGTTGTTGCATCTAAGTGAGCAAAAGTTGTTGCTGGCGCTGGGTCTGTATAGTCATCCGCCGGAACATAAATTGCTTGAATTGATGTAACTGAACCTTTAGTTGTTGAAGTAATACGCTCTTGTAATTGACCCATTTCAGTTGCAAGCGTAGGCTGGTAACCAACAGCTGATGGCATACGGCCAAGAAGCGCTGAGATTTCAGAACCTGCTTGAGTGAAACGATAAATGTTATCAATAAATAAAAGAACGTCTTGTCCTTGATCATCACGGAAATGCTCTGCCATTGTAAGGCCTGTTAAAGCAACACGTAAACGAGCACCAGGTGGTTCGTTCATTTGACCGAATACCATAGCTGTTTTTTCAAGTACGCCTGAATCCTTCATTTCGAAGTACAAGTCATTACCTTCACGTGTACGCTCTCCAACACCAGCGAATACTGAGATCCCACCGTGTTCAAGTGCAATGTTGTTAATTAATTCTTGGATAAGTACAGTTTTACCTACACCTGCACCACCAAATAAACCGATCTTACCACCCTTAATATAAGGAGCTAATAAGTCTACTACTTTAATACCTGTTTCTAGAACTTCTGTTTCTGTAGCTAAGTCTTCGAATTCAGGAGCTTGACGGTGAATCGGGTCAAATTGCGTACCTTCAACTACGTCCTCACCAAGGTCAATATGTTCTCCTAATACGTTAAACACACGACCTAATGTCGCGTCACCTACAGGAACAGAAATCGGTTTACCTGTTGCGATAACTTCTGTACCTCTGCTAATACCATCTGTTGATGACATCCCGATTGTACGAACTACGTTATCACCTAAATGAAGTGCTACTTCTAAAGTTAAGCTACGTGCTTCAACTTGGTCAGTAGCTTCTACTTCTACAATTATTGCATCATAAATGCCAGGGAGATTACCATCTGCAAACTTAACGTCTACAACTGGCCCCATTATTTGTGTTACTACACCTTTAGTCAATCGATTTCCCTCCTAACTTCTTTCTCGTTTAAATTTATTCAAGCGCTGCTACTCCACCGATAATTTCAGTGATTTCTTGCGTGATCGCTGCTTGACGTGCTCTGTTATACGAAAGTGTTAAATCATCAATAATATCATTCGCATTATCTGTTGCACTATTCATCGCGGTCATTCTTGCTGCGTGCTCACTTGCTTTTGCATCAAGAATTGCACCGTAAATTAAACTTTCAGCATACTGTGGAAGAAGGACTTCTAGAATAGCTCCTTCATCTGGTTCATATTCGTAACTGCTCGTTGCTTTACTATCTGCTTCGATACTTAATGGCACTAATGTGTTTTCAGTAACGATATGAGAGATTGCACTTTCGAACTTATTATATAAAATAATCAGCTCGTCAATTTCTTCCTCAGCATACATATCAATTGCAAACGAAGCGATTGTACGAATATCAGCATATTTTGGTTGATCTGCTAGACCAATAATACTGTCTGCTATTGGTAGTTTATTTTTCTGACAATACTCAGTTGCTAAACGACCAATGGCAAGAATTGTAAACTCATCATTTGATGCGTGTCTTTTCGTCACAATATCATTTAGACGGCGTAAAATATTACTATTATACGGACCTGCTAAACCACTATCTGCTGTCACTACAATATAAGCTGTCTTTTTCACCTCACGACGCTCTAGCATCGGATGAGAGACATCAGAATTACTACTTGCAATACTAGCAACAACTTCTTGAATTTTTTCACTGTAAGGTGCATATTTCTTCGCATTATCTTCAGCACGACTCATCTTTGAAGCTGATACTAATTCCATTGCGCTCGTAATTTGTTTAGTTTTTGTTGTGGAGCCTATTCTGTCTTTAATATCTTTTAGTGATGCCAAGCTATTCACCACCTCTCTTAAATAGTAATCTCTTGATAACTATTTATTATAATTAGTCTTGTTTAGTTGGTAAGAATGTTTTCTTGAATGAAACGACTGCGTCATCCATTTCTTTTTCATCACTTAATTTACCAGTTGTACGAATGCTTGTTAATAGTTCATTTGCATTACTATCTAACCAAACATAAAATTCTTGTTCAAAACGGACAATGTCTTCAACTGGGATATCATCTAAGAATCCGTGAGTTAAAGCGTATAATGCCATAACTTGTTTTTCAACAACAATTGGTTGGTTTAAATTTTGTTTTAGAATTTCTATTGTACGCTCACCACGGTTTAATTTTCCTTGTGTTTCTGCATCAAGGTCTGAACCGAACTGGGCGAATGCTTCTAGTTCACGGAATGCTGCTAAGTCTAAACGTAGTGTTCCGGCAACTTTTTTCATTGCTTTGATTTGTGCGTCCCCACCAACTCGTGATACTGAAAGTCCTGGGTTAATCGCTGGTCTAACTCCTGAGAAGAAAAGGTCAGACTGTAAGAATATTTGTCCGTCTGTAATTGAAATAACGTTTGTTGGAATATAAGCTGAGATATCTCCTGCTTGTGTCTCAACAAAAGGTAATGCAGTAATTGAACCGCCACCTAATTCGTCATTTAATTTAGCCGCACGCTCAAGTAATCTAGAGTGAATGTAGAATACATCCCCTGGGAATGCTTCACGACCTGGAGGACGACGAAGTAATAACGACAGCTCACGATAAGCTGCTGCTTGTTTAGATAAGTCATCATAAACAACAAGTACGTGTTTACCGTTATACATGAATTCCTCTGCCATTGAAATACCAGCATATGGTGCTAAGTATAATAATGGTGCTGGGTCAGATGCTCCAGCTGTAACAACTGTTGTATAATCTAGCGCACCGTGACGACGAAGTGTTTCAACTGTTCCACGAACTGTTGAATCTTTCTGTCCGATTGCGACATAAATACATAACATGTCTTGATCAGCTTGGTTAAGGATTGTATCAATTGCAACTGTCGTTTTACCTGTTTGACGGTCACCAATGATTAATTCACGCTGTCCTCTTCCGATTGGTACAAGTGCGTCAATTGCTTTGATTCCAGTTTGTAATGGTTCGAAAACTGATTTACGAGCCATAACGCCTGGTGCTTCTGCTTCAATTGGACGTGTTTTAGATGTTTCGATTGGTCCTTTACCATCAATTGGTTGACCTAATGGGTTTACTACGCGACCGATCATTTCTTCTCCAACCGGCACTTGCATAATGCGTCCCGTACGACGAACTTCATCGCCTTCTTTAATTTCAACATAATCACCTAAGATAATGATCCCTACGTTACTTTCTTCTAAGTTTTGTGCCATTCCTACAACGCCGTTTTCGAATTCAACAAGCTCTCCAGCCATAATATTATCTAGACCGTGAGCGCGTGCGATTCCATCTCCAACAGAGATAACTGTTCCGACGTCATTGACCTCAACTTCAGAATCAAAATCTTCAATTTGCTGTTTAATTATTGAACTGATTTCATCAGCTGTAATGCTCATACCATGTCACCCCTACCTTTATTTATTTGCAGTTAATAAATTTTGTTCAATACGTTTTAATTTATTACTTAGTGAGCCGTCATAGATTGTGTTACCAATTCTAATTCTTAAGCCACCTAATAATGATTTATCGACTTTATTTTCAATGATTAACGATTGCTTATTTAAAAGCTGTTTGAAAGTCGTCTCAACATTTGAAATTTCATCTGAAGATAATTCGCGTACTGAAGATACAACCGCATGTGCAATATCATTTTTTTCGTTGTATAAGTTTGTAAACTCATTGATCATTGGTAATATAACATCCGAACGTCTGCGCTCGACCATGATTTTAAGTTCATTTTTAATATAAACATGTACAGAATTAAAAGCTGTATCAATTAAAGCAAGCTTATCTGCGTTTGTCGCATTTGGGCTTGCTAGTAATGATGCAAACTTTTCATTTTGTTTGAAAACTGTTTCAACTACATTAAGTTCTTTAACGAATTCATTCGTTAAATTTTTGTCTTCAGCAAGTTGGAATAGTGCGTCTGCATAACGTTTTGCAACAATTACTTGACTCATTTTTCTTCCCCTACTTCTTTAATGTAGTCATTTATTAACGCTTCTTGATCTTCTAAGCTAATCTCTTTTTCAATTACTTTACTTGCAACAAGTACTGAAAGTGAGGCAACTTGATCTTGAAGTTCTTGTAAAGCTTTTTCTTTTTCATTTTGGATATCTTCAGTAGCAGTCTTTTTAATACGAGCTGCTTCCTGACGTGCTGCTTCAATGATGTCGGCTTGTTGTTTTTCACCTGCACCTTTAGCATCTGCAATCATTTTTTGAGCTTCTTCTTTCGTTTGGTTTAACTGAGCATTTGCTGCTTCATTTGCTGCTTCAGCTTCCTTACGATTTTTTTCTGCTGTTTCAATTTCACTTGCTACAAAGTTCTCACGTTCTTCCATAACGTCCATAAGCGGACCCCAAGCTACTTTCTTTAAAATAGCGAGTAATGCTATGAAGAAAACGATCATAACGATCATATTACCGATGTGTAAACCACCTACGTCAGCATTGACATCGGCTCCGATTAGTAAGAAATCACTGTATAAATGCACAGATTCCACTCCTTTCACTTAAACATTTAGTTGTATCAAAACCTTAGTGGAGAGTGCTCACTCTAAGTTTTTTTAATAAAAGAATGGCGCAGATTCAAGGTAATTCGAACTACGCCATGTGTTGTTGTTACTATTTACATGACAATAAATGCAATTACTACTGCGAAAATCGGAATAGCCTCTACAAGCGCGATCCCCATTAACATTGTCACTGTTAAAGGTCCACGCATTTCTGGTTGACGCGCGATACCTTCTACTGTTTTACTTGCGATCATACCTACACCTAAACCTGCACCTAATGCTGCTAAACCTACTGCTATTGCTGCTGCTAATGAACTCATGATTAAATTCCTCCTCTAATTTGGTGTTGCTTTTTTTATATAAACACATTAAGAAAGTGATACCCTCTTAAAGTTTGTTCCAATAGTTGATCGTGCTCTTTACTTCTTTTTAATGCCCATCGATAGATTCATCTTGGACTTTATGTGATAAGTATAACATTGTTAACAGGGTAAAGATAAATGCCTGAATTGCGGCCACAAATAAACTAAAGCCTTGCCATGCAAGCATTGGTATAATTGAACCAATGAAACCGAAGATACTGAAACCTCCCATTGCATTTGTCGACATACCTAGTATTAAGGCTGTCAAAATACCACCTGCAAATATGTTACCAAACAAACGTAAACCTAATGTTAATGTGTTCGTGAACTCTTCAATAATCTTGAATGGAAACATAATCCAAATTGGTGCAAAGAATCCTTTTCCATACGCTTTAAATCCACGTAATTTAATTCCATAATAATGTGATAACACAACAACTAGCGCTGCTAATGTTAATGTCATTCCCGCATCTGCTGTTGGTGCTGTCCACCATTCTTGACCGCCAATTGAAATCGACGTTACCATACCTAAAACGTTACTTACTAAAATAAACATAATTAATGTCAATCCTAGCGGTAAAAATGCACGTCCTGTTTTCCAGTCCATTGTATCTGTTACAAGACCCTTAACAAACTCAACGACCCATTCCATAAAGTTTTGAACACCAGTTGGCTTCATTTGTAATTTCCGGCTACCCCAAACTCCGATAAGTAATACGACAATCGATGTGATGACAGTCATTAAAACAATTGATAAATCAATAGATAACCACGATACGCCGAATAAATTATCGATAATTGGTGCTGATGGTGCATCTCTCATTCTTTCACCCCTCTTTCAATGTTACGATTTTCTCTCAGACAAATAAAGATCGATCATCATAACTGGATATAATAAGAAAAATCCAATTAGATAAGCTATCAGATTAAGATACATATCAAACTTAACCGCAATAATCGCTCCTAATATAACTGCTGCGAAACGTGAAATCATTCCTAGTCCTTGGCGCTTATTATCTGAATCCATTATTGTTTCAGAAAAGACACTGATTTTCTTTTGCAAGAACCAGACATTATAAAACCCTATCAAGATACCAAGTAAAAGTCCATAAAAAACTGGTTGGTATTTAGTAAACGTGCTAATACCAGCTAACATAAGAAAAAGTGCTATCAAATATAACATCTTTCTTCGTTGGCTTTTAAAAATACTTTTATAGCTCGACATAGGGCACTCACTTTCCTGGCAGTTTAGATGTTTTATTGCTTAATGTACTTTAAAATCTTTTGCCTCAATGTAA
The DNA here is from genome assembly GCA_035301645.1 of Pseudogracilibacillus sp. GTDB lineage: Bacteria > Bacillota > Bacilli > Bacillales > Amphibacillaceae > Pseudogracilibacillus. Next base: position 6,451 of record DATGTX010000018.1, on the reverse strand, counting down.
TCATTAATTTATGTCACCTTTTTTAACTTTTTTGATTAAAGCCCGTAAAAAGCGCAGTATAAAATAATAATTACTCCATGTTAAATATTACAATAGCACCATGGCATTGTCAATTTAATAAAATGACATATGTACTATGCTTTTTGCAAATTTTTATCTAAACATAGGATAAGTCCCTTAGACATTATATAATATCAAACCAAATATGAAAGTGACATCTTTATGAACATTTCACTTATAAAACCCAGACCTTGTTAAATCAACGTTTGCAAAATAAAAAAGCACCTATTTTACCTCTTGCTATTTATTATCTTGCAAAAAAGTAATTAAAAAGCACTTTTTTGATGTTGTTTTAATAAAATAACATCAAAAAAATAGTGCTAGTGAAATTATTTCACCAACACTATTTATAATTGATTATTCTTTATAATTAGGGATTGTTTTTTCATTATAATAAAGATTGGCACCTAAGCCACCTTCGTCAATCATATTGGAAACTTCTTCAGATTTCGGTTCTTTACTGACATAAGCTTTTTTCGGATAATCATAATACTTATAAGCTCCTAATCCGCCTTCATCGATCATCTCTGATATCTCTTGTGTTCTTGTTTCTTTCTTTTTGTCCATATTAATTCTACGCAGTTTACGGTTAGTCATATTAATCTACTCCCTTCCACTACTGGTTAAATCATAACATATACCAGCCGACATTGAAAGCGCTTAATTCGCCTGGTTTATTAAATAGAAGAGAGTAAGTTCAATATCGCATCCGAAATATACTTCGCTTATCCAACGGCGAGTGTCGTGCCTCCTCGGGCTTCGCTCTGTGGGTTCTCGTCGATTTCTTTCATCCTACAGAAGTCTCCGTGTGTGCCAACAACTAATTTGGGTATAACTTTAACTCAACACATATCATTGAAACAGAAAAAAACTCACCCTTGTATTATATGAAGGTGAGTCTTCTTGGTTGGTTTATGGTTTGATTGTTACTTTTTCACGGGCTGATTTAGCTGCTTCGACCATAACTTTTAATGCATCAATCGTTTCTTGTTCGTTTCTTGTTTTTAACCCGCAATCTGGATTTACCCAGAAGTGATCTGGTGTAATCGTTTGTAGGGCACGGTCAATATTTTCAGCAATTTCTTCAACTGCTGGAACACGGGGACTATGAATATCATAAACACCTAAACCAATTTCTTTTTCGTAAGTATTTTCTTCAAATGTACTTACTAATTCACCATGACTTCTTGATGTCTCAATCGAGATAACATCTGCATCTAATGCGTCAATTGCAGGGAAAATATCTTTGAAGTTCGAATAGCACATATGGGTATGGATTTGCGTTTCAGCTTGAACAGATGCCGTTGCTAACCTAAAGGCATACGCTGAGGCGTCTAAATATGCATCCCATTTCGCTTTATCTAATGGTAGCCCTTCTCTAAGTGCTGGTTCATCTACTTGAATAATTTGAATGCCTGAACTTTCTAATGCTTCAATTTCTTTACGTAATGCTAGGGCGATTTGTTTCATAATCTCTGTCCGCGGTGTCGCATCATGAACAAATGACCAGTTCAAGATTGTCACCGGGCCTGTTAACATCCCTTTGACATGACGGTCTGTTAATGACTGAGCGTAGACACTTTCTTTCACTGTAATCGGTTCTGACCAATCAACATCGCCAAAGATTAACGGTGGTTTAACACAACGTGATCCATAAGACTGCACCCAACCAAATTCTGTTACTAAGAATCCGTTGAATTTCTCTCCGAAATATTCAACCATATCATTTCTTTCAAACTCTCCATGCACTAACACATCAATATCTAATTCTTCTTGAATATCAATCCATTTAGATATTTGTTGATTGACAAATGTCTCATATTCTTGGTCTGTTATATCACCACGACGCCATTTTGAACGTGTTTGCTGAACATCTTTTGTCTGTGGCAAACTCCCAATAGTTGTCGTTGGTAAGATTGGTAGGCCTAGTGATACTTTCTGGCGTGCTAAGCGCTCTTTAAACTCAGTGTCACGTTCTGCATCTTCACGAGTTAGTTTATTAAGTTCTATAGCGACTGAATCATTTGAACGGTATTTCTGTTTTAAGTTTTCAAGTGCTGTTGTTGACTCTTCAATAGCTTGCGTTGATTCTTCATTTGCAAGATTAGTTAAGCTGTTAATCTCAGCAAGCTTTTCATCAGCAAATGATAACCCACCTAAAATCACAGGGTCAATTTTTTCTTCAAGTGTTTTTGTTACAGGGACGTGTAATAACGATGATGACGGTTGAATAATTAATTGGTCATCTTTAACTAGTTTGCGTAATGTCTCAATTAATGCTTGCTTTTCTCCTAGGTCAGCACGCCATACATTTCTTCCATCAATCACACCAGCTGCTAAGTATTTATCTTGTGGGAAACCAAATTCTTGTAAGAGCTCAAGCGAATCACCATGCACAAAGTCAATCCCTAAGGCTGCAACTGGTAGTTGTGAAATTCGTTCGTAATGAAAGACTTTTTCAAAATACGTTTGGAAAATCACTTTAATTTCAGGTACTTCAGCAGCAATCGTTTGATATACCTTTTCCGCGACAGCAACGACTTCTTCATTCACGTCGCTTGAAAAAATGGGCTCATCAATCTGGACCCATGTTGCGCCAGCTTCAGCTAATTCTTGTAAAATCTGCACATAAAGTGGTGTAAACTGCTCGACTATATTAGCAAATTCTGCTGGCTCGTATCCTTTTGCTAGACTCACATATGTAACCGGTCCAACAAGAACTGGCTTACCATTTATGTCTAACTTTTCTTTTGCTTCATTATAATACTTTAAAGCACGGTTGGTTTTGAGCTCTGGTTTTTGGTCATTTAACTCAGGAACGATGTAATGATAGTTAGTATTAAACCACTTTGTCATTTCTGAAGCAATCGCCTCATCACTACCTCTAGCTATTTCAAAATACGTATTGATGTCTACTTCTTCATCTGAATGTTGATATCTTTTTGGAACAATTCCAAAACTAGCTGATGTATCTAAAATATGATCATATAATGAGAACTCTCCTACTGGGATTAAATCAATGCCTAAGTCTTTTTGTTTTTGTAAATTGTTTAAACGGATATCTGTTGTTTGGTTTAGTAACTCTGCTTCAGTAATCTCACCTTTCCAAAAGTTTTCTAAAGACCTTTTCCATTCACGCTTCTCACCAATTCTTGGGTACCCTAAGTTTGAACTTTTAATGTTTGTCATGTTAATATTTCCTCCTTGTTTGTTTGCAAATCATATTTTTTAACGTCTTTTATTAATTGGATAATCATATCGTAGCGCATAAAAGGTGTAATAAAGTAAATGCCATTAAAATGTTCGGCAGCTATTTCAACTAATTCGCGTGACATGGCTAAACTTTCAGCCGTTGCTTTTTCGCGGTCATTTCCTGCCGCTTTCATTCTTGCTCGCACATCGTCTGTCAACGTAATACCTGGCACTTCGTTGTGTAAAAACTCTGCATTCCTTGTTGAAGTAATTGGCATCACACCGATAAAGATAGGAATATCTAAGTGGGCAGTTGCTTCTTTTAATTCAAGTATCTTTTCTTTATTATAGATAGGTTGAGTTAACACATAATCAGCACCATGTGCAATTTTCTTTTCTAAACGTCTGACTGCTTTATCTAAATGAAGCACGTTAGGATCAAGCGCACAAGCTGAACTAAAATTCGTCTTTTCTTTTAGTGATTTGCCTGAAAATGAAAGACCTGTATTGCCTTTTTTAATTAACTCAAGTAATTTAAATGAGTTAACATCAAAGACTGATGTGGCACCTGGGAAATCACCTATCTTCGTTGGATCACCTGTGATTGTAAGTAATTCAGTGATTCCTAATGTATGCAGACCTAGTAAATGGGATTGGAGGCCGATGAGATTTCGGTCTCTGCAAGTCAAATGGACAAGTGGCTCGATGCCAAGCCTTTCTTTTAAAACCATCGCCATGGCAAAATTATCAATCCGCGGCGAAGCAAGTGAATTGTCTGCGATTGTTAGTGCATCGACATTTGCTTCTTTTAAAGCTTTAGCCCCTTCTAAATATTCTGTGATATCTAAGTGTTTTGGTGCTCCTAATTCCACAATAATCGTACGTTGCTTGTTTGCTTTTTCAGCTAATGATTCTTTACCAGATTGTTTACTTTCTTTAATTTCATAACGTTCGACTGCTTTAACTTCTTTTTCTGTGACTGGCGCTAAACCTTTAACACCACGTGCAATTGCTTTTATATGCTCAGGTGTTGTCCCACAGCAGCCACCAATTAGCCTTGCGCCTTGTTTGCGCAATTCTTTCGCACTTGCTTCAAAATAATCTGGCGCATTTTCATACGTGAGAATTCCATCTTGATAAGCAGGTAAACTCGCATTCGGATAGGCTGCTAAGTAAGTGTCTTCGTTAATCGTGACTGTTTCCAGTGATGTGACAATTTGAGATGGACCCATTTGACAGTTAACACCTGTCACATTTGCACCTAAATTACGCAGTTCTTTAAAAGCATCTCCTAAAAATAAGCCATTTTCTAATACGCCTGGTTCATGGAGTGTGACATTGGTAATAATTGGTAAGTCCGTCTCTTTTCGAGCGATTTCAAGAACAGATGTTAACTCATCAAAATTGTAAAATGTTTCAAGTAGAATCCCATCGACACCTTCAAGCAATAAGCAATAGAGTTGCTCTCTAAAACTACGTTTCACTTCTTCTTCAGAAGCAAGCAGCTTATTTGCTCCATGAATACCACCAATATTACCTAAAACAAATGCTCGGTTTCTACTCGCTTTTTTTGCTAAACGGACACTTGCTGTATTAATTTTTTTTACTTCCTCTTCTAGTCCGTAACGGGCAAGTTTGACATAATTGGCACCGTAAGAATTCGTTTGAATCACATCTGCTCCAGCATCAATGTATGCTTCATGAATACCTTGAATTTGTTCAGGCTCAGTTAAATTCAATTCTTCAAAACTACGATCAACACCATGAGAATAAAGCATTGAACCAATCGCTCCATCAGCTACTAAAATTTGCTTACTCAGCCTCTCTAAAAAGCTCAATTTAACCAACCCTTTCCTTCAAACGTTCAAATGCTTGTTCAAAATCATTGATAATATCATCTGCATGTTCAATCCCCACTGAGATTCTGAGTAACTTATCTGTTAAACCATAAGATTCTCTTACTTCTGCTGGAATATCCATATGCGTTTGGGTGATTGGATAAGTAATAAAACTTTCAACCCCGCCTAGACTTTCAGCAAAACTAACTAAGTTTAGACTCTTCAAAAAGTCAGAAACATCTTCTGCATTTTCAATTTCGAAACTAACCATCCCTGTATTTCCCGGGAAATAAACTTTCGTTACTTCACTTTTAGTCTGTAAATAATCAACCACTTCAAGGGCATTGGCTAAATGTTTATCCATTCTTAAAGCTAATGTTTTCAACCCTCTAATTAAGTTATAGCAATCATACGGTGATAACGTGGCACCAATAGAGTTATGTAAGAATGAATATTCTTCACTTAAGGCTTCTCCTTTCGTAATCACCAAGCCAGCAAGTAAATCATTATGGCCACCTAAATACTTTGTCGCACTATGGATGACAATATCAGCGCCTGATTCAATTGGTCTTAGAAAATAAGGTGTGAATAATGTGCTATCGACAATGAATAAAAGATGATTATTTTTAGCTACTTGGGAAATATTTTCTAGCTTTACAACGTTCATTAATGGGTTAGTTGGTGTTTCAATAAAAATAGCTTTTGTGTTGGGTTCAACTAAACGAGCTAAGTCTGTTTCTTCGTCCCAATAAGTAAATGAATAGTTATATTTTTCTTTAAAGTTTTCAAATAAGCGATAAGATCCCCCATAAATATCACGTGAGACGATGAAATTACTACCCGCAGGAAATTTTGCAAAAATAAGTTGAATTGCTGCCATTCCTGAACTGCAAGCAAAGGCCCTATCTCCTTTTTCTAATTCAGCTACATGGCGCTCAAGCACATCACGTGTGGGATTGCCTGTCCGCGTATAATCATAGCCGTCTGTTTGACCAACTTCAGTATGACGGTAGGCTGTTGATAAATAGATCGGTGTACTGACTGCTTGGTTAATTTCGTCACGCTCGTTACCGATTTGAACGAGTTTAGTTTCACGATTAAATTGCTTTGTCATGTAATCCCTCCTTAATTTATGAAGAAGAGTTAAATCACAATAAAAAACCTCTTCTTATCTATCACAAATAAGAAGAGGTTGTTAATTGTAAAATTCTCTTCTTATCTATCAAACATAGTAGCTTGCTGGAATTGGCACAGTACTTAAAATTAAGTCTGTTGCCGAGGCTTCAAAGGGCCAGTCCCTCCACCTCTCTTGATAAGAGTTTTGAATCACTTTATTAAGTTGTGATAAGTAATATACCTTG
>DATGTX010000017.1:0-10359 GCA_035301645.1 Pseudogracilibacillus sp. | reverse complement strand
CGGTTTTCTTCAACCCACTTTTTAGCACCTTCGTAGTGATCTTCATCTTCATTTACAAAGTTAATTAATTCTGCCATTATTTCATCATCATCAATAGACCAGTTAGTTAACCATTCATTTACTTCTGGATAATCTTCTGCAAATCCATCACGTTTGGCAAGAAATATTTCCTCAACTTCGCCGTATGTTTCTTTTGGATCTTCTAAGAACTTTAAATCAACATCAGAGAAGATACCATGAGGTTGCCAAAGTGGTGCGACAATTGGTTCTTCATTGTCGAAAGCGTCTTTGATTGCAGCTACCATAGCACCTTCTGAACTGGCAACGAGTTCATAGTCTAAATCATAATCTTCAATGAGTAGATCTGTTGTATCCATTGTTCCAGCACCAGGTTCAAACCCAATAATTTCTCCATCAAATAAATCTTTATGTTCGTTTAAATCTTCAACGCTGTTTATTTCATCAAGATAGTCAGGAACAGCTAAGCCTACTTTACCATTAGTAAACCAAGGTGTTTCATTAAAATCAACAGTATCTTTGTATTTTTCGTAATAATTAATATCTTGTATTGGTAACCATACTTCCATACCGACATCTAAGTCGCCTGTATGTAATGATTCCATAATAATCCCCATATCAAGCTGATTGAGCTCGACATTATAGCCTTTTTCTTCTAATAACACTTTCCAAATATAATTTACAGCAATATTTTCAGGCCAAGTAATTAAGCCGAAAATTAAATCTTTATCTTTTTCATCTGCTTTTGACACATTGTCGTCTGAACTTCCGCATGCTACAAGAAAAAATACAAGTGTAAACACGAGAATAAGTCGCGAAAACTTTTTCATATCCAATAAACTCTCCTCTAAAATAATTAGTTATCTTTCTTACTTTCTTTAGGTAAAAAGGCAAAAATTTCTCCTGTTTTAACACTATTAGCAAGTCTATTAAGCCAATAATAATATTCTTTAGAATGATTGATAAGATCAAACTGTTCTTTAGCTTCATTTCTTAATTCATCAGAAACGTTTTTATCATCAATTACTTCTTTTAAAAGACTTTCTGCTTCTTCAATTGAATCGAGATTCATGTTTGCTTCGCGTTCCCACATTTGACAGTAAAATGACATGAAGGATTTAAAGAAATCTTTTTCAGCTGCATAGGTGTGTTTACGGGTGCCTTGTTGGTAGATTTTTTTAACCATACCATTACCATGAAGCTTACGAACGCTGGTACTCATACTTGGTTTACTCATCTCGAGCTCTTCACGCATCTCATCTAAATTCATTTGGTCACTTAGATATAAAGTGGCATATAACGTTCCTGCTGAAGGTGTAACTCCATATAAATCCATTGTTTCAGAGATGGCACCAATGACTTCATTTTTAGCTGCTAAAATATTGTCTTCGGCTTTTTTATCAATTGATTTTGACAATGTATATCGCCTCAACTTTCGTATAATTTATATTAACTTTAATTATGACATATTTAGCTTAATTTAGTTGTTTCTTTGTTAGATTTATCATGTTTATAATATTCTAAATGTAATGGTTCAAGCGGTTTACGACCAAGAATTAAATCGGCTGCTTTTTCAGCTAACATAAGTACTGGAGCATGAATATTACCATTTGTGACATATGGCATGGCAGAAGCATCTACCACACTCACATTATCTAATCCATGAACTTTCATTGTGTCTGGATCTACAACAGACATTGGGTCAGAAGCATCACCTATTTTTGCCGTTCCACATGGATGTAATGCAGTTTCTGCATCATTTGCAACCCAGTTAAGAATTTCTTCGTCAGTTTGAACATCAGGCCCTGGAGAGATTTCTCCTGTGTTGTAAGGAGCAAGAGCTGGTTGGGAAATTATTTTACGTGTAATCCTAACCGCTTCGACCCATTCTCTTCTATCTTGTTCAGTGGATAAGTAATTATAAATCATACTTGGATGTTCAGAAGGATCTTTTGATTTAATTTTAATTGATCCACGAGCGTCTGAATACATAGGTCCGACATGAACTTGGAAGCCATGTGGAGTGTCTGCTCTCTTACCATCATAACGAACAGCAAGAGGAAGGAAGTGATACATCAAATTCGGATAATCACAATCTTCATTTGAACGAATAAATCCGCCACCTTCAAAATGACTACTTGCTGCTGGGCCTTTTCTTGCTGCTAACCATTGTAAGCCAATCCACGGCATTTTAAACTTGTTTAAACTTGGTTGTAGTGTAATTGGTTGCGGGCATGAGTGTTGGATATAAACTTCTAAATGGTCTTGTAAATTTTCACCAACACCTGGTAAATCTACAACAGTCTCAATTCCAAGACTATTTAAGTGTTTCGCATCGCCTACTCCAGATAGTTGAAGTAATTGAGGCGTGTTAATTGCCCCACCTGCTAAAACAATTTCATCACCAGTAACTTCTTTAAAATGTTTACCTCTTCGGTACGTAACGCCAGTAGCTTTTTTGCCTTCAAAGTTGATTTTTGTTACAAAAGCTAATGTTTCAATATCCAAGTTGCTACGCTTTTTTGCTGGATCTAGATAAGCATGCGCTGCTGATAATCTTTTGCCATTATAAATATGCCGATCAAATGGACCAAAACCTTCTTGTTTATAACTATTTACATCAGACGTCTTTGAGTAACCTGCTTCTACACCAGCATCAAAAAATGCATTGAATAAAGGATTTGTTGCAGGTCCTCTTGTTAATTTAATTGGGCCATCATGACCGCGAAACTCATCATTTGGCGAGTCAATCGTATTTTCTAAACGTTTAAAATATGGGAGACAATGAGCATAATCCCAAGAACCCATGCCTTTATCTGCACCCCATCGTTCGTAATCTAGAGGGTTTCCACGTTGATAAATCATCCCATTAATAGAACTTGATCCACCTAATACTTTACCGCGTGCCTGAGCAATCCTTCTTCCATTCATATGTGGTTCAGGTTCAGATTTATAGCCCCAATCATATAAAGGGTTACCTGAAGGGAACATTAATGCTGCCGGCATTTGGATAAATAAATCCCAAGGATAATCACTTCTACCTGCTTCTAAAACCAAAACTTGTTTAGTGCCGTCCTCACTTAATCGATTACCCAGTATAGACCCTGCACTACCACCGCCTACTACAATATAATCATAGTGTTTTTCCATAGTATTAAACCTCCAAAAATATTATTTAGTTATTTCTTTTAAAATCAACCAAAACATTTTTCATTTCATGCATTTTGTCTAAATTATCGCTGTCTATTGTTTGGCTCACCACGTTTCTAAAACGAGGCGAAAAAAAGAGAGCAGATATTAATGTTAGGATACCTAGTGTTAATATATTTTTTTTCATTAGAAAACTCCTTTCTTTTTTATACATGTTTTTAAAAATTAATTACTACCAAACCAATTCATTTCTTCTGGTTTAAGATTTGTAAATATATGTTTTTGTTCTTGATATTCTTGTAAACCTGTTGTACCTAATTCACGGCCGAATCCTGATTGTTTGTAGCCGCCCCAAGGTGCTTGTGGGAAATAATTATTGACGTCATTAATCCAAACAGTACCCATACGCATTTTATTTACACAACGTTCTGCTTTAGATAAATCTTGTGTCCAAACGCCCCCTGATAATCCGTAAATAGAATCGTTAGCAAGTTGAATTGCTTCTTCTTCGGTTGTAAATTGTTCTATCGTAATCACAGGGCCGAATCCTTCGTCTTGGACGACAGACATCTCGGTTGTACAGTTTGTTAAAATAGTAGGTAAGTAAAAGAATCCTTTTTGTAGAGAACTATCGTCTGGTTGTTTACCACCTACAAGAAGAGTAGCTCCTTCTTTAATACCGTTAGTTACATAAGTATTAACTTTATCTAAATGTTCTTTTGAAATCAGAGGTCCCATTTCAGTTTTGTCATCTAGTCCATTTCCGATTACAATCTTTTCTACACGCTTTTTGAGCGCGTTGACGAAATCATCATGAATTGAATCTTCAATAAGAAGTCTTGTCCCAGCTGAACAAACTTGACCAGCATGAAAGAACACAGCATTTAACGCGTTATCCACAGCGACGTCAAAGTCAGCATCTGCAAAGATAATATTCGGATTTTTTCCGCCTAATTCTAAAGCAACTTTTTTAACATTACTTGTTGCTGCTTGCATGATTTTTTTCCCTGTTTCAAGTCCTCCTGTAAAAGAAATTAAGTCTACATCTTTATGTGTCGAAAGTTCGCTTCCAACTGTAGAGCCGGTTCCTAGTACTAAGTTAGCTACACCTTCAGGTAAGCCGGCCTCTTCCATTAATTCAAAAACTTTTATTGTTGTTAATGGTGTAATTTCACTCGGTTTCATGACTAATGTGTTTCCTGCTACTAATGCAGGCGCAAGTTTCCAGGATGCTTGAAGTAGCGGATAATTCCAAGGTGTAATTTGACCACACACACCTACAGGTTCATTGACGACTCTACTCACTGTGTTTGGAATAGGCGAAGGAACAACTTCGCCGCCATCTTTATCTCCAATATCTGCGTAATAACGGAATACCTCAGCGATATCTTCCATATCCCAGCGACTTTCTTCTAATGTTTTGCCTGTATCAATCGTTTCAAGTCTCGCAAGCTCTTCAGCGTCTCTTTCAATTAAATCTGCAATACGTCTAACAATTCTGCCACGTTCTATATTAGGAAGAGTGGGCCATTCGCCATGATCAAAAGCATGTCTAGCTGCTAAAATAGCATCTTGTGCATCAGTTTCATCACTTTCTGCGACAACTGCAATAACTTCCTCATTAAAAGGATTTATAATATTTCTTGTTTTATTTTGGTTAGCAAGCGTCCATTTACCGTTAATAAATTGTAATTTTGTATCCAAAGGGATTCCTCCTTATAACTGTAAATTAAGTTCGTTAAATATAAACTTAACGTTGTTAATTTAACATAGCAAATTAGCAATGTCAAAGCAAGGGACAAATTACCAAAAGCCGATTTGATAAGGAAGAGGAAGGCTCTCCTCCTAATTTTAATAAAAGAAAAAAGCTATTCTAATAACTAGATGATTTATCTAGTATTAAAATAGCCTTAAAATGTATCTAAAAATAGCAATTTAATTGTTTTTTAAATCTTTCTTGAGCCAATGGATTAACTCTTCTTGGCGTTTTTGTTTAATTTCATTACCCGTTTCTTCATTCCAATCATAATAGCCTTTGCCTGTTTTTTCACCTAGATTGCCATTATTTACAAGCTCATCAATTGTTCTGCTTGCCTTTTTTTGATTAGATAAATCTGAAAAAGTATAGTCAGAGATTGATTTAAAAACATCTAATCCGCCTAAATCAGCAGATAGAAAAGGGCCTGTTACGCCTAATCGCCTTCCAATGCTTAATTGAACAGCTTTATCAATGTCTTCTATTGAGGCGACGCCTGTTTCATATAAGTATTGTGCTTCTCTTAAAATTGCAAATTGTAATCTATTTCCGACAAAACCAACGACATCCTTATTAACAAGAATAGGATCTTTTTTAATTGTGTAAATTAATTCTTTTGCTCGTTCAATGAATCTGTCAGTTGTTTTTTCGCCTCTAATAATTTCAACCAAAGGAACTAAATGTGCAGGATTCCAAAAGTGAGCTCCCAAAACTCTTTCAGGATATTGTAAGTTTTGTGCCATTTTAGTTGGTGGTAAGCTGGAAGAATTACTTGCAAAAATAGTGTCTTTTGCACAATAACTTTCGAGTTTGCTAAAAAGCTCAAGTTTGATTTCTAAATTTTCAGGAACTGCTTCAATAATAAATGTAGCATGCTTTGCAGTTTCTTTTAAATCAGTTGAATATTCAATGCTTTCGGTAATTTGCTCAGCTTTATCTTTATCAATAAGTTGGCTTTTAATGAGCGTCTCGATTTCCTTATTAATATAATTTTTTGCATTTTCTGTTTCTGTATCATTTAACCCATAAATGATAACAGGCACGTCTGCCCATGCAATGGCGAGTGTAATTGTATTTCCCATTAATCCTGTTCCTATAACAGATACTTTTTCCATAGAATTCAGCCTTTCTATTGTTAATTTAATAAATACCTATAGTACTAAATAAAATTGCAACTACGACAGAAATAATAGGTAAAAGAACGGCTACCACAAAAATATCTTTATAACTATCGCGGTGACTCATCCCAGTGATTGTAAGCAGTGTTAGAACTGCCCCATTATGTGGTAATGTATCAAGTCCTCCAGAAGCGAGTGAAGCTACACGGTGAAATGCTTCTGGCGGAATGCCAGTCTCAATAGCAAGCTCATAATACTTCGATCCTAAAGCCTCAAGCGCTATTCCCATACCACCTGACGCGGAACCTGTGGCTCCTGCAAGGATATTAACAGCGACTGCTTCAGAAATAAGTGGGTTTCCTTTAATGCCTAATAATAACTCAGTTAACTTATCAAAACCAGGCACGACTTTTACCACCGTACCAAATCCAACAGCAGCACTTGTATTAATAATAGCTGTTACAGAGCCAATTGCTCCGCCATTAATCGCACTGACAAATCTTTTTATCTTATGGATATTTAGCAGCATGATTAAAATAATCCCAGTTAATAATGCGACAATAATATCCCATCCAAACAGATTTAATGTGAGTAGAACAGCTAGTAAAGGTAGGACTGATAAAATAAAGTGAGGCGGTACAGAGTCATCAACTTGAACTGCTTCTTCAGGTTCATTATAAACTTCACCTTTGTTACGCATTACCTTTTCACGCCAACGTAAGTAATAATATCCACCGACTGCCATAACAAGTGTAGCGATAATTCCCATAATTGGGGCAGCTGTGGCAGTCGTTTGAAAATATTCCATCGGTATTAAATTTTGTATTTGTGGGGTTCCTGGTATCGCTGTCATTGTAAACGTAAAAGCACCAAGAGCAACCGTTCCAGGAATGAGTTTTCTACTAATATTAGCTTCTTTAAACAATGTTAAAGCAAGTGGATAAATAGCAAAAACTACTACAAATAAGCTAACTCCTCCATATGTTAATACAGCGGAAGAAACAACAACACCTAAGATTGCTCGTTTTGTACCAATTACCTTTGTAATCGCAATAGCTACTGAACGCGCCATGCCTGTCTCTTCCATTAATTTACCAAAAATAGCTCCAAGCATAAAGACTGGGAACCATGCTTTAGCAAAATCAACAAATCCACCCATATATGTGTCTGCATATGCATCTAATAAATCAAGTCCGCCTGTAAGTGCAACGACCCCGGCGGCAATTGGCGCTACCCAAATAATTGACCAACCCAGATAAGCTAAACCCATTAAAACAATTAATCCAAGAAGAATACCTAACATGATTTTTCCCCCTTTTTATTGAACAGTATAACCGCCATCAATCACGGCTGCCTGTCCTGTAATGCCTTTTGCTAAAGGACTTGCTAAAAATAACATATAATTTGCAATTTCATCGATACCTATTAAACGTTTTTGTGGTACAAGTGGATAAATTACTTCTTCTAAAACATCTTCTAAAGAAACATTTCTAGTTGCTGCTAAGTCTTCAAACTGTCCTCTCACTAAAGGTGTATCAGCGTAACCAGGACATATAGAATTAACTGTAATGCCATAATCTGCCCCTTCTAAAGCTAAGACTTTAGTTAACCCGTTTACTCCATGTTTTGCAGAGTTATAAGCTGCTTTACCAGCGAATCCAATTAATCCATTAATTGAGGACATATTAATAATGCGACCAAAACCTTGTTTTTTCATAATCGGAAAACAATGTTTTGAGATAACAAATGGAGCAGTAACCATAATTCTCATCATAAGATCAAACGTTTCTGTCGGGAAATCTTCTACGAGATCAACATGTTGCATGCCCGCATTGTTAATTACCACATCAATTTGACCGAACTCTTTCATTGTGTAATCAATGGCTTGTACAATATCTGTCTCTTTTGTCACATCACATACTGCAGTCAAAATATTTTCTTGGTGATTATGTAAGTCTAATTTTACTTGCTCTAACCCTTGCTCATTCATATCACTAAATACAACCCTATAACCATTTTCTAAAAAATGAACTCCTGTTGCATAACCAATACCACTCGCTGCTCCTGTTATAAAAGCAACTTTATTTTTACCATCTAACATACTAACCATCTCCTCTTTTTTATATAACTTAAAACACAACTGTAAGCGTTGTCAGAACATGCTTGTAGATTAAATATTGCAATAAGCATGCCAAGTTAATAAAAACATGGAAAGGTTGGTTTATCAAGAAAAAACAAAAAAACCTATCAAAATAAGATAGGTTGAACAGAAATTAAAGCAACTTTATTCCGGAAATTCAGAATAAATTCCGTTATTTAAGAATACTAAAGTTGATACTCTTTTATTTTTTCATACAAAGTAGACAAACTAATATCTAAAGCATGGGCGACTTTTTTCTTATCTTGATTTAATTCAAGTGCACTTGCAATAGCGTCCTTTTCTGCTTGCTTTAAAGTTTGCTTTAAGCTTTTATGGTTACTTGTGTTAGCTGATTTTATTTGTGATAAGCGTGGTAAATCATGAAGTTTAATAATTTCAGAATCAGTTAGTAACACCGCAGATTGGATGAGATTTTCTAGCTCTCGAATATTCCCAGGCCAATTATATGTTGAGAATAGTTCTATAACTTCATTTGAAAATCCTGTTACTCGCTTATTCATTTTTGTAGCAAACTTTGCGAGTAAAAAATGTGCTAGGATTTTTAAATCATCATGTCGTTCTCGTAATGGAGGTAAATGAAGATTAATAACATTAATTCGGTAATATAAATCTTCCCGAAATAACTTTTCAGCGACTAAGTCTTCTAGTGGTCTATTTGTTGCAACAATAATCCGCACGTCAATTTGATAAGGTGCAGAGCCACCAAGTGTTTGAATTTCATCTTCTTGAAGTACACGTAATAACTTCACTTGAGTTTTTAAAGGCATATCACCTATCTCATCAAGAAATAATGTACCGCCTTGAGCAAGTTGAAACTTACCCTTTTTACCACCCTTCTTGGCACCCGTAAAAGCACCATCTTCATAGCCAAATAACTCAGATTCAAATAACTCTTCTGGCACTGCAGCACAATTAACTGAAATAAAAGGTTTGTCACTCCGGTTACTTAATTGATGAATACTGTGAGCAATGAGTTCTTTGCCTGTACCACTTTCACCAGTAACCAAAACAGAAATATCACTAGGAGCCACCTTTTTTATTTTACTTTTAATCGATAAAATTTGATTTGAACTACCTATAATATCATGAATAAAATATTTAATACCCGTCTGTTCTTTTAGTTGGTTTTTATAAAACTCTACTTCTGTGAGTAAATGTTTAATTTCACTATTTAAAGCCGATAAGTCATTCAAGTCACGGAACGAAACAACACCAACAGCACCAACTAATTTCCCATTTGAAAAAAGCGGCACGCGATTTGCTATCATATAATTTCCCCGAATATATTGTGGTGTGAAAAGGTCAGGCTTTTCTGTTTCAACAACAAGATGCATGCGTGTATTTTCGATTATCTCCGCAACATGTTTTCCAATAGCATGATCTTTTTCCACTTGAAGGAAATGACAATAGTTATTATTTAAATGAGTAATATGAGAATGCTTATCAACGACTACAAGTCCATAGAAGAAGTTTTCTGTAATGGCTTCAATGATTTCATTTTGATATTGATTAATCATATATAAAGACCCCCTTTATTAGCTAGTTGACCGTGTTTAATTATACCATATGAGTAAGCATATAATAAGGAGTGGCAAAGATAGATCTGTTTGTATAAATTAATTAATTTTTAGTATTTTCTTTAGGTAAAAATGTAAATATTTCACCTGTTTTAACACTATTAGCAAGTCTATTAAGCCAATGATAATATTCTTTAGAATTCTCAATAAGGTCAAACATTTCTTTAGCTTCGTTTTTAAATTCAATAGAAAACGCTTCATTTTCTATAACTTCTGTTAGATGTTCTTCGGCTATTTCAATTGATTCTAAATTCATCTCGGCTTCACGTTCCCACATTTGACAATAAAAAGACATGAATGATTTAAAGAAGTCTTTTTCAGCTGCATATGTATGTTTACGAGAACCTTGTTGGTACCTTTTTTTAACCATTCCTTTTTTATGAAGATTACGGACACTGGTACTCATGCTAGGTTTACTCATATTAAGTTGATCACGCATTTCATCCAAATTCATTTGATCACTGAGATATAAAGTGGCATATAATGTGCCAGCTGAAGGGGTTACGCCATATAAATCCATTGTTTCAGAAATTGCTCCAAGTACTTCGTTTTTTGCTGCTGTAATTTTATCTAGGGCTT
>DATGTX010000016.1:0-3427 GCA_035301645.1 Pseudogracilibacillus sp. | reverse complement strand
ATCTCCCAAATAAATCCTTCCTCTAACCCATAACGATCAGCCATATATTGATATGCGCGTTCACTTGTTACTAAAATACGGTCTTCTTCAGGGACATCTTCAATACGTGATTTGTATTGTTCATCCATCTCTACTAATGTAGCGTGGTATTCTTCTGCATTCTTTTCAATTTCCTCTTTATTTTCAGGCGACGCTTCAATTAAAGCGTCTTTTACATTTTCAGCCATAATCATTCCAACATTCGGGTCTAAAAATGAATGAGGGTTGACTTCTTTTTCGTCACCATCTTCTGAACTTAAGTACATCGGATCAACGCCATCTGCAACTTCGTAGACATTAGCTTCATCTTGATCAGTTGCATCAATTAACTTCGAGAACCAGCCACTGTCGCCTCCTTCAAGATTTAACCCGTTAAAGAACAAGACATCTGCATCTTCAGTTTCTCCCATATCTTCTGGAAGTGGTTCATATTCATGAGGGTCAGTCCCAATAGGTACAAGGTTGAATGTCTCAACTGTATTCCCTCCTATTTGGTTAACAATATCTTCAAGTAATGTAAATGTTGTAACAACTTTTAAAGTTTCATTACTTGTAGAGTCTTCATTCGCGTCATTTGTTCTACCCTCTTCACCGCCGCAAGCAGCGAGTACAATAACTGCCATAAACGCAACGGTCATTAACTTAATAAATTTCAACATGAAAATAAATCTCTCCTTTTATATTATATATTATATAAATACGTTTCTAACGTATAAATAACAATTAATTAGCAATAGATTTTGATTTTCTATTACGTAATGTCCGCCATAAAATGCCTTGTTTTGGTGCGAAAATAAAAGTTAAACCAAATATAAACGTAGCTACCAAGACAATTACAGCACCTGATGATAAATTATAAACAAAGCTAAAGTATAATCCGGCAACAGATGAAAAAGCTCCGATTGAAGCTGACAATACAATCATTATCCATAGCTTATTCGTTAACAGATAAGCAGTAGAAGCAGGTGTAATTAACATAGCAACTACTAAAACTACACCAACAGTTTGTAATGATGCTACGGTTACTAAAGTAAGTAACACCATCACTAAATAATGGATCGCACGTGTTGGTAGGCCATACGCTTTTGCCATTGTTTCGTCAAAACTACTGACAAGTAATTCTTTATAAAATATAACGACAACTACTAAGACAACAGCGCCTATAATAAGCGTCATCCACATATCTGATGATCTTACAGATAACACATTTCCAAATAATATTTGGGTTAAGTCAGTAGCGGTTTGTGCTTTGGAGATTAAAATAATACCTAAAGCAAAAAAGGCAGTAAAAATGATTCCGATTGAAGAGTCATTTTTAATTCGGCTATTCTGTGTCACTACACCAATCATCACGGCAGCTAGTACACCTACTAAAACAGCGCCATAAAAGTAGTTGATTCCTAACATAAATGATATAGCTACCCCTGGTAAGACAGCATGGGATATAGCGTCACCCATTAAAGCCATACCACGTAAAATAATAAAGCTACCAATGACGCCTGAGATAATACCAACCATGATGGCGGTAAATAAAGCTTTTTGTAAAAAACCATATTGCATTAAATCATTAATGAATTCCATTTAGACGCCAACTCCCATTTGGTTGAGTAATTCAAAGTCCATGTTATAAGCTTTTTTCATTACTTCTGGTTTTGTCACTTCTTGTACAGGGCCAGCTCCAATTAATTCTTTATTAATTAGAACTAACTCATCAAAATAACTGGTAATTTTAGTTAAATCATGATGAATAACAAAAACGGTTTTGCCTTGATCTCTTAGTTTTTTTAAGATTGTAATAATTGTCTTCTCACTAGCGACATCAATTCCAACGAACGGTTCATCTAAAAAGAAGTATTCAGCTTCTTGGGCTAAAGCTCTAGCTAGGAAGACGCGTTGTTGTTGCCCACCAGAAAGCTCGGCAATTTGTCTTGTTGAAAACTCTTCCATATTTACTTGTTTTAAGCATTTGTAAGCAAACTCTTTATCAGCTTTTTTAGGCCGCCTGAATAAACCAAGTTTAGGGTATCTACCAATTAAGACAGTATCAATAACTGTAATTGGAAAATCCCAATCAATATCACTTCTTTGCGGGACGTAAGCAATATTTTTTCTAATGCGATCGACACTTTCTCCATCGAAAGTAACTTCGCCTTTATCACGTGGTATAAGCCCAAGAACAGCTTTCATTAAAGTAGATTTACCAGCTCCATTAGGGCCAATAACTCCAATTAATTTATGTGTTTCGAATTCAAACGTAACATCACTAACTACTTCTTTACCATGATAAGACACATGTAAATTTTTTACGCTGATAGTACCAGCCATACTTTCACCTTCTCTACAAAAGTTTTATTTTTAATTTATTTTAGCTTCAGCCGAATAAGTTGCGCATGTGCAACTTATCTATAAAACTAGTGTATTACATAAAAACTTAAAAGTAAACTCATAAGCGAAAAGTATTTTTAATTATAATTCCAATAAAAAATTGACAAAGAATATAGGAATTGATATATTAAGGGTTGTGTGAAAAACTGAATAAACATTCCTCGTTAGGTGAGGCTCCTATATGGAGATACGCTACTACCCAGAAACGTCGAGAGACACCAATGGGTCAACAGAACCGGTCGACTTAAGGCCATTCTAATGTAGCTGGTTAGTAACATTTTAACCAAGCCATATAGTGCTAAAACTCTACAGTGGAGGATGCGTTGACATATTTTAAATGAGCTTATTTATGATAGATTCTTTAAACATAATGAAAACACCCTTCTTTGTAGAGGGGTGTTTTTTAGTTTTTTTAAGTAAATTAAGGGTACTCGGAAAATAGACGCTATATGTCAAGATGTGGTGGCAATATAATTTTCTACAAAATTGAATTGATTTAATAATCTGGATACCCTAAATGAAACATTGGAGGTGGTGGGAAAATGGATGATTCCCCTCGAAGTTATTATATAACTAAACGAGATTATGCTAAACAATATAAAAGAATGCTATTTTCCCTCACCGGAAAAGTGGCTAACTTGTAGGAGGCTTACTTTAATATGAATGTAAATCAAAAGTTTGAGATTGAAACTTCAGGTTCACTTATGAAAAAAGAATTTGTTTCAGTAACTCAAAATGTAACAATCGAAGAAGCGATAGTGAAATTAAGAGAACAAGTAAAAATACAAAATAATGTTTATTATATGTACATCGTAAATGACTTTAATAAATTAATTGGTGTTTTAACGATAAGAGAATTACTTGCAGCAGATAGTGATGAAAAAATTGCAGACGTGATGATTAAAGATATTATTACAATTCCATTAAATGAAGACCAGGAAGACGTAGCAAGAGTATTCCGGGATACAGATCTTGTATCGATGCCTGTTGTAAACGAGGCGGG
>DATGTX010000015.1:0-21486 GCA_035301645.1 Pseudogracilibacillus sp. | reverse complement strand
TCATATTTTTTAACGACTTCACCTTTAGGATTGACTAAGTAAAACATATAGCTGTGTGACATTTGTTCAGCTGCACCTTTTTCTAATACAGCAAGGAATGATTGTTCAGATAGATTTTGAATCGTTTCAAAGTCATAACCTGTTAAAAAGTCCCATGTGTCTAAATCAACATTGTTTTCTTCAGCATACTTACGTAATTCTTCAGGTCCATCTTTTTCAGGATTAACGTTAAATGAAATAATTGGTGGTTCGAGTCCGTCTTTTTTTAATTGACTTTGAATATCAACCATATTGGAAGTCGTACGAGGACAAACCGTCCGGCAATCTGTATATGAAAAATACGTAATCCACCATTCGCCCTTTAAATCATCTAGGTTAAGTGTTTCATTATCTTGTGTTATGAAAGAGAAGTCTTGCATTTCTTTTGACATATTAGCATCGATATCTTTTTCACAAGCACTTAGAAGTAGTCCAAATAAAATAAATGCTATTAAAGATATACGTTTTTTATTTTTCATACTTATCCATCCTCACCAACATGATAATCAAGTCTAAAAGCAAACAAACTTTTTGGATATCCGGAAAATAGTGTGGAAAGCAAAACACTGTTTTCCTTAGCAAATCAAATATGGGCTGTTATCTTAAATTTCCACATTATAATCCGAATATCACTTTTTAAAATTCAAACAAAAATATTTAAAAAATGTATTTATTTTGGTTCAACTAGTAAACCTTCACCGTCTTTAAGATACTTAAGCATTCCTTCTGCTGCACGGTAGGCAAATGCGCCAATTGTATCAGTTTGTTGAGGGATTTTATGTGGTAAAGAAGAAGCACCGATAACAAATAAGTTATCCATCTCCCAAACTTGAGAGTAGTTATTAACAGCAGAAATTTCTGGATCTTCTCCCATAATAACACCACCAGCAGCTTCACCAAATCCGTGTTTATGACCCCACTCTTCAGCTATTCCTCCTGCTTCAACAATGTCGGCACCCATTTCTTCCATGAGTTCAACCATTTTTTTATTACCAAACTCAGTGACTTTTTTATCATGGTCAGTGATTCGGTACGTAACACGTAGAAGTGGATCATTAAAGCTGTCTTTATAAGTCGGATCAAGGTCCATATAATTAAATGACCATGGATAACTAGAAGGGCTATAACCAACGCTTAAGTTTCTATTAGCGTAATGTAATGACTTTTCTTTAAATTCTTTACCCCAGCTAGGTGTATCTTGTGGAACCGTGTTATAACCAATTGGATCTTCTCCTCTTAGTCTTATTTCAACAATTCCTCCACCAATAAAATCAAGGTCTGATGTATCAAGATTATCACTATCTAGGTCACTAAATGTACCTCCTAGAGCTCCAGCACCCATAGCTAAATTGAATTTCTTATCTTCAAAAAATCCAGTTGCTGTTCCGCCTGGCGTACCCAGCTCAAAACCTCCAGCATTTTTACCAATGACGCCTTTTTTCGTTTTAGGGTTATATACTTCACCAATCTCAGAAAGTAACATTAGCTTAGTATTTGATAATGAATAACCACCTAAAACGACAATGTCTGCAGGTTGTTCATATTCCATTCCTGTTCTCATATCTACATATAAAACGCCTGTCGCTTTTCCATCTTTATGAAGGACACGACGCACATAAGAACTTGTTCTTAAATCATAATTACCAGTTTCTTTTGCAGTAGGTATGACAGTAACAACAGGATCAGATTTTGCCCCAAAGTCACATCCATACATCATACAAAAAGAACAATACTGACATTGGTTAATTGTTTGACCATCTGGATTTTCATAAGTTTCCGAAAGGTTTCCAGAAGGGATTTGGAAAGGGTGATACCCTAGATTTGTTGCTGCTTTTTTAAATAGAGTGATTGGTGGCGTCTCTTTCATTGGGCCAGTAGGGTAATCTGAGCTACGTGGAACACCTACAGGATCTTCTTCACCTGAAGTACCCGCCGTTTTTTCGAATTTATCATAATATTTTTCTAATTCATCGTAAGTAATACCCCAGTCTTGTAAAAGCATGTCTTTAGGTATTTTATCTTCACCATATTTTTCAATTGTTTTTGAGCGTGCTTCAAAATCAAATTGAGTTGCTCTGTGAGTTACCGCAGACCAATGAGAACTACTTCCACCAACGTCATTACCTTCAAAGTTTTCTTCTTGAGTTCTTAAAGGGAATGCTTCTTCATCTTCATAACTTCGCGCTGTAATTGTTTGAACAGAGTGGTCTTCCATCATGCCATATCTAGCGTCATAGCGTAATGCATCTTTTGCTCCAATATAATCAGTAACATCTTTATCTACTCCACGTTCAAGTGCTACTACTTTGTATCCTTCTTTTGTTAACTCAGCAGCGGGGATACCACCGGACCAGCCTGTTCCAACAATAACGACATCTACTTTATCTAACTTTTTTGCCATAAATAATTTTCCTCCTAAATACTCTTTTAATCATTTTATATTTATTGTTGATAATCTTTCAGACTAACTGGATCAAGTTTTTCAAAGTCTTCCGATTCAATTAAATCGATATAACTTGCTCGTATACCTGGGTGTTCTTTCATTTTCCATCCTTGCATGTCTTTGTTTCCACCGTATAATGGGTCAGAATAAACGCCTTCGATTGTCATTTGTCTTAATAACTTGAAGAAAGTAGTCGAAGAAACACCTCGTAATTTAATTTTTCCTTTTTCTAAATCTTCCAAAATAGAATCCTGTTGTTCTTCTTCAAGGTCAAAGAACTTTTCGTCATGAAGTTTTTGGCTTTCAGCATTCATTTTGCGCAATCCTTCGATAAACACATCGCCACGTGTCATTAAAGTTTGATATGTATTAATGTCTTTAACTTCTTGTGAAGGACCTTTCATATAATCTTTTTTGTTCGAACCAAAATCACTAGCAAGTTGTTTATCGATAAAATAAGGGGCACCAAGTTCGATTGCTCCAGGGCCATTATCATCTTCTGGGTAAATTCTTTCTGTTGCTTGCTTAAGCACATTAAAGTCTTCAACTCGCGTAAAGAACATTCTTGTCTCAGTATATAACTTCTCTGGTTTATTATCGGTTGGTTTTTCCTCAGATTTAAAAGGGTTACCGATTAATCCACCAAGTAAGGCACCACCAACTACACCGCCAGTTGCGATACTTGAATTTTTAATGAATTTACGACGACTTGGGTCTTGTGCATTGCTCGAATCTTTTGATGTTGCTTTATTTTGTTTATCAGTCATTTGTTTTTCCTCCTAAATTTACAACCCCTTTATCGTATCATATTTATTTTACTTATTACAATTTGGTGACAATGAAAAAGTATTCCAAATATTGTTTATATTATAAGAAATATAAGCAAACAAAAAAATACTAATGATACGATTGCAGCCATAAATTAAAAGGTGATAGCTAAAGATCTGAACGAAAAGGGGACATGTATATCACAAAGTAAAAGAAGTAGCGTAAAAAGGCTTGCATGAATATTTAATTCATACAAGCCTAAAATACGTTTTAAAATTATTTTTCGTTGCTATCCTTATTAGGGTCTACAGAATCTTCTTTAGAAGACTCATCACTCATTAACTCATTTGTTGATTGTTTAAATTCTTTCAGCGTTTGGCCAAAAGCGCTACCAATCTCAGGTAATTTTTTGGGACCAAAAATAAGCAACGCGACAATTAATATCAATATTAAGCTTGGGATACCAATACTACCTAAACCCATCATTTCCACCTCATTTTTTATAGCATACTCAATGTATATTATACGCTACAAAACAGATTTTAAATCATCATTGTTCAGACATATTTGTCTTAATGTCTTCTTCACAAGCGTTAATGAGTCCCTCCAAAGATTATAAATAGTAGCAAAAGAAGTAGATGTTATCCTTTTTCATAGGCATTCTTCCTTTATGTTGAATAAAAATGTGACTTAAGTGCTACTTTTTTCTTTTGGTTCAACAAGTAATCCTTCACCGTCTTCGAGATACTTAATGATCCCCTCAGACGCGCGGTATGCAAATGCGCCAACTGTTGCTGTTTGCTGAGGAATCTTCTGAGGTAAAGCAGAAGCACCAATGACAAATAAGTTATCTACATCCCAGACTTGACAGTAGTTATTGACTGCTGAAATTTCTGGATCATCACCCATTATCACGCCGCCTCCAGCTTCTCCACCACCTTGATTGAAGTCCCAGTCATCTGGAATCTCTTCGGTATCAATGATATCTGCACCCATTTCTTCCATCACTTCAGACATCTTCTCATTACCAAACTTTCTTAAGTTTTTCTCGTGATCGCTAATCGTCATCGTGACACGTAAAAGCGGGTCACCAAAGCTGTCTTTATACGTAGGATCGAGATCCATATAATTAAAAGACCAACCATAATTAGGTGGCTTAAAGTGAATCGCTAAGTTTCTATTTGCATAATGGATAGATTTTTCCTTGAATTCTTTACCCCAAGCAGGCGTCCCTTCTGGTACTGTATTATAACCAATTGGATCTTCTCCTCTTAGCCTTAATTCAACAATTCCACCACCGATAAAGTTAAGATCTGAAGTGTCTAAGTTATCACTATCTAAATCACTAAATGTTCCACCAAGCGCACCAGCACCCATGGCTAAATTAAACTTCTTATCTTCAAAGAATCCTGTAGCAACACCACTACTAGAACCAGTAAATCCACCGGCATTTTTTCCGATAACGCCTTTTTTAGTTTTTGGGTTATAGGGTTCGCCTATTTTTGAAAGTAACATTAATTTAACGTTTGATAGAGTATAAGCGGCTACCACGACAATATCTGCAGGTTGTTCGTATTCTTTTCCTGTCTTCATATCTACATATAAAACACCTGAAGCTTTTCCATCTTCATGAATAACTTCACGCACATACGCATTAGTTCTGAGATCGTAATTACCAGATTCTTTTGCTGTAGGAATAACTGTTACAACGGGATCTGATTTCGCTCCAAAGTCACATCCATACATCATACAATAAGAACAATATTGACATGCATTAATTGTTTGCCCGTCTGGGTTCTCATACTGTTCAGAAAGATTTCCAGAAGGAATTTGGAAAGGGTGGTAACCAACATTTTTCGCTGCTTCTTTAAATAATTTGATAGCAGGAGTTTCTTTCATTGGACCAGTAGGATAATCTGAACTGCGTGGTGCACCGAGTGGATCTTCTTCACCAGAAGTCCCAGCCATTTTTTCGAATTTATCATAGTACTCTTCTAACTCATCATAAGTAATTCCCCAATCTTGTAAAAACATATCATCTGGGATTTTATCTTCGCCATACTTTTCGATTGTTTTTGAATGCGCTTCAAAATCAAATTGGGTTGCACGGTGTGTCACACCAGACCAATGTGATCCACTTCCACCAACATCGTTTCCTTCAAAGTTATCATCTTGCGTTCTTAAGGGAATAGCTTCTTCATCACTGTTACGTCGCCCGGTAATCGTTTGGACAGAATGATCTTCCATCATTTCAAATCGTGCATCGTAACGTAATGCGTCTTTTGCGCCAATGAAATCTTCGACAGTTTTATCTTTTCCTCGCTCAAGACCGACAACTTTATATCCTGCTTTTGACAATTCAGCAGCGGTAATACCGCCAGCCCAACCTGCACCAACAACAACTACATCCACTTTATCTAACTTTTCAGCCATACAATATCCTCCTCGGTATTTACTTAATCAAACGACTTATTATTTTAAATGAATTTTATCTTTTTTATTTTGTTCATTTCAATGGATAATGATAAAATTCATTTATTGTTGATAGTCTTTCAAACTAATCGGGTCGAGCTTTTGAAAGTCTTCAGATTCAATTACATCAATATAACTTGCTCGTATGCCTGGATGCTCTCGCATTTTCCAACCTTCCATATTTCTATTGCCACCATAAAGTGGATCAGCGTAAGCACCTTCAATCGTCATTTGTCTTAATAATTCAAAGAAAGTATTCGATTTAACAGCTTCTAATTTGATTTTTCCTTCTTCCAAGTCAATTAACATTGCATCTTGGTCAGCTTCTTCTAGGTCATAAAATTTTGTATCATGACGGTTTTGACTTTCAGTATTCAATTTTCGTAAACCTTCGATAAATACTTCGCCACGATTCATTAACGTTTGGTAAGTTGTTACATCTTCAATATCTTTAGAAGGCGCTTTCATATAATCTTTTTTGTTTGAACCAAATTCACCAGCTAGTTGTTTATCAATAAAATAAGGCACACCTAATTTTATTGCGCCTGGACCGTTATCATCTTCTGGGAAAATTCGTTCAGTTGCCTGCTGAAGAACTTTGAAGTCTTCAAACCTTGTAAAGAACATTCTCGATTCATCATATTGTCTTTCTGATGTATCATCTTTGGTAGTTGATGTGTCATCCGACTTATAAGAATTACCAATCAATCCACCAAGCAGGGCACCACCAACTACACCACCCGTAGCAATCCCTGTGTTTTTAATAAACTTACGACGACTAGGGTCTTGTGCTGAGTTTGAGTTATTTGGTGAAGTTTTGTTTTCATTATCAACCATTTTGTTTCCTCCTTATCACAATTGACTAGATGTTAACAGAGTTAATTAACTATTTAATATAAGTATATTTTCATAAATTCAAACCGTTTCTTTTTAATTCTTTTTTATATTTTTAATTCTTTAGGTGGGAGGTTCTTTTTATTCATCACCCTTACTTCTAGAGGTGTGATTTTCAAGACGACTATATTAGGGTCATCTGGACCTTCAAACCACTCTTTCATTGAATCATCCCAAATATCATCTATAGCTTTTTTAGAGTCATGAATGGAAACTTCACCAATATATTCAACAAATTCGTCATTAAAACCTTCACCTTCGTAACCAAGTAAAATGTGAGTATGAGGATTCTGTTCAATCTCATCAATTTTCTCAGTTTCTTTACTTGTTATAGTATAGAGAGTTAAGTCATCGCTAAAGAATGTCATATAACGGGAATAAGGTTTATTATTTCTGATTGTTGACATGGGTCCTACAAAAGATTCATCAAGAATATTTTCAACAATTGAACGTAGTTTTTCTTGTTCCATTTCCAATCCCTCCTTCTTAATACAGATTATAATACCTAGTATTAACTAAAAAGCTGACTTTTAAACATTTTAGCGAGTATTTCTTTCTATATTTTTAAATTTATATAAAATATGCTTACATTATATGCAAAAAAAATTTAAAACGAGCTATCTATTAGAAATAGGGTGTATTCAGGAAAAACAATATGCCACCGTAAGAGATGATGTAATTTTCGGTATAATAGTATAAATATACTTATTAAGGAAAGAATATTTAGCAAGCCAAATTTGGAAGGAATTTATGGGCAGCAGTTATTTCAGGTATCGATTTTCATGCTATACTAAAGGCTATTATGATAAAATTAAGAAGAAATAGAAGCGTTACTTATAAAAATGAAGAGATAAATTATTTGAAAATATTTGAAGCATTAATAAAAACTTACAATTTGTAGAAAGTGAAAAAGAAAGGGGGGGGAATTTAAATGTTAAAAAAACTTTTCCCCATTTTTGATTGGATGATGCTTTATAAAAAATCCGATTTCAAAGGAGATTTTTTAGCAGGATTAATTGTGGCAATTATGCTTGTCCCTCAAGGTATGGCTTATGCGATGTTAGCTGGATTACCTCCTGTTGTTGGATTATATGCAGCGACTATTCCAGCAATAATATATACAGTTTTTGGAACATCTAATCATCTATCGGTGGGTCCAGTTGCACTCGTATCTATCTTAGTTTTCTCCAGTGTATCAACATTTGCTAGCTCTGGTTCGAATGAATATTTCTCACTTGTACTTATACTCATGTTAATGATTGGTTTAATTCAATTTTTATTAGGTGTTTTACGGCTTGGATTTTTAGTTAATTACATATCGCAATCTGTCATGAATGGCTTTATTTCTGCAGCAGCAATTATTGTTAGCTTTAGTCAACTTGACCATTTACTTGGTATAGAGATTAAATCTAATTATATATTTTCAATAATTTTAGAAGCGATTAGTAAATTATCTGAGGTGAATTTAATTGTATTTATACTCGGTGTAGCAAGCACGTTAATACTCTTATTTTTCAGAAGATATTTACCTCGCCTGCCTGGCTCTTTAATTGTTGTTGGGTTAAGTATATTAGTTGTTTATTTCGCAGATTTACAATCACTTGGTGTGACAATTATTGGACAAGTTCCTCAAGGGTTCCCTACTTTTTCTTTACCTAAAATTAATTTAGATGTAGTGATAAAATTGCTTCCAGTAGCTTTAACAATCTCATTTATTGGATTCATGGAATCTATTTCTATTGGAAAAGTAATTTCAGCAAAAGAAAACTATACACTTGACCCAAATAAAGAATTAGTTGGTTTAGGCTTGGCTAATGTGGTAGGTTCATTTTTCTCAGGATATCCAGTAGCAGGAAGTCTTTCTCGTTCGGCAGTAAATCATGAATCTGGAGGAAAAACACAATTATCATCGTTTTTTACAGCCGTCTTTATTTTACTAACCTTATTATTTTTTACAGACCTTTTTTATTACCTTCCTCATACAGTATTAAGCGCGATTATTATTGTAGCAGTATATAATTTAATCGATATAAAAGAAGTAAAATACTTATTTAGTATTAGAACAATTGACGGATGGATTTGGATTATTACTTTTATTGCTACGTTGATTATTGGAGTTGAAGTAGGAATTGTTATTGGACTTATCTTTTCTTTACTCGTTTTAATCGCTCAAAAAGGCTCCCCCAAGTTAACAGAATTAGGTTATTTATCAGAAGAGGGTGTATATCGAAATGTTAAAAAACATCCAGATGGAAAAATAGATTCAGAAATTTTGATATTTAGAATAGATACTTCATTACATTTTGCAAACATGACGGTTTTAGAAGAAAAAATAAGTAACCGAATTAGTAATCATCCCAAAGTAAATTCAGTTATTTTAGACTTTTCAGGTGTGAATTCAATTGATGCCGTAGCGATTAAAAATCTGGAAAATTGGATAGATAATTATGATAAAAGGATAGATTTTTATTTTGTAAAGATTAAAAGTCATGTGATGGAGCTTCTAAAAAAAGCAAATTGGAAAGATAAACATGAAACTACAATAAAATATTCATCGATAGATCAAGCAATGAAAGTAATTAAAACAAAAAATAAATAAAATCAGAAAAAAATGTTTAAATAAAGTTTAAAGGGATATATAGAAAGTGTAGAAATTAAATACTAGGAGGATTATTAATGAAACCAAAAGTAATTGAATTTCACGATGATGAAAAATTAATGTCAGAAGTTAAAAAACTATCAGCAGAAGGTGTTAGTAAAGAAGACCTTTATGTGATTTCGCATGATAGTGATCGAGATAAAAGAGTTGCCGATAATGTAGATGCTTCGACAGTAGGTGCTAAAGAAGAAGGACTAGGCACTTATGTTAAAAACATTTTTAGAAAAAAAGGTGATGAATTAAGAGCTCAATTTGAAGAACTCGGATTTGATCATACAGAAGCAGAAGTATTAGAAGGTAAACTAGATGAAGGAAAAATATTATTACTGCAAAAAAACGATACTAAATAAGCCTATTTTTATGCTACTTTTGTAATAGACAGTCGAATTCATTAAGCTGTCTATACAAAAAGTAGCATATTTTTTTGATGAAATTTAAAAATAAATTATATCTTTATCCGATTTGAAAATCATAGCACTTAAATAAAAGTCTGTCTCATGAGGCATATTTTTTGTTTACTTATAGTTATCCAAAGATTAAACTAAGTGGTAAGTAATTATAATAAAAAAGCTGCATTAAGGCACATTTCTCAATAATCAGTAAAAAATATGCAAAATAACTAGGAGGTCGTTTTAGTAATGAATAATTTAATTAGTATGGACTATCTAAATAAGCATTTAAACGATGAAGCGGTTGTTATTATTGATTGTCGGTTTAACTTAGCGGAACCCGAGCAAGGGGAAAAAGATTATCAACAAGATCATATTCCGGGTGCTTTTTATCTGGATTTAGAAAAAGACTTATCGAGTGAGGTGCGCGCTCATGGGGGAAGACACCCTTTACCAAATAGAGAAACATTTATTAAAAAACTTGAAGAAATTGGCGTCAATGAAACGAAACATGTGATTGCTTATGATGACCAAGATGGTCCGTTTGCCGCAAGGTTATGGTGGCTGTTAAAATATCTGGGACATCCTAAAGTTTCTGTATTAAATGGTAATTACTCAGGGTGGAAAGCACTAGGCTACGCAACTTCAAAAGAATTGCCAGAAATAGATAAAACGGATTTTAAAGCAGTCATTCAATCAGAAATGATAACAGATATTGATCAAGTAAAAGAAATGATGGTAAAAGAGTCATATAAGTTAGTCGATGCACGTGCACCCGAGAGATATAGTGGCGAAGCAGAACCTATGGATAAAAAAGCAGGACATATTCCAGGAGCAGAAAACTATTTTTGGAAAGAGACACGCACGGATTATGGAGAAATGAAATCTACAAATGAGTTAAAAGAGTATTTTTCTTCCTTAGATGACAGCAACACTCAACCAGTTGTCTACTGTGGTTCAGGGGTAACAGCGAGTGCTACTGTACTAGCGCT
Source organism: Pseudogracilibacillus sp. (assembly GCA_035301645.1). Classification (GTDB taxonomy): domain Bacteria; phylum Bacillota; class Bacilli; order Bacillales; family Amphibacillaceae; genus Pseudogracilibacillus. The sequence goes on along the minus strand of DATGTX010000015.1, from coordinate 10,830 downwards.
TGATAATATAGGCGTAAATGCTAAGTTGTATCCAGGGAGCTGGAGTGATTGGGCTTCATATGATGATAATGAAGTTGCGACAGGCGTGGAGTAGGGGGAGTGCGAACTTGAAATACAAAAAAAGGTGATGCCTGTCATTTTTCAGGTATCACCTTTTTTGCTCAAATTATTCTACTGCAATTTCATATTCACTATGTTCATGAAGGTCTTCATCATCTTCTACATGGACTGTTACGTCATAAGTGCCTTCTTCAGGAAACGCATAAGTTGCACTATATTCACCTGTAGAGTCTTCTTCTGCATCGATCCATTCAGTGTTGTCTTCATCATTTTCTAAAACAATCTCAAAACGAACATTAAGATTTTCAAGTGGGTCGTCATTTAACATGATATGTGTTTCTAAAGTAGTATCTTCATCTTTATTCACATTTTCTGGTTCATTAAAATGCATATCAAAGCCATCAGTGTGGAAGCCAGCGTGAGTATCTTCAGCGTCTTCCTCAGGTGCTTCAGCATCTCCGATTACAATTTGCTTTTTGGGCATTGTATGTAGTCCTTCTGCATCAGTATGGGCATACATTTCATAGGCAACTTCCTCATCAAACGTGTAATCAAGCGTATAACTGCCATCGCCTTTGTTTTCTCCGTCCAGCATTTCACTGTCGTCTTCTTTACCTACTTCCCATATTTCAAACACAACTTCTGCATTCTTTTCAGGTTCATCATCATAAGTAACAAATGCTTCTAAGTTAATGGTTTCACCCACATCAGCTGTTTCTGGTACTTTAAAATCAACATCAAGCGTTGGTAAATCTTCACCTAAATCTTCTTCTACATTCTCATCATCATTATCACTACAAGCTACAAGCATTCCAATTAATAAAATAAAACTGAATAATACTTTTAATTTTTGCAAATTTATTCTCCTCGTAGATTATTATTGTTAACTTTATTATAGCCGATTAGATTATTACTTATCAAATCTATAGGTATTCACCTCGATTATTAAAAAATGTTATAAAACAACAACTGTTAACATATAATAACATAAATTCACACGGGTTTCTAATAAACTTAAACAGATTTAACTTTTTTTAAAAAATTGTGAACATTTTATAACTTTTCTTAATATTCAAATATAATTAGCAATTACACTAACTTATGGGAAAACGAGTGGTTGAAGGAAATAGACTGCAAGGACAATAACAATCAGACTAACTATATTCATCCAGATTCCTGCTTTAGCCATTGTTTCGATATTAAGGTAATCAGAACTAAACACAGCTGCGTTCGGTGGAGTAGAAATAGGTAACATAAAGGCACAAGATGCAGCAAGAGCAACAGTTGCCATTAAGCCATACGGTGCAATACCAATCCCTGCAGCTAGGCCAATCGTAATCGGTATGATCATATTTGAAGTAGCTGTATTTGACATAAGTTCAGTCATTGCTAAGACTGATGCAGCTAAAATAATAATGATAAGTATATATGGGAACACCTCAAGTCCGCTAAGTAAATCACCAAACCATTCGGTTAGTTTTGAATCATCAAATCCAGCGGCCAGTGACATTCCACCTCCAAATAAGACTAATAGTCCCCATGGTAAATCTTTCATATCATCCCATTCAAGTAATTTCCCTTTTTCTTTTGTACTTGGAATAACAAATAATGAGACACCACCTAACATACCAATAATTGTATCTGTTAGATGATTAGAAATTACATCAGGTAAGAATCCGCTAACAACCCAAAGCGATCCTGTAAAGAAGAAGACTAGAGCTACGAGAATTTCGTTTTTAGTCATCGGTCCGAGTTTTTCTAATTCATCTTTCGCAAAGGTGGAGGGGATTTCTTCATTTTCTACAAATTTGAATTTCATCTTTGTAATATAGAAATATAAAAACGCTAATAAAAGCAATGAAATAGGTAGTCCGAATATAAACCAATCGGTAAATGAGATATCTGCATCTAACGTACTATTTGCGATACCGACAAGAACTGCGTTGGGTACTGACCCAATAATTGTTGCTAAACCACCAATAGAAGCGGCGTAAGCTACTGTTAATAATAATCCTTTAGCAAACGAATCAAGTGATTCATCTTTCATTACATCCTGCTCTTTAACTTGTGAAATAAGTGCTAATGCAATCGGTAGCATCATTAGAGCAACTGCCGCATTAGAAATCCACATCGATAAAAAAGCAGTAGCAATCAGAACGCCTAGAATTATTTTTTTACCGCTTGTTCCGATAAAAGAAATAATCGTTAAAGCAATCCGTTTGTGTAAATCCCATTTTTCAACTGCTAAAGCAATAATAAACCCACCCATATACATAAAGACTATTGGGTTACCATAAGCCATTGTTGCAGTTTCTTGGTCTGTACCCCCTGTCATTGGCAGTAAAATCAAAGGTAAAAACGAAGTGGCATAAATTGGAATTGCTTCTGTAACCCACCATGTAGCTGTCCAACCTGTTACAGCTAACACGGCACGCGGAGCAAGAGGTAATCCTGTTAAGTCAGGTATAAAAAGTATAATGGAAAATAAAAGAGGGCCTAAGACAAGACCAATCTGTTGGCGGGAAAACTTTTTTAATAATTTTTTCATAAATATGCTCCTTTCACGGAAATAAATATATAATACAAGCGGTAGTTATTTTAATATTCCATTCCCTACTTTTAAATTATTCAAACAAACTTAATTATTCGAGTCATATTTTTATTTTTTAGTATGAAAAATATGTTTAAAAAATAATAAATAAAGGTATATTAAAGATAGTGAAAGTAATTCTATAAAATATACCAAGGAGGAAATGTATATGTTTGAAATTAAACCAGGACGCGATGATGAAAGAATGGATATTTTTAACCGGATGTTTCAACCTGTGAATGAATTATGGGACCAAGGAGTTTCAACAATAGATAGTAAACTTGCAAATTTTAAAGCAGACGTGAAAAAGGTAAATAATAAATATTTAGTTGAAGCAGAATTACCAGGTTATAAAAAAGATGAAATATCAGTCGATTACGATCACAGTTATTTAACAATCCGAGCAGAAAAAGAAACAAATGATGAAGTGAAAGAGAAGGGCAAGATTATTAGACGTGAAAGACATACTGGGCAAGCAGTTAGAAGGTTTTATGTTAGCGGCGTAGATAAAGATGAGATAAGAGCAGAATTAAACGATGGCATATTAAAAATTGAAATGCCAATCAAAGAATCTGAAGAAGCTTATTCTAAACGAATCGAAATATTGTAAAACCTTTTGAAAATAAGCTTAGCTACTTAAAAAAAGTCTGTCTCAAAAGACAGACTTTTTTTTTATTAAATGCTAATTTTGTAATAAGATTAATTCAGAAAAAACATTTAAATCTCCATGTTAATCATAATATGGAATATTCGGTCCAACTCTTGAGAAGTTTTTTCGATTTTATTTTCGCGTACCCATTTTAAAATAGCATCAAGATTCGCTTGATAAATATAGATAATCAAACTCTCAGGGACCTCAGGATCTATTTGGAACCGGTGGATATTTTCTTTGATATCATTTTCTAAGACATTAACAAAGTAGTCAGCTAATGTTTTATGAAATTCTGCTTCATCTTTTTGTTTTGCTAAAATGCTTTGGTTATTTGACGTAATAATATAATCCATAGATTCCAAGGGAGAATTAATTCGTTTTTTTATATCTAATGCGAAATAGTCTTTTGAGTAGCCTTTAAACAGATAAATTAATAAATCATACTTATCGTAAAAATGTTTATAAAAAGTAGTGCGATGAACTAAAGCATTGTCACAAATCATATTAATAGTGATAGAACTTAACCCATTTTTTTCTAATAATTGAAATAAAGACGTAGAAAGTAAGTTTTTTGTTCTAATCACGCGCAAGTCATTCTGATTCAATCTACATTTCTCCTTATTTGTAGTGTAACTATATAGATTAATAAAATTAACTCTATTATTTGTATCGTATTAATTGTAACCTGTTATAGGGTGAGAAGCACATTATTTATCTAAATTATATGTTTTTTTGTAGGAGGTAGTATTTTGGCTAATTATTTATACAAACTAGGTTCTTTTTTCGCAAAACACAAATGGTGGAGTGTCCTTATTTGGTTAGTGTTATTAATAGGAATTATTACACCACTAACTTTAAACACTCCTGAATTTGATAACGATATTAAAATGAATGATTTAGAATCAATCGATACGAACGAAAAAATCGGAGACAAATTTAATCAAGATAGTGAAAAAGCTTCGATACGTATTGTTTTTAAGTCAAACACAGATAATGGTATTACAGAAAAAGATACCAAAAAAGATATCCAGGCGACTTTAGATGATATCAAGAAAAATGACGATTATGTAGCAAACATTACAGACCCTTATGAGGCTCAGCAAATTAACGAAGACGAAACAACAGCGTTTGCTGATATAAATTACGTTACTGCGCAAACATCTTTAAAAGAATCATCTAGAACAAATGTAGAACGTGAATTAGATAATTTAAAAGATGACCATATGCTTCAAACAGAACTGACCGGAAGCGGTATGGAAGATTTAGAATTTGGTGGACTTGCTGAAGTTGTTGGTGTCGCTATAGCGTTTATTGTATTATTAATTACGTTTGGCTCACTTATTGTCGCAGGTATGCCAATTATTAGTGCATTGCTCGGCTTAGGCTCAAGTGTAGGGACGATTGCGTTATTAACTTATGCTTTTGATATTCCAAACGTCACATTAACCCTTGCGATTATGATTGGTCTGGCAGTCGGTATTGATTATGCGTTATTCATTTTATTTAGATACAGACAAATTGCTAGAACAGAATCAGACCATATTAAGGCGATTGGTTTAGCGGTGGGGACAGCAGGAAGTGCTGTTATCTTTGCTGGTATTACCGTAATTATTGCGGTTTGTGGTTTATCACTTGTGGGTATTGATTTCTTAGCAGTGATGGGTTTCTCATCTGCAATTAGTGTCTTTGTTGCTGTGCTAAGTGCGCTTACTTTATTACCTGCTTTTATTAGCATTTTCCATAAACGGACACAACCAAAGCCAAGCAAAGTAGCGCCAAAAGATGAAGTGGAGTCGCCTTGGTCAAAATTCGTTGTAGGTAAACCAGTATTAGCTGTGTTTCTCAGTTTGATTGTTCTAGCCATAGCGATTATACCTATGTCACATATGCGTTTAGGCTTGCCAGATGATGGCATGAAGCCAAATGATACAACACAACACAAAGCGTATGAAATTATTTCAGACGATTTTGGTGAAGGATATAATGGACAAATTGCTATGTTAGTCAACACAAAAGATAAGCAAGACGAAGATGCATTAAATCAAGATTTACAAAATATGATTGATGATATTAACGACATGGATAATGTTGATACTGTTGCTCCAGCGATATTAAATGAAACTAATGACTATGCATTGGTAGCAATTATTCCTGATGAAGGGCCAAATGCAGAGTCAACGAATAATCTTGTTCATGACTTACGTGATTATGGTAATCAAGCAAAAGATTTATATAACTTTGATACCGAAATTTCTGGACAAAGTGTGATCAACATTGATATGTCAGAAAAACTTAATGATGCCATTCCAGTATTCTCTGGCGTTATTGTGGCATTGGCTTTTGTGTTATTAATGCTTGTATTTAGATCAATTATTATTCCGTTAAAAGCAGTATTAGGTTTTGTTCTTTCTCTAACTGCGACATTAGGATTTACAACTCTCATTATGCAAGATGGCTTTATAAGTGGGTTGTTTGGAGTTGATACGCCTGGGCCATTGCTTGCCTTCTTACCTGTAATAGTTATTGGGTTGCTATTTGGGCTAGCTATCGACTATGAGCTTTTCTTAATGACACGAATTCATGAAGAATATAGTAAAACACATGATAATGACCATTCGATTAAAGTAGGGATTAAAGAAAGTGGACCGGTTATTGTAGCAGCAGCCTTAATCATGTTCAGCGTATTTATTGCTTTTGTATTCCAAGATGATGTTATCATTAAATCACTTGGTATTGCGCTCGCATTTGGTGTGTTATTTGATGCCTTTATCGTTCGTTTAACTTTAATACCTGCACTTACGAAATTATTCGGGGACGCATCTTGGTATCTTCCGAAATGGCTCGATCGCATCTTGCCTAAGCTTGATATCGAAGGGCATGCTTTAGAAAAAGAAATGCTTCAAAGCCAAACTGTCTCATCAGATTATCAGCGACTAGGTGAAGCGACAGATAGTCAATTAGCTACTTTATCCAATCTTGATATGGATGATCAAACAGAACATCTATACCGTGATTTATTAAAAGTTTCACCTAATCATAGCACATTGCATAATGGCGTTTTATTTAATGCCTTAATACAATATGCAAAAGAAAATCATCAAGAAATTTATGACAAATATACTCAAGAAATGACAAATGAAGAACTTAATAAACAACAAGACTTAATAAAAAATGATCAACTACAAAAAGGATTAATGAATGATGAAATATTGAAGTTATTTAATCAACAAAACGAAAACATTGAAAAAATAAATGATGTTATTTCCAAACTCGTTGATAAAAATAATGAAGAAAACGAATAAAGCTAGGTTTTGTTCGTGCAAATTTGCTTCAAAAGTGAGCAAACTATATTGGAAAAGTATCTAATGAATTACTAATATAGTTTGCTCACTTTAAGATTTTGATTTACAAAGGAGGATTTGTTTCATGCATAAAAGCAAATTTAAGATCATAGGGTTAATCATCGCACTTTCTTTTTCAGTTCTGTTAGTTGCCTGTAGTGGCGAGACCGCTTCAAACGACAGCAATATTGCCATTGGAGGAGAAGATATTGAGATACCTTATTCTGATGCTGGATCAACAGTACGTTCTTTAGTTTTAGCTGAAGTGCTTGAGGATATTGGTTATGACGTTACCTCTACTCAAGTTGGCGCTACCGGACCGATGTTTGCAAGTACAGCAGAAAATAAGGATACGTTAAATACATCAGGCTGGTTTCCCTCTACGGATAAAGAGTATCTTGATAAATATGGAGACGACATAGAAGTTTATGAAAGTGAAAACTTTATTGATAATGCTACCGTTTCTTTAGCGGTACCAACATATATGGAAGATGTCGATTCAATTAATGATTTAAAAGACAATAAAGATTTAGGTAAGTCAGTCGACTGGGAAATTATTGGTATCGACCCAAGAACAGGTATTATGAAAAATACTGAAAAAGGGCTTGAAGACAACGATTTGGATAAGTGGGAATTAAAAGAAGGAACCGAATTATCTATGTTATCAGAACTTCAAGAAAAATATGAAAAACAAGCACCCATTATTATAACGGGTTGGCAACCACATTGGATTTTTAATGAATTAGATTTAAAATTGTTAAAAGACCCAGATAAAATCTATGGTAATAATGATGATCATATTAATTTAGTCTTTAATAAAGGCTTCCAAGATGAACATCCTGCAGCTTATAAAGTTGCTACCAAAATGGCAAGTGATTGGACAGAAGAAGATGAAGAGAAGTTAATGAAACAGATTTTCGTTAAAGGAGAAAGTGCTGAAAAAGTTGCAACAGACTTTGTAGACGACCATACTCATAGAATTGATAAATGGAAACAAGATATTGAGGAAAAGTAAGGTGATTTTATAAAAGCAGCCTTTTGAATGATTTAAAACCCGTAAGAATGTTATTTTATTAATGTTCTTAGGGGTTTTTGTCTTTTATTCTGTTTATCCTGTAAAAAATAAAATTACATCAAATTTTAGCAAATAGAATATGCGAGACGCCTGCGGGAGAAAAGAGCTTGTAGGAGACAACGCAAGGCGCAGCCTAAGTGGCTCATTGCTAATGAAGAATGAACTTCAATTCTTCACAGCCCCGCGGCAAGCGAGTATATTCTATTTGCGGTGGCATATAAACTTTCATTTTCAACATTCATTTAATAATATAACAAGCAAAATTGTGATGAAAACCATTGTATTTGTGAGAGGGCATTGGTAATGTTGATAAAAGGGTTGTTAATTAATAAAGAGTAAGGGGTGGGTTTCTTGCAAAGTCGGTTAATTGATTTATTTAAAATAAGTTGGACATTACTCCGTTTAATTGCTGTAGTGTCATCTAGTATAGTAACCATTCTTTCTAGTTTATTACCGCTATTTATACATACATCTCTTTCAACTGGATACTTACTCTTCATGTTTATCTTCTTGAGCTCAGCTGCAATCATTGTTCATGGTGGTTTGACTCATTTATTTAATGATTATGCCGACTTTTTATCAGGAACAGATGCAAAAAGTCCAGCTGTTTTATCAGGTGGAAGCCGTGTGATCCAAAAAGGACTCTTACCACCCCAAACGGTCTTTAAATTAGGAAAATGGATAACGATTATTTTACTTATCATAGCTATAGTTATGGCTTTCTTTAATCGTTTTGAATTAACTATTTTGATTCTAATTGGTATATGGGCGGCCATTTCATATTCACTTCCACCATTACAATTAAGTTATCGGCCATTTGTAGGGGAGTGGTTGAGTATGTTTCCCGCGGTCTTCTTCCTTGGCTTGGCAGGGCCTTGGATAATACTTGATACCATCCCATTATGGGCTTACCAAAATGCTGTAATAAATGCGCTAATCTGTATGGTCTGGGTGATGGTTCATCATATCCCAGACATACAAGCTGATAAAATGGCAACACCAAAAAAACGAACGAGTGTCGTTTGGTTTGTCGAAAAATATGATATCCGCTTTGCTAAGGCTCCAGCAGTACTTTACATTGCAATGGCATCACTGTTTGCAACTTGGCTATTAACTGATCGATTATGGACAGGTATTATAGTCATTGGATTGCTTTGTGGTACTCTTTTACTTATTTTGAAAATCAAACCAAATAACCTTGAGCAAGTAACAAATATTGAAAAAGTAATCTTATTACTCGCTATGATTATCGGGGTAGTTTTGGGGATATTTTAAAAAGGAGAGATACAAATTAAAAAACTGATCGCATGTAAATTAAAATAAAGACTACTCAGATTTAACTTAGTAGTCTCTATACAAAATATATTATTTGATTGTTCCGCTGATTACTTCATCTTTGTGAGCTGTGAAGGCACCTAGGACTTCATTTTTTTCTTTCTCCGGTACTTCGAAATGATCAAGCGTGTTAGCTAAAACGTCGCCTGCTGCATCAAATTCCTCCGAAGTTAGTTTCATATCGTAATGAGTGGGTTCGAGATCTAGACCACCATCATTAGGCAGGGTGCTAACATACTCATAAGGACCTCCTGCTTTTTCGCTAACCCATAAAGTAGTTAAGACGATAAATCCTGGCTCTCGCCAGCTTCTATTTGCATGCCAATCTTTAATAAAGGAATTGGAAGAGTTTTTTCCTGCAACCGGATCTTCTGCTAACGATTTAGCGAAATGATTAACAACCGCCGCAATACTATAAATCCCACCGAGACGTTCGTATAATGATTGTTCAGACATAATCATTTTCCCCTTTCTCTATTTATCAGCCAAATTGGAAAAATTGCTACTGTTCTTAAATATCTCTCCCTTCTTAGCAATTATAAGCGCTTACATAACAAGGTAAGAAGAATAGATAGCTTGTCTTTGTGTTTAACTTTAATGGTATCAAAGGATTTAACTTTGTCAAATACCCCTTTCATCAGTTTCTAAGTTAGAACGTCATTCTTTCGGAGGTTTGATCCCCTGGTAAACAATTATTTATTTAATATTTATCTGACTATTTATTGATTTAAAATATTTTTAAACTTTCAAAGCGATATCTTAGTAAAGAGGTTGCCTTTATGGTATCCTCGTTTTTAACTGCTTTTTTTAGACGTTTAAAATAAAAGATAATTTGCGTTGTAAGTTTAGTGGTTCACCAATAGCTATAAATTTTTAAAAATAGTCACTAAAATATATTCATAAAACAACTAATCAAGAAAGGGGGATATAGATGCCAAAACCAAAAGTTTCAGTACGTCTTGTATTACTTAGTTTAATGTTAAGTACTTTTGCGATAGGTACGACAGAATATGTGGTAATGGGATTCCTAACTCAAATCGCAGATACATTTGATGTATCAATAGCTTCAACAGGTTTACTAGTAACAATTTATGCCATTAGTGTGGCAGTGTTTGGTCCACTTTTAACGATGATTACCGTTAAATGGCCAAGAAAACCGTTACTTATTATGCTGATTATACTTTTTATTGTAAGTAATGTAGGAAGTGCGATAGCGCCTACGTTCAATTTACTACTTGCAACAAGAGTAACAGCAGGGATTATGCATGCTTCATTTTTTGGAGTAGCTATGGTCGTTGCTGCAAAAGTTGTTTCTCCAACTAAACAAGGATTGGCAATATCATCTGTGCAAGGCGGTTTAACAATAGCATTAATGTTAGGAGTACCATTTGGATCATTGATCGGTGGCATATTATCCTGGCGCTTGATTTTTTGGTTAATTGCATTGCTTGGTTTTATTAGCTTAATGGGAATCATTCGTTTTGTGCCAAATATAAAATTAGATGAATCACCTTCTCTAAAAAAAGAAATAGTTTCTTTTAAAAATAAAGAAGTTTTGTTTGCCTTAGCAACAATTATTTTTGGTTACGCAGGCGTATTTACAACTTATACATTCATTGAGCCTATGCTTCGTGAAATTACTAATTACGGTGTTAATGGTGTCACAGCAGCACTATTTTCTTTTGGACTTGGTGCTGCAATTGGAAACTTCTTATCTGGAAGAATACCGATGAATTACTTAACATCAGGTCTTATTTTTTCTTTAAGTGGATTGGCT
>DATGTX010000014.1:0-6540 GCA_035301645.1 Pseudogracilibacillus sp. | reverse complement strand
CTAGCCTAATTGTGTACCGCCAGTTCTCATACAAAAAATACCTTGCAAGTTGCAAAGTATTTTCGTTTGTATTGTGCTTCCCAGCAACGAATTAACGTTTTGAGAATTGTGATGCTTTACGAGCTTTTTTCAAGCCTGGTTTGACAAGTATTAGTTTGAATAAATTTCAAAAGCTTTTAAAATCAACGTTCTCACAGATTTTCAAACCTCAAAATTTCATTAAATTTTAACTGATTTCATCTGAATGGTGTGATTTTTACCCAAAAAATACACGAATTGAGCTAAAAAATACTAATTGTTCACACCATTTAGATAAATTAATTTCAAAACCATTTTTATCAATATCATATTAGATAACTAAATGATAAAATTATCCCCTCAAAATTTTTGAAGACAGATTTCTAAATTTTAAAAACCCATCAAATTTGAAATTCTGATGGGTTTTTATCATTATGTCTTAGTGTTAGCCTTATTCATGGGTTCATCTAGTTGTTCTCCAATTATACTTTCAAAGTCACTTGGGGAAATTAGCTGAGCTGGTGCTTGGGGAACCTGATATTTCAGGTGCTGGCTGAGTAGCTATAACTGGTGGCGTTTGAGAAGCTACGATAGCAGCATTGACTAACTCAATTCTATCTTGAAGTTCCTCTCATTTTTTCATCAGTCAAGCAATTAACAACATCTTGAGCCGACTGGATATTCTCAGAAACTTATGTATCAGCGTTTTCTTAGCAACACTAACTTATTACTTATTCACCAAACGTAAACAAGTTTTTGGCTCATACCCAAACTATACACAGGTGTTACAACTTAATTATATCAGGTCAATCTAATGCAGTATTAATAGTATTTAAACTTGAAGAGGATGCTAACGCAATTTTATAATGTTCACTTAAGCTTTCTAAAACAGAATAGATCTGTGGTCTAACGACTGCTTTATAATCACAATCAAATGAACGAAAATATTCTTGAAGCATATTTTTAAATGTAATGAAATCTGTTTTGTTGTTCCACATTGTGTATGCTTGTTCATAATATAATTTACTATCAATACCAATAAGAGGAATACAATCACTTACTTGTATTTCTATATCATGTTGTTTAAAAAATCTTATTAAATCATTTATATACATGGTTTCACTATCAAAGATGACACCATCCATATCAAAAATTATCGTTTTAATCGTCTCCATCATAATTCACAAAATTCTCCGTTTTTGCAGCTGCGATAGCCTTAAATTCTTTTAATAATGGATGTTGATAAATAGAGTGTAAGTCATTTGAAACAATATAACTTAATAATTGTACAAATGGTAGATATACAAGTGGACTTAATTCACTTGATACCGTATCACTCAAACTTAAAACATGCTCATCATTCGATAATTGAGGGTTGTTTGAAATCAAATAAACTCGATTTGTGACTTTTCGTGTAGCCTTATATACTTGTTCTACACGTCGACTTGCACCATCGTTTCCATCAAAGAAAACCACATTGTATTGTGGCGTTAATTGAAGGTTTGGTCCATGGATATACTCTTCAATTTCATAGCAGCAACTTGGAATATGAATGGTTTCACCCATTTTTAATGCACTTTCAAGTGCTGTTCCATAATTAGCACCCGCTCCACAACTGTAAACCCAGGACATAGATGAGAAATTCTTATAATGTTGCTGAATAAAGTTTGTAGCCTGATCAATCATTTCTTCATTTAAATCAGCTGCTTTCTTTAATTCATCCAAATACTCCGTCTTTCCAGAATACGCAATTGCGAATAAATCTAAGAATAACGCAAGTGTAGAAACACCCTTTGTGACATAGCCAACTAATTCTTCACCAACACCATATTCAATCACAATATCCGCAACATCTTTTACATCGCTGTTTTTATTTCCTGTTAAACAAATAGCTCTACATTCTTTTTTCTTTATGATTTTTAATGCTTCTATTGCATTTGTACTTAACCCACTCTGTGTAAGCACTAAAACTAAGTCGTTCTCCTTAATGTTATTTTCATAATACGTAAATGTATATGGCGTGATGATTCTTACTTCTAAACTACTTACTTTTTCCACAAAACTTCTCGCACAATAACAAGCATTATAACTTGATCCAGAAGCAACAAGTAAAATACGTTTTATTTCCTTTTGTTGCACTTCTTTCATCAATGGATCAACTAGTGTAGTATATTGTTCAATATTTGTTCTTAATACGTCTGGTGTTTCTTTAACATAATCAAACATTGTTAATTTATTCATAATATTCCCCAATTCTTAAAATATAAAAGGTGGAATGAAGCCACCTCTTATATTTTAGTATTCTAATCTTCTGTAGTAACGACGGATTTCCATAGGGTGACGAGTTTCGATTTCCATATGAACATCGATTCTGTTGTTTACAGCATGCATTACATGGTGAGATAAGTGTTTACGATATTTTTCACTAATTCCCTTTAATTCGTAATCTTTAGAGTCGATGATTGTGTAGTTTTCACAAATTCTTGGAATAAAGTTAGCTACACGTTCAGATAATGGACGCTGAGCATCTTCACCAATATAGATAGTAACTGGAGTTTCTTTAGTTACGATTTCAAACATACCGTGGAAGAATTCATTTGATGTGATTGATTTAGTTTTTAACCATAACTGTTCTTCCCAATAGCACATTGCATATGAGTAAGTAGCACCCCACTGATTTCCAGCACCTACAAAGTAGTGCATTTCATCATTCCAATGTTTTTTAGCGAATTCAATAGCAAATGGTTCAGCTTTCTTTTCAACTTCTACTAAAGCTTCTGCTAAGTATTTGTCAAATTCAGCATACATATCTTCGTAGTCTTCTAATTCACCATTGTTGAACATAAAACGGTCTGCAACCATGAAGAACTTTAACTGTTCGTTAACTGGGTAAGAGATCTTGTAGTCTCCTAAATCTAATAAGATAGCTTCTTTAGCATCTACAAATGAGATAACTGTAGAACCAACTTCAGTTTTGATCTTTTTGATAGCATCAACTACTTCTTTAGTGTTTCCAGTTACAGAAGAGATAATAACAACTGTATCTTTAGTAATACGTTTGTTTCCTGTAGTTAAGTATTCAGCAGCATTTTCTGCCCAAGTTTCAATAGCACTCATTTCTTTCATATGTACTGTAGCCTGCATAGCACTTGCCCAAGTACCACCAACACCTAACCAACAGATGTTTGAATATCCACGTTCGCAGATTTCATCAACGATTTCGTTGATCTGAGGGCGTAGAGCTAATGCGCCATTTACGCTATCGATTTTTTCCTGTTCATTAAATTTAATCATTTCCATTTTATTTTCCTCCATTTATTTTAAATTTATTAACAACCTAAGATACCAAAGAATGCTCCGAACAATCCGATCGCAACACAGATTAACAACAATGTAGTTGTCTTAACATTTTTCTTTTTCAATAAGTAGTAAACTAGTAATGTGAATAATAATGGCATTAAACCAGGCATGATATTATTGAATACATCATTTAATGTAGTTGCTTCATTACCAGAACCAAACTTCAATGGGAAACTGATTGATACGTTTTCAGCAGTCATACCACCAACAACCATCAATCCTAAAACACTTGCTGCATAAGTAAGTTTTGCCATTAATCCATTCTGCTGGATCTTAGCCAAGAATCCACTACCTAATTTATAACCAGTATTCATTAAATAATAACGTAATCCCTGAGCTGGAAGGTTGAAGATTAATAAGAATAAGATGGGTCCTAAGATATTTCCTTGATTTGCTAATGATAGACCCACACCAGTAGCGATAATACGTAATGTTCCCCAGATGAATGAATCACCAATACCAGCTAAAGGTCCCATTAATGAAACTTTTACACTGTTGATACTTTCTGTATCAAATTCAGGATCATTTGCATTACTTTCTTCCATAGCAGCACTAATACCTAAGATTAATGTTGCCAATTGTGGAGTTGTGTTGAAGAATTCCAAGTGACGCTTCATAGCTACAACCTGGTCTTCTTTATTTGGATATAATTTTTTGATAACTGGTAACATACTATAGCAGTATGACATATTCATCTGTCTTTCATAGTTCCAAGACCATTCCAAACCGAATGAACGCCAGAATACTTGATTTAATTCTTTTTTAGTTAATTTATTAGAAGTCGTCATCTTCATCCACTCCTCCTTCTGTAGCTGTTAGAGCTGAATTACTACGTAACTGAGTTAATACGATAGCAATGATAGCTCCAAAGATTGCAATCGCTGTTACTGGAATCTTTAAGTATACGCTTAATGCGAATCCTAAGAAGAAGAAACATGCAACGTTTTTGTCCATAATCATCATTAATAATAAACCGAACCCAATTGCAGGTAATAAGCCCATTGTGATCTGTAAACCATTTGAAATCCATGTAGGAATGACATTTAATAAAGCCTGTACAGCAGGTCCACCAGCATAGTAACCACATGCTACGATTACACCGATAATTAAGTTAACACCGAAGAATCCACCTAAGAAGTGCATTCTAGCAACTCCAGCCATGTTTCCTTCAGCTGCATATTTATCTGCTTTGTGAACAAATGGAGGTAAGATGAATACCATTCCAACGTTCTTTGCGATTAATACTAGTGAAGCAACTGGTAAACCTACAGTTAATGCAGTTTCTGGTCCAGCTCCTGTTGTAATTGTGAAAGCTGTTCCTAATACAGTTCCTGAAATCATTTCAGGTGGAATACTAGCACCGATTGAGAAAGCTCCCATAAACGCTAATTCTAATGTTGCACCTAAAGTAACACCTGTTTGAACATCACCAAGTACAATACCTGTTAAAGTACCCATAACCAATGGTCTTGACAGCAAACATGTACCGAACAAATACTCAGCATTTCCAAGCATTGCTACCAAGCCAAGTAAAATTGCTTGTAGTAACATATTTCTCCTCCTATAAAACTTTTTCTACATTTACTGGATTATCTTCTGGCACCATCTGAATTGTTACATCCACACCTGTTTCACATAATCCTTTTAAAATTGTTTCTTCTACTGGTGTAATATTCATTGCTTTAGAAATATTACGAGTTTCCGCAGTAGCCTTAGTACCACCAAGATTTAATTTGTTGATGTTGCACTCTTTACACAATCTTTCAGCGTCCTTAATAGATTCAACGACAACCAATAATTTGTATTTGTCTGTAACACCACTGTTGATCGCATTCACTGCATCATCCATATTTTTAATAACTAATTTAACACCACTTGGTTTTGCCAACTTAATTGATGTTTTTCTTAAATCATCTTTCATAACTGCGTCGCACGCAATTAAGATACAATCTGCTTCAACTGCATTTTTCCAAGAAAAAGCAACTTGACCATGTAATAATCTGTGATCCACTCTTAATAATTTGATCATTTTTTCTCCTCCTATTAGAAATCTTCATCATCTTCGCTTGTCATTCCATTCATAACAGTCATTCCATCTTTAGCTGCTTCGATCAAATCGTTCGCTTCTGCTAGTTCAAGTTTTCCGTTCAAGCCTTTCATTACTGCATCTAATACTAGTCCCATGTTCATTCCTGAAAAGACCAGTACATTATCTAATATTGCAAGTTTAGATAATGCTGTGTGAACACTTCCACCTTTAATATCACACAAGATTAAGATTTGTTCTTCACACTTTTTTGCTTCTTTCAAAACTTCTTGATAAAAGTCTTCAGGATTTTGTCCAGGAAGCAAGCTATATGTTTCTATATCCCTAGCTAAATCTCCAACAATCATAGAAACTGAATCTTTCATCCCTTTAGATAATCCTCCATGCGATGCAAGTATGATTTTTGCCATATTCTCTACACTCCTTTCTTTTTCATTTAATAGTGTCAACGAATTTATCAACGACTAAATTAGTCCTCTTTATTTTAAAATAATTATCCGTAAAATGCAAGCGGTTTCAAAAAAATGACCTTTCTAATGAGTACATGTTTACCTACTTGACAAACTCGGATCAGATTGAACATTTACATGCGGACTATCTCAATAATATCCTCAAACGGATTATCAGAAAATACAAGTTAAAATCTATCAGGCCACACGGATTTCGATATACTTATGCTACCCTTATGACGGAAATCGGAATTGACCCAACTAATACCTCTAAACGTTTAGGGCATGCAAGTAGTCAATTGACACTTGATATTTATACCCATACAACAAAAACTGGAGAGCAAAACTCCATCAAAAAATTTGCGGAGTATCTCAATCAAGCAAAATAATATCTCTTGATTGAGATTTTTTCTAGAATAAAGTTTCTAAAGGGTTATCAAAAAGGTTATCACAAGTTCAAAAACATCAAAAAAAGCACCCTGCGAAATCTTCGCAAAGTGCCAGGAACGTTGATATATAAAGGATATTAACGTTTTGAGAATTGTGAAGCTTTACGTGCTTTCTTAAGACCTGGTTTTGGGTGACCGAAGTAAAATATCTATAAAAGCCTATTAAATTAAGCTTTCAAGAATCATTTTCATTAAAAATAGATACTTATAACCCAAT
>DATGTX010000013.1:0-2316 GCA_035301645.1 Pseudogracilibacillus sp. | reverse complement strand
CGAAGCAAGTGAGAGGATAGGAGTGTATGAGTGTGATTGTAGTTGGTGGAATGATTGGGGCTGGGAAAACTTCAGTAGCCAAATTACTGGGTCAAGAATTGGGAAGTGATGTATTCTTTGAACAGGTAGATAATAATCCTTTATTGGAATTATTTTATACGGCCACTGAAGAAGAAGAACAAGAAAAACGTTACCCTTTTTTACTACAACTAACTTTTTTAAGTAGTCGTTTTCGCTCAATTAAAGAAGCATTAGTTGATAGAAATAATGTTCTTGATCGATCCATTTATGAAGATTGGTATTTCTGTAAAATAAATTACGATATTGGTCGTATTTCGGAATTAGAATTTAAAATTTATGAAGAATTATTAGAGAACATGATGGAAGAGCTGGATGAATTACCTAAAAAAGCCCCTGATTTAATGGTTTATTTACATGGTTCTTTTGAAGAAATTCTACGTCGGATTGGAACACGTGGGCGAGACTTTGAGCAAGATGAATCATTAATGGCTTACTACAAAACTTTGTGGGAAGGTTATGATGATTGGGTGGACCATCATTATGACGCATCGCAAGTATTAAAAATTGATATTGATAAATATGACATTGTACATAATCCAAATGACGCTAAAGACGTGGTAGATATGGTAAAAAAAGCCTTGGAAAAACGAGATGCACAGATGCTTGAAGAAAATCATTCCATTTAGTAAAATACGACACACTCTTGTTTAAAGACTTGGGTGTGTTTTTGTTTTGCGATTTAGATGATATTTACTCTCCTTTCTTGTATATTTATAATAACCTTAAGTTTCTTTTATTTGGCTATTGCTTTATGATGACTTAAGGTATATTCTAATACGGTTCATTTATGTGGACAATTTTTCCCACAAAATATTGTGGCTTTACAACTAATTATTTTAAGGATTGTAGGGTGTTTTTATGTCAAATTTTCTAAAAAAATTATCTGTTGCACAGACCATTGTCATCGCTTATGCTTTTGTCATTACATGCGGTGCTCTTTTGCTTTGGTTTCCTTTTTCTTCAGCAAGTGGCGAGTGGACTTCTTTTATTGATGCGCTCTTTACGGCAACATCCGCTACTGCTGTTACTGGACAGGTAACGTTAAATACGGCAACCCATTGGAACTATTTTGGGAAGACGGTTATTATCACTTTAATTGAAATTGGTGGACTTGGGTTTATGACGATCTGGATGATCTTTTATTTTTATATTCTCAAGCATCGTCCAAATCTGAGACAGCGTCGTATTGCTTCAGAATCTTTATCGCTTAGCGCAGGAGATCAAATTCAACAAAAAGTCTTTTCAATTGTGCGCTTCGCCTTAACGGTGCAATTGCTTGGTGCGATTCTTTTAGGCTTTGTTTTTCTTCCTGAATTTGGAATTGGTAAAGGAATTTATTATTCTGTTTTCCATAGTATTTCTGCTTTTTGTAATGCTGGTTTTGATTTAATCGGAAATAGCTTAATTGATTATCAAAGCAACCCCTTTATTTTACTCGTTATTGCGAGTTTAATTATGGCGGGAGGTTTAGGTTTTATCGTTTGGGAAGATTTACTGAATTACCGCAAAACTCGTAAATTAAGTAATTATTCTAAAATAGTTTTGACAACCACCATTTCATTATGGATTTTAGGAACAATTCTTTTCTGGGTAACGGAACACAAAAATGGAACCTTTGCTCACTTATCATTGGGTGATCAATTAGCGAATTACTTTTTCCTATCTGTTACGCCACGTACAGCCGGTTACGCAAACGTTGATTATGCCAACTTAAGCTTGGGGAGTCTCTTTTTAACAACAGTCTTCATGTTTATTGGCGCTTCTTCCGGCTCTACAGGAGGCGGAATTAAAGTTACTACGTTATTTGTTATTGTTTTAGTCATTTATCGCTCGATCAATTATAACCATTCAAATGTTTTAAATCGTTCCATTTCATCAGACACAATTCGTCGTTCATTCTTTATCTTTTCATCTGGGATGTTGATTGCAAGTTTGGCGACTTTTATTCTATTAAACACCGAAACCATTCCCGATAGCTTTGGGATTGAATATATATTAATTGAAGTCTTTTCTTGTATCGGAACTGTAGGATTAACTATGGGCTTAACGCCTTCTTTAACCTTAATCGGTAAAATTATACTCATCGTGCTTATGCTCATCGGCCGTGTCGGCGTGATGACATTCTTATGGTCATTAACAAATGAAAAACGTGAATCCGGAATTAATTATCCAGAAATGAATTTACTTGTTGGTTAAAGATACAAACAATTATTATTAGAGGTGAAAAGTTATGTC
>DATGTX010000012.1:0-2389 GCA_035301645.1 Pseudogracilibacillus sp. | reverse complement strand
GTATAGAGTAAAATCATGGTCATTCGTATATATTTGTTCGTCGTTTGACTAAGAAATTGTAACAGGTTAAACCCCATTTGAAAAAACAACAGGATATACATAATCAACGTTTGAAAAAATACAAAGTCAGTTTTGAATTTTTCGCTTATGTATATCTTGAGCATCATTAAAATAGCAAAGATCATTGCGATACTGATTCTGATTCTTTTTTCCCATTTTACTATAGGTGATTGTTGCATAACTGCAAGCCACTCCTTGTAAGAAATATGTGCAATGAAAAAAGTTGTGTAATACATAGTTATTGTAACGTAATGAGATGAATTATCAAGATGTTTAATGTGGTTATTTATACATAGATAAAAATCATAAATAATTGAGAAAAAGGTGAAATCTCAAATTTTATTGGCTTAATATGATTGTTTTTGATTGTTTTTGACAAAAAATGATTGAAATAAGAAAGCGTAACCATTATAATGAAAATGAAATGAGGTGGAGGGATGATTACTGAAAAACGGCAGGAACTCATATTGACTGAATTGTCAAAAAAAGATTTTTTGACGTTACAGGAATTGATAGAGCGAACAGGATGTAGTGCATCTACAATTCGCCGAGATTTATCCAAATTACAAAAAGTTGGGAAATTGAAAAGAGTGCATGGCGGTGCAATGTTAAACGACTCATCTATCTTAGAACCTAATTTAGCAGATAAGCGCGGTACAAACTTAAAAGAAAAGCAAGAAATCGCACGTTTAGCAGCACTGGAAATAGAAGATAATGAATGTGTTTTTATAGATGCTGGCTCGACTACACTTGAGATGATCCCTTACATCAGTGCACAAAATATTGTTGTTGTAACGAGTGGTTTGACGCATGTCGAAGAGCTAATTAAACAGGGAATCCGAACATTTATTTTAGGTGGAGAAATCAAATCGACAACGTATGCGACAGTAGGTGCTAGCGCGCTTGAAACGTTGAAAAGCTATCGTTTTGATAAGGTATTCCTTGGTATGAATGGTATAGACATAAAATATGGTTTAACTACACCTGATGAGCAAGAAGCGATTATTAAAAAATACGCTATACATTTAGGTACAAACGCTTATATTTTAGCTGATCATGATAAATACGACAAGGTATATTTTGCACATGTGCCTGTCGAAACACAAGTTAGCATTGTTACTTCTAAAAAAGTGAAAGAGAGTGACATATTTAAGAAATATACTGAACATTATACATTTATTGGAGGTACACGATGATTTATACGGTAACTTTTAATCCCTCTATTGATTACATCATGTTTGTTGATGATTTTGAATTAAATGGATTAAACAGAGCGACAGAAACTTATAAATTTGCTGGAGGTAAGGGGATCAATGTTTCAAGGGTGTTGCAAACATTGAACGTACCTTCAACAGCCTTAGGATTTGCGGGTGGATTTCCGGGTCAATTTATAGATGACACTTTAAAAAAAGCAGGTATTCAAACTGATTTTATAGAGATAGATGAAGATACACGAATTAATGTAAAACTGAAAACTGGTGATGAAACAGAAATAAATGCACCAGGCCCAAATATTTCTCAAACACAATTTGAAAATCTACTCAGACAACTTAAACAAACTTCAAAAAAAGATATAGTAGTCGTGGCAGGAAGTATACCGAAAAGCGTCCCTAAAGATGCGTATGAGCAAATTGCAAAAATCATAAACCAAACAGGAGCTCGATTAGTCGTAGATGCTGAAAAAGATTTAGTGGAATCCGTATTAAAATACAATCCACTATTTATTAAACCGAACAAACATGAATTAGAAGTTATGTTTGATACAGCAATCAATTCGGATGAAGATGTTATCTATTACGCACAAGAAATTATGAAACAAGGAGCATCATCTGTGATTGTGTCACTTGGTGGCGAGGGTGCAGTTTATGTTGATCATAAACATAGTTTGAAGGCGTCAGTACCTCTTGGTCAAGTTGTCAATACAGTTGGTTCAGGTGATAGCACTGTTGCAGGCATGATAGCTGGACTTGAAACAGGTTTGACGATTGAAAACGCGTTTAAACAAGCGGTTTCTGCGGGAACAGCAACTGCTTTTAACGATGATTTAGCTTCATACAAAGCAATTGAAGATATTAAAGAACAAGTGACAATTACGACTCTAAAGGGGAGTGAATGAGATGAGAATTACAGAGTTATTAACTCAAGAGACAATAGCTATGGATCTTTCATCAACTGATAAGAATGGTGTCATAGACGAATTAGTGAATCAACTGGATAAAGCAAAGAAATTAAACGATGTATCAGTTTTTAAAGAAGCTATTTATAACCGTGAAGCGCAAAGTACGACTGGTATTGGAGAAGGTATTGCGATACCACATGCTAAAGTAGC
>DATGTX010000011.1:0-3288 GCA_035301645.1 Pseudogracilibacillus sp. | reverse complement strand
TAAAAATTCATTTTTATACCATAAATTTGAATTTTAAAACATAATATTCATGGCATATTCGTATAATTTATGATTATTCATTGTTTTTTAATTGTAAAAAAATTCATCCTTTCTAAAATTCGTCTAACTTGAAAAATATACCTGTTTCCTGTATGTTTTATTACTATGAAGGAGTGAATATATTTTGGATATTAATGAACATCAACAATGGTTGGTTAAATTCTATGAAAAAAGAGATTGGTTTAAGTATCCACCTCAAGATCGAGTTAATTATATTACAGAAGAGCTTGGAGAATTATCTCGTGCTGTTCGTACAATTGAAGTAGGACGCGATCATCCTGGCGAAAAAATCTTAAATCAAGCTGAAAAAGAAGATAATTTAAGAGAAGAAATGGCAGATGTTATTGATCAGGTATTAGTATTGGCTGCTAAATATGACATTAAACCTGATGAATTACTTGAATATAGCGAAAATAAATTAAAGAAACGTTTTAATATGGATGTTTAGTATATGAAGAAAAAAACTTTATTTTTTCTTGTCGCTTTATTTAATCTAGCAGCTAATTATGCTCATCCCGTTACACCTACATATTTTAAAATGCTTCATCTTGATAATTCTGTCTTTGGGACGGCCTTTGCTGTAATGTCCTTTGGTATCTTTATTGCTTCTCCATTTTGGAGTAAAATTACTGGTTTAGTTAACTCTAAGTCTGTTATCGCAATTGGTTGTATCGGCTATGCCATTGCACAATTCTTATTTGCAGTTGGACATACAACAAGCCTGATCTTAATTGGCCGATTGCTTGCTGGACTAGCCTGTGGCGCATTTTTCGTAGGCGTGCTTAACTATATTGTTAATCTATCGAGTGAAACAAATCGAGGAGCTAATCTAACTCTTAATGCTACTATTCAAACTGTTGCTAGTGCTTTGGGTTACTTTGTCGGTGGAATGCTTGGTGCGTATAATGTTTATCTATCTTTTGCAGTTCAAGTTATCCAACTAACTTTAGTCGGGATATTATTCTATCTTTTACTTGAAAAAGATTCGCAAAACACTGATAGTTTGCAATTATCTCTTATACTAAAGGAATCAAATCCACTTAAACGTCTCGAAGATGGACGTTTATTTATGAATAAAGCTTTTGCCTTATTATTCTCTGTTTCTATCTTACTGTATTTAGGATATACTGCCTTTGATCAAAGCTTTAACTACTATTTAAAAGATATCTTTAATCTTTCTAGTAGTTTTAACGGAATTTTCAAAGGAGCAATTGGTATTATTTCTTTGATTGTTAATACTTCAATTGGTTTGTACTTGATGAAAAATACTAAGATTAGTAAAAGTCTAATCTATGTACTATTAGGTGCTTCAACTTTAATGGTACTTATCTTATTTAGCCATCATTTAACAGCTTATGTTATCAGTAGTTGTATATTCTATGGTTTCTATGCTTTGAGCACTCCATTACTTCAAGATTTAATTACACAAGAAGCTCAAGTTGAGACACGTAACTTAGTACTAGGATTTTATCAATCAACACAATCATTAGGGCAAATCTTAGGTGCTTACTTAGCTGGAATTATTTATAATTTCAGCCCACAAGCCCCATTCTCATTAGCTTTTCTTGCCCTACTAGGTGCGTTTCTTTGTTCGCTTTTTTATCGAAGAATGTATAGAATTTAACACAACCAAAAAAGCAATTTTGAAAGAGATTCAACTCAATCAAAATTGCTTTTCTTCATGCTTAAATTATTACTTTTGTTCGTTTGTAATTTGAGTATTTCCAGCCACTGTACTAATTTGTCCAGTTGCCCCTTCACTCTTAGCCTTATCTAAAATAGCTTGCATAGATGTTTGTTGCCAGTTTCCATTATTATCATAAATGTATACTTGACCATCTTTTACAGTATAAGTCAATGACTTATCACCATAACCATCTTGCCAATACATTTGATAATAAGTATCTCCGCCAGTTGGTAAAGCAGGTGTTCCCATTTGAGAACGAGATGCTTTGGTTACACCAACTTTAGAATTTGCTGATGGTTGTCCGTCTGTTTTAGCATAGTTTCCTGCATACCAACCTGTTAATGCAGCTTGTTGTTGTTCTGTTAACTCATCTGCAGAGGAAGCTAATGTTTCACTACTACTGCTACTATTAGCCTTTTCACTATCTACGTTGGAAGAACTGCTAGACTTAGATGTATTATCGGCAACATCAGCATCTTCAGCAAAAACTGCTTTAGCTTTAATCGCACTCTTCTTATGAGATTTCTTTACTACGACGCTACTTTCATGTGCAGAAGTCTGTGCTTGAGATTCGGCACTCTTATTGCCACATGCAGCTAATGTTCCCACTAAGAGTACACTACTAAAAGTAACAATTAATTTGTTTAATTTCATTTTGTCCTCCAAATCTACCTGTCAAAACTTCATTACTGATTAGCAATACCATTTCTAATTAACTCTAACGGATTCAACCATGTACCATTATTGTTAAATGAGTTGGCAATAGCTCTCATAATATTCTTTTCACGAGTTATACCTAAGTGTAAGTGTGATGTGTCACGGTAACCAATTACGTCACCTGTATTAATTTGTTGACCAACATACACCTTAATATTACCACGATTACTGAATGCTTCCTGGTAAACGAAGCTATATTCGTCTGATTGAACAACAACATAGTTTTCCAAACCAGCAATATAACCAATTTGTGTAACGACACCACTGTGCACAGCATGAACTGAAGAACCAGGGTGATCATAAGAACCAAAGTCCAATCCATCATGGAATCCATTCATACGGAATTCTCCACCTGGATTTACACCAAATAATTGAGCACCTGTAAAACTACCTTGTCCTACAGATGGAAATGGCCAGCCCCATGTATCTTGTTTCAATGTACCATCAGAATTAAATGTATAGTTCTTACCATTAATATTAACTGTACCTGTCTTCATGGCTCCATTGAAAGTATCGAAATAATACTTCTTATTGTTAATAGTTTGCCAGCCATATTGCATTTGACCATTTGATCCATAATATACGGTCTTGTTTTGTTCTGGAATATATACTAAACCAGTCTTCATGGCTCCATTATATGTATCAAAATTATACCAATGTCCACCTATATTTCTTTGACCATATTGCATTTGACCATTTGATCCATAATATACGGTCTTGTTTTGTTCTGGAATATATACTAAACCAGTCTTCATAGCTCCATTATATGTATCAAAATTATACCAATGTCCATCTATATTTCTTTGACCATATTGCATTTGACC
>DATGTX010000010.1:0-13479 GCA_035301645.1 Pseudogracilibacillus sp. | reverse complement strand
CTATCCATTATAAACGAAAAACACTTACTTTTGTACAGTAAGTGAATTTTATAATACGTATTTTTCGCCACTTACATACAATATATAATTTCGTTTAATCATTCTTAATTACATATTGTATGGAAGTAGCTGGTTTTGGTAATTATGAAATTCATTCTAGTAAGTGTTTATTGTTGTTTAGTTTACTTCATTTCATAAAGTGAATTTTAATCACTTTGAAACTTTATCTAATTAAACAAAAGTCGTTTTTAATTAGATGCCTTTTCAAAGTGAAGTTTTGGTGGTTATGAAATCGATTATTTTTATCGATTTCATAAAGTGGATTTTAATCACTTTGAAACTATTTCTAATTAAATTAAAGTCGTTTTTAATTAGATGCCTTTTCAAAGTGAGGTTTTGGTAGTTATGAAATCGATTTTTTATCGATTTCATAAAATGAATTTTAATCACTTTGATACTATATCTAATTAAATAAAATTCGTTTTTAATTAGATGTCTTTTCAAAGTGAGGTTTTGGTAGTTATGAAATCGATTTTGGTAAGTAAATTTTAAATGTCGTACCTTCTCCTAATTCACTTTCAACTTCGATTCTACCTTGATGAACTTCTACAATATGCTTAACAATCGCAAGTCCAAGTCCCGTGCCGCCTGTATCTCGACTACGCGCTTTATCTACTCTATAAAAACGTTCGAAAATTCTTGATAAAGCATCTTTAGACATACCTATTCCTGTATCACTAACAGTTAAACATATCTCATCTTCAGTTTCACTTGCTTGTAAAGTAATCGTACCTAAGTCAGATGTATAGTTAATCGCATTCGCGAGTAAATTAATCAAAATCTGTCTCACTTTTTCAAGATCAGCTTCAAAAATAATATCATCTACTAAAATACAATCAAAATGTATATCTTTTGCTTTTGCTTTTTGCTCAATAATGGGATGTATATCTTCAAACAACTTAGCTGTTGAAACTTTAACTGGTTCAATTTCAAGTTCATCTTTTTCTAATTTAGATAAAATTAACAAGTCATCAATTAATAATTTTATTCTTTGACTCTCATCATTAATGATTTTTAAAAACTTATGCCGGGTTTCAGGATCATCACCAGCTCCATCAAGTAAAGTTTCAGAGAAACCTTTAATTGAAGTAATTGGTGTTTTTAATTCGTGAGAGACATTAGCTACGAAATCTTTTCGCATAACTTCTAGTTTTTTAAACTCTGTAATATCATAGATGACAAGAACCGCACCACGCAGTAAACCTCTATCATTAAAAATAGGTGCGCCAACTATTTCTAAATATCGTTTGTTCAACTCATCTTCTATTGAGAATGAATGTTTGATATTTTTTTCATAAAGAAATGTATCTTGTACCGTATGATGAATTTGTTCTTTTTTCAGGACATCATAGTATAAAAAGCCTATATAATCTGAAGATACGCCTCCAAACATTGATAAAAACTTCCGGTTAACGACATGAATATAGCCTTTTTCATCAATAAGAACAAGCGCACTCTCTGAATTATCGATAACAGTTGATAATTGTTCAGCTTGGATTTGCTCTTGGATGGTCAGGTCGCTTAAATTACGAGCTAAAGCATTAACTTTACTGCTCAATTCTCCTAAAGTACCGTTCATTGTATAATAAATCCGTGTTCGATAATTTCCTTTTAATAATTTATCCATTGTTTGAGATACCTTTTCAATCGGCTTGAAATATTTATCAAATACATAAAATAATAAAAGAGTGAAAATAATAAACATACTAATTAATACAGCAATAAGTACATAGTAATTTGTAACAATCGAACTTAGAACAAGCCCACCTATTACAATTACAATGAATACGATAAAAGTATACGCTAAAAGTGTTTTAGATAAAAAATCTTTCATGTAGGATCCTCCATTTTATATCCGAATCCATGAATGGTTTTTATATATTCAGGATTTTTAGAATCTTTTTCAATCTTTTCTCTTAAATGACTAATATGCACATCTACCATTCGGGTGTCTCCAACAAAATCAAAATCCCAAACAGCATTTAATAATTGTTCACGTGACAAGATCTTGTTTTCGTGTTTTATCAAGTAAATAAGTAACTCAAATTGTTTACGTGTTAATTCAAGTTTTTCTCCTTGAAAACTAACTGAATGTTCATCTAAATTAATTTTTATATCTCCTAATTCAAGTAGATTATCAGAGGTATCAGATAAATTAGTACGTCTTAAAATTGCTTGAATTCGTGCAATTAATTCTCTTGGGCTAAAAGGTTTTGTTAAATAATCATCTGCACCAATTTGTAATCCTAAAACTTTATTTTCTTCTTGGTCTTTGGCTGTTAGCATTAATATTGGAACTTGATTCTTACTTTTACGTATCTTTTTGCAAACCTCGATGCCATTCATTTTGGGTAACATCAAATCCAAAACAATTAAATCATACTCAACTTGGCTAACTTTTTTAACAGCTTCTTCACCGTCATTAGCAACTTCTGTTAAAAAACCTGCTTTTTCAATATTATACTGTAATAACATAACAATAGATGGCTCATCTTCAACAATTAGAATGGTAGGTTTCAATTTTACCCTCATCTCTAAATCAATTTTCTTTTCTAAACAATCATATCATTAGATTTCATAACTTACCAAGTTTTATTAATTCTTTACAAAAAATTTACAATCAAGTGAAAAAAAGCTCTTGCTAAGTTTTATTTAGCAAGAGCTTAAGATTATAAATTAATCTAGAATTTTCATAACATTTTTTACAGATTCTACTGATTTATCAAGAGCATCTTTTTCTTCTGTAGTTAACTCTAATTCTATAATTTTTTCAATGCCATTGCCACCTATAATTGTAGGCACACCTAAATATAAGTCATTATAACCGTACTCACCTTCTAAGTATGCAATGGAAGGTAAGACTCGACGTTGGTCTTTAAGAATTGCTTCTGCCATTTCAGTTAGTGAAGCAGCAGGTGCATAATAGGCACTACCGTTACCAAGCAATTCAACAATCTCCCCGCCACCTTTGCGAGTACGTTCAACAATTACATTTAATTTCTCTTTAGACATTAACTTTTCAAGTGGAATTCCACCTGCATAAGAATAACGAGTTAATGGTACCATGTCATCTCCATGTCCACCAAGAACAAAACCAGTAATATCTTTTACAGAAATATTTAATTCTTGTGAGATGAAAGTACGGAAGCGTGCACTATCTAATACGCCGGATTGTCCAATTACTCTTTCTTTTGGAAATCCAATCTCTTTAAAGATTGTATAAGTCATCGCATCTACAGGGTTTGAAAGAACGATAATGATTGTTTCTGGTGCATGTTTTTTAATCTCAACTGCGACAGATTTCATTATATTAGCATTAGTATTGACTAAGTCGTCACGACTCATTCCAGGCTTACGAGCAATTCCAGCTGTAATGATTACAATATCAGAATCTATTATGTCTTTATAATCAGAAGTACCAATTATATTTGCATCAAACCCTTGAACAGGTGACGCTTCTAACATATCTAACGCTTTACCTTTAGTTGGTTTTTCCATTTCTGGAATATCTACTAAAACAACGTCAGCTAATTCTTTTTGAGCAACCATTAATGCTGTTGTTGCGCCAGTAAATCCTGAACCAATGACTGACACTTTTCTTCGTTTAATTCCCATCTCGCTTCCCCCATTTCATTCATTAAATTTAAAATTACATATTTTTGATTAGTTCATCAGCGAACTCTGAACATTTAACTTCTGTTGGGTTATCCATTAGACGTGCGAAATCATACGTAACTACTTGAGATGCGATAGTTTTATCCATAGAGTTATCTACAAGTTTAGCCGCTTCATGCCATCCAAGGTGTTCTAACATTAATACACCTGAAAGGATAAGTGATGAAGGGTTAACTTTATCTAAACCTGCATACTTTGGTGCCGTACCATGTGTAGCTTCAAAAATAGCATGCCCAGTTACATAGTTAATATTAGCTCCTGGTGCAATTCCAATTCCTCCAACTTGTGCAGCTAATGCGTCAGAAATGTAGTCACCATTTAAGTTCATTGTAACAACTACATCAAATTCAGCTGGACGTGTTAGGATTTGTTGTAAGAAAATATCAGCAATAGCATCTTTAACTAGAATTTTACCTGATGCAATAGCTTCATCTTGTACTTTATTCGCTTTTTCTTTACCTTCTTTTTCTACGATACGATCATATTCAGCCCATGTGAATACTTTATCACCGTATTCTTCTTCAGCAACTTCGTAACCCCAGTCTTTAAATGCACCTTCTGTGAACTTCATAATATTACCTTTATGAACTAAAGTAACACTCTTCCGTCCTTCAGTGATAGCATACTCAATACTTGAACGAACAAGACGTTTTGTTCCTTCTTCAGAAATTGGTTTAACACCGATACCTGAAGTTTCAGGGAATCGGATATTTGTAACTCCCATTTCATCTTGTAAGAAGTCAATTACTTTCTTAGCTTCTGGTGTTCCTTTTTGCCACTCAATACCTGCATAAATATCTTCAGTATTTTCACGGAAGATTGTCATGTCAACATCTTCTGGATGTTTAACTGGCGAAGGTACTCCTTGTACATAACGCACTGGACGTAGACAGTTATAAAGATCAAGTTTTTGACGTAGTGCAACGTTTAATGAACGGAATCCACCACTAATTGGTGTTGTAAGTGGACCTTTAATTGCAATTTTGTATTTTTCAATTTGGTCTAAAGTATCTTGCGGTAACCATTCACCTGTTTTATCAAATGCTTTTTGGCCTGCATAAACTTCTTCCCAAACTATTTTCTTTTCACCTTTATATGCTTTTTCAACTGCAGCGTCTAAAACACGACTTGCTGCTGCCCAAATGTCTGGACCTGTACCATCACCTTCGATAAATGGAATAATTGGGTCATTTGGAACAGTTAAGTTACTGTTCTCTACTGTAATTTGATTACCTTTAGTCATTATAATAAGCCTCCTAATAGTATTTATATTTTTTAAAACTGTTTAATCTAGGTAATAACTTGTGAATTTTATCACAAATCAAAATTATTCTGCAAATATTTTTATCAGCAAATTAAGATTAAATTCAGTTTAAAAATATTTTCTCTCTATTTATATTACATCACAATAATAGCCGGAAATCAGGCTATTGTAAAGACAATAGCTTATAATCCGGCTTCTTAATGCTTACTTACGCTCATCAATCGAAACAAATTTACGTAACTTAGGTCCTGTATATTCTGCACGCGGACGAATTAAACGGTTATTAGAGTATTGCTCTAAAATATGAGCAACCCAACCTGACATACGACTTACTGCAAAAATAGGTGTAAATAAATCATGGTCAATTCCTAAACTATCATAAACAGATGCTGAATAAAAGTCTACGTTAGCTGGAAGTCCTTTATGCTCTTTAATATAGCCTTCGATTTCAATCGACATTCTATAATACTTTTCATTTCCTGTTAATTTTGTTAATTCTTTCGACATTTCTTTTAAGTGTTTTGCACGAGGATCCCCTGTACGATATACACGGTGTCCCATACCCATAACTACTTCTTTATTTTCTAATTTCTTTTTGATATATGGAATTGCATTCTCTTCCTCACCAATATCAGATAACATAGCCATAACTTGTTCGTTTGCTCCACCATGAAGTGGTCCTTTTAAAGCACCTATAGCCGATGTAACACCTGAATAAACATCTGACAGTGTTGCTACACAAACTCGAGCAGTAAATGTTGATGCATTTAATTCATGGTCAGCATGGAGCACTAAAGCTTTATCAATTGCTTCAACTTCAATATCTTCTGGTTCTTTATTGTTTAACATATATAAGAAGTTCTCAGCATAACTTAAGTCTTTTTTAGGTTTAACTGGGTCTTGTCCTTTACGGATTCTAGAAAATGCAGCTACTATTGTAGCGACCTGTGCTTGTAGACGAATTGCTTTTCGTTTATTAGCTTCTGGTTCCATAATATCTGCTTCTTCGTCAAATAGACCTAAGAATGAGATTGCAGTACGTAAAGCTGCCATTGGGTGTACCTTACTTAAATCATATGAACGTAAATGATTAATGATTTCTTCTGGCACTTCCATGTTGTTTATAAGATCAGTACGAATTTCATCCAATTGTTCCTTTGTTGGAAGCTCTAGATTCCATAGTAAATAAACTACTTCTTCAAACGAGGCATTCTCAACTAGTTCATCAATCGAATAACCAACATATGTTAATTTATCGTCGATAATTGAACTAATTGCTGATTCAGTTGCAACTATTCCTTCAAGTCCTTTTGTCGCTGTCATAATTAATCTCTCCTTTTTGAGTATCAATACATAATAAAACATAAAGATAGATTGTTCACTAAATCTTATTATAATAGATTTTGCTTATAATGTGAAATGAAAGCCATTACAATAGGTTATGCTATTTCTTTTTAGCAATCACTTTTACCTATGCTTATTCTTCAAAACAACCTTATGCCCTATTATCAATACGGTTTAATCTTATTTTCCTACATTTCAATAAACAAGCTTTTTCTTTATAAAGTAACCTAAATTAAAGTTAATTTACAACTTTTTACGATAAATTACTGTGCTTTTAGAAAACTTATTTATTAATATAAATTTTAACAAATTTCTAAGTGGTTTTCTAGTAAATGGGACTAATAAGACAAAACCTATAACGTCTGTAAAAAAACCTGGTATAAATAATAATATACCAGCAATTAATACAACGATTCCATCTAATATATAATCTCCAGGTGGGATACCTTTACTCATTGATTCTCTCGCTTTTTTTAATGCTTCTAAACCTTGAGCTTTTGCAAAAGTTACACCTAAAATCCCTGTGCCCATAATAATACCGAACACCCACCATGGGCCGATATATCCGCCTATCCAAATAAACAGTGTGATTTCAAGCGCAGGAACTATTAAGAAAACTAAAAGTAGCCAATAAAACATCATATCACCTTCTTAAATAAGTTTATAACACACTTGCATGTCCTTGATAAATGTTTCCTGTACCGCCATCAATTGTGATATCTTCTCCATCTGTAAAGACGTCAATTGATTCAACACCTACAATGACAGGGATGCCGAGATCTAGGCCTAATATAGCTGCATGTGAAGTTAATCCACCTTCTTCAGTGATTATACCACTAGCTAATTTCATTGCTGGCAACATATCTTTATCAGTTGCTTTAGTGACTAAAATGTCACCCTGTTTCATTTTGTCTATAGCTTCTTTAGCATTTTTAGCAAGGACTACATCTCCATAAGCATAATGGCGTCCAACCCCTTCACCACTAGCTATCACATTACCGATAACGTGAACTTTCATTAAGTTAGTTGTTCCGCTAACTCCAACAGGAACACCTGCTGTAATAATCACTTTACAACCGCGTTGGATTATTTTTGTTTCTAACCCTTTATTAACAGCGATATCTAATAATTCATCTGTCGTGTCTGCATTCTCTCCGCGAACAGAATAAATTCCCCATACAAGAGATAAACGTCTTTTAACATGTTCATTAAATGTAACAGCAATAATCGGCGCTTTTGGACGATACTTAGCAACCATTCTAGCTGAGTGCCCACTTTGTGTAGGTGTTATAATGGCGCTTACTCCTAGGTTAGATGCCGTATGTGTAACTGATTGACTGATCGCATCAGTGATAGTCATTGATGTCTTTTGAGATCTCTTTTTGAGTATCATTGCATGATCAAGATTCGATTCCGTTTTTAAAGCAATACGATTCATTGTTTGAACTGATTCAACTGGAAAATCGCCTGCAGCTGTTTCGCCTGATAACATAATTGCATCTGTTCCATCTAAAATAGCATTTGCAACGTCTGATGCTTCAGCACGTGTCGGTCTTGGGTCTGATTGCATAGAATCAAGCATTTGTGTAGCAGTGATAACAGGTTTCCCTACATTATTACATTCCTGTATTAATTTCTTTTGAACTAAAGGAACATCTTCGGCAGGAATTTCTACTCCTAAGTCACCTCTTGCGACCATAATGCCATAACTCACATCTAAAATTTTACTAAAATTGTCCACGCCTTCTTGGTTTTCTATTTTAGAAATAATTTGTAAATTTTGACCTCTGTTTTCTTCTAAAATTCGTTTAATTGCAAAGACATCGTCTGCGCTACGTACAAATGATGCTGCAACAAAATCAACTTCTTGCTCGATTCCAAATTTAATATCATTCACATCTTTTTCTGTGATTGATGGTAAGTTAACCCGAGCACTTGGTACGTTAACTCCTTTTTTATCTTTAATAATTCCACCATTTGTGATAACAGTTTTGATTTCTTCATTCTCATAATCAATTTCCAAAACAGATAGCTCGATTAATCCATCATCTAATGAAATTACTGTTCCAACATGCACATCATTAATTAACCCCTTATAAGTCACACTAAAACGTTCACTTGTTCCCAAAATATCTTTCATTGTAATATAAACAACTTCATTACGAACAAGTTCTGCTACACCATCTTTAAATTTAGTCGTTCTTATTTCGGGTCCTTGCAAGTCTAATAAAATTCCAATCGTTTTATCCATTTCATTTGCTGCAGCACGGATATCTTTAATCCGAGCTGTATGCTCTTCATAATCTCCATGGGAAAAATTAAGACGTGCAACATCCATACCTTCTTGGATTAATGTTTTTAACATTTCAGGACTTTCTGAAGCTGGACCAATTGTACAAACTATTTTCGTTTTTTTAAGTGCCATAATTAATTCTCCTTAGTTAATAAATTAAATTGATATTTCTTGAGTAAGATTATAAATGCTTTTATTTATAGGACGCTCATTCTTCAAAGCTTCTGACATAGCTATACTTGCTATCTCGTTATTTTTTATTATAGCTAATTTACCAGTTTCTTGTTCTCTTAGTAAATCAACTGACATACCACCCAATCTACTTGCTAAAACACGATCCTGTGCAGTAGGTGAGCCTCCCCTTTGAATATGTCCAAGCACAGTGACGCGCGTTTCTAATTGCGTCCGCTCTTGTATTTCGTCACCTAATTTAAACCCATGACCTACACCTTCTGAAAGTATGATAATACTATGCTTTTTTCCTCGTTTATAACCTCTTTTTAGGCGAGTTATCACAGTTTCTAGGTCTTTAGGTTGTTCAGGAATGATAATACTTTCTGCACCACCAGCAAGTCCTGACCATAAAGCCAGACTACCAGAATCTCTTCCCATAACTTCTATTACATATGTTCGTTCATGCGATGTAGCTGTATCTCTTATTTTATCAACCGCTTCGATAATTGTATTAAGAGCTGTATCAAAACCGATCGTAAAATCAGTTCCAGCTATGTCATTATCAATTGTTGCAGGAATCCCAATACAAGGAAAACCTCGTTTCGCTATCGCTTGAGCACCACGTATACTTCCATCTCCGCCAATGACTACAAGCCCATCAATTTCATGATTCTTTAATTGTTGGAGTGCTGTTAATTGGCCAGCTTCTGTGGGAAATTTTTCGCATCTTGCTGTATGAAGAATCGTACCACCACGCTGAATAATATCACCCACTGAACCAATTTCTAGTTTACTCATGTCTCCATCAATTAAACCACGAAATCCATAATATATACCGTAAGCTTCAATATCATGATAAATACATTTCCTAGCAACAGCACGAATTGCAGCATTCATACCGGGTGCGTCCCCACCACTTGTTAAGATTCCAATACGTTTCATCTTTTCACTCCATTTAAATACAATATAAAAAAGTTTTAATTAAACGCCTCTAAACTATAGTTTAACATGAATTCATAATTCTAGTCTTTTAATTAGGTTATCTTCAATAAAAAAATGAGGTTGACAATGAATAAGTATAATTAGCGACTTAGTAAAGCCTTTAACTAATCTCATCCATTATAGTCAACCTCATCTTATAGGGTTTCTTCAGAAAACTCGCCTATTTTTTTGTATTTTAACCATCTATTTTCAAGTAAGTCTTCTACTTTATATTGATTTAATTCTTTTAAGGACTTTGTTAGAACTTTATCTATATTTCGTGCTTGTTCTTGTAAGTCTCTATGTGCTCCACCTTTAGGCTCTTTGATAATTTCATCAATAACATTATAATCTTTTAAATCATAAGAAGTTATTTTCATAGATTCTGCAGCTTCCTCTGCATAAGCAGCGTCTTTCCAAAGAATCGATGCTGCTCCTTCAGGTGATATAACTGAGTAAGTTGAATTTTCTAGCATATGAATATGATCACCTATACCCAAAGCTAAAGCTCCACCACTTCCACCTTCACCAATCACAATACAAACAATTGGTACTTCAAGACCAGCCATTTCGAGTAGGTTGTGAGCAATTGCTTCACTTTGTCCTCGTTCTTCAGCTTCTTTACCTGGATGAGCACCTTTAGTATCAATAAAACAAACAATTGGACGATCAAATTTTTCAGCTTGTTTCATATGTCTTATTGCTTTTCGGAAACCTTCAGGGTGCGGCATACCAAAATTACGTCTAATATTCTCTTTTGTTGCTTTTCCTCTTTGATGACCAACAATCGTTAATGGTTCATCATTATAAAAAGCTATTCCAGAAACAATGGCTTCATCATCAGCATAATAACGATCTCCATGGAACTCAATAAAGTCTGTAAAAAGCTCGCCTATATAATCTAAAGTTGTTGGACGTTTTTGATGGCGTGCCATTTGAACACGGTCCCAAGGTCTTAAATTAGAATAAACATCATCTTCTAATATATTTAATTTTTTTTCGAGCTCATTAACTTCATTTGTTAAATCAATCTCGCTTTCAAGTGAGATCTTTTTTAACTCAGTAATTTTTTCTCGTAAATTAACAATTGGCTTTTCAAATTCTAAAATCTGATTCATCACTTAGTTCCTCCTACATCTTGTCTTATAGAAGGCGTTTGTTTAGTTTTGTCATGCATTTTTAAAATTAATGATAATGTTTCGCGCATGTCGTGACGGTGAACGACACGGTCCAATTGACCATGTTTGAGTAGAAACTCTGCCGTTTGGAAATCATCAGGTAACTTTTGTCTGATTGTTTCTTCAATCACTCGTCTACCTGCAAAACCAATCAAAGCACCAGGCTCTGCAAAATTATAATCACCTTGAGAAGCAAAACTAGCAGAAACACCGCCTGTTGTCGGGTCTGTCATCACAGAAATCATTAAACCACCTGCAGTGGAGTGACGTTTAACTGCAACAGACACCTTTGCCATTTGCATTAAACTTAAAACACCTTCTTGCATTCTAGCTCCACCTGAAGCTGTGAAGATAACGTAGGGTATATTCTCTTTACGTGCATTTTCTATCGCACGAGCAATTTTTTCTCCTACGACTGAACCCATACTTCCCATTCTAAAACGAGCATCCATCACACTGAATGCAACTGGTAAACCATTTATTAAGCCTTTACCAGTAACCACCGCTTCATTTAAGTTCGTTTTTTTACGATCTTTTTCTACTTTCTCTAAGTACTCAGGAAAATCTAATGGATTAGTCGAAATAAGTTGCTTATCCCACTCTTCGAATGTGTTTTCATCAAACAGACTATTTATTCTTTCCCATGAATTCTGTTGGTAATGATGATCACAGGCTGGACAAACATTTAAGTTATTTTCTAAATCCTTACTAATATATATTGTTTTACAATTTTTACATTTAGTCATTAAACCTTCTGGTACATCTTTTTTGTCATTTCCATCCGAAATGTTCGGTTTATTCTCTTTATACGGAAATATTCTCTTAAGCAATACAACTCCCCCTTTATGGAATCGCTTAAAGTATTACGATTTTAAAACAAAGTTATTTCTTCTTATGATTTTAGTTTCATAGATAACTATACTTCATCACAATAAATATATCTACTCTTAATCAATCGTACTTAGTTCACGTGCTTTTGCAGCAACGTCCTCTGGATTTACTTCGATACGTGCTACACCAGTATCCATTGCAGCTTTTGCCACAAACTTTGCAACATTTGGAGCGACTCGACTATCAAAAGGAGCCGGGATTACATAATCTTCATGCAATTCGTCTTCAGTTATGAGTGAAGCAATTGCTTCAACTGCTGCAACTTTCATTTGTTCATTTATTTGAGTTGCTCGCACATCCAAAGCACCTCTAAAAATACCTGGGAATGCTAAGACGTTATTAACTTGGTTCGGATAATCTGATCTACCCGTTCCAATAATTTTTGCGCCTGCTTCTTTTGCGACGTCTGGCAAAACTTCAGGATCTGGGTTTGCCATCGCAAAGATAATTGGATCTTTAGCCATTTTCTCAATCATTTCTACTGTTAATGCGCCTGCTACTGATACACCGATAAACACATCAGCATCTTCAATGGCGACAGATAGGTCGCCTTGTATTTTATCAGGATTAGTTACTTTTGCAATTTTGTGCTTGATATCGTTCATTCTCCGTGGTCGTCCTTCATAAATCGCACCTTGGGAATCACACATAACTATATTTCTAACTCCAAAACTTCTTAATAATTTAACTATTGCAATACCTGCTGCACCAGCTCCATTGGCAACTACTTTAATATCTGAAAATGATTTATTAACTAATTTTAGTGAGTTCAATAAACCAGCAACTGTTACAATCGCCGTCCCATGCTGATCATCATGAAATACAGGAATTCGTGTTTCTTTTTTTAAGCGTTCTTCAATAATGAAACAATTTGGGGCTGCAATATCTTCTAAATTCACTCCTCCAAAAGTAGGTTCCATTAGTTTTACTGTTTGTACTATTTCCTCTACATCATTCGTCCCTAGACAAATTGGGAATGAATCAACGCCTGCAAATGTTTTAAATAAAACAGATTTCCCTTCCATGACAGGTAATGATGCTTCTGCACCGATGTTACCCAAACCAAGCACTGCAGAACCATCTGTTACCACCGCAACCATATTACCTTTCATTGTATAATCAAACACAGCATCTTTGCGTGAATAAATTTCCTTACACGGCTCAGCTACCCCTGGCGAATAAGCTAAGCTCAAGTCATAAGCATTTTTAACAGGTACTTTCGAATCAATTTTCAATTTACCATTATTCACTTTATGCATATGTAATGCTTCATCTCTTAATTTTGTCAATGTTGAACGCTCCCTTTTATTATCTTTTGATTTTTTGTATTTGGATAACTATGTAGAAAACTAAACTTATATATCTAAGCAAATAGCTTTTTACTTTCTACATTATTTTTTGAATATCCAATTTTTATATAGAAACCCTTCCGAAATCTGATTATTCAATTATAACGAAGAAACAATTTATGTAAAGGTTATATAATAATTACTTATTAACTATGATATCTTTTTTTTATGTTTAAGACAACGTTTTCTACTCCAAAAACAGCGCGTAATTTTGACATTAAGACATCGCTTCCACTATTTAAATAAGCGTCATTTAATTTAAAAGTTTTC
>DATGTX010000009.1:0-9165 GCA_035301645.1 Pseudogracilibacillus sp. | reverse complement strand
TAATGAACATCAAAGAAAAAGCAGGATCAATCAAAGAAAAAAAAGTAGATAAAAAGGCGTTCTTAAAAGAATTGGATAGCAAAATCAATAAAATTGAAGGGAGTGGATAAGATGAGTTTACAATTTAGCGTACTCGCTTCAGGTAGTACAGGTAATGCTTTTTTCATCGAAGCGGGAGAGACTAAATTATTAGTTGATGCAGGTTTGAGTGGAAAACAGATTGAAAAACAATTTGCCCAGATTGAAAGAAATATAGAAGATATCTCAGGTATATTAGTTACTCATGAACATAGTGACCATATAAAAGGGCTAGGCGTTTTAGCTAGACGCTATAATTTACCTATTTATGCAAATAAAAAGACATGGGAACAAATGGATTCCAAAATAGGAAAAATTACTACAGATCAAAAATTTCATTTTGAAGCAAATGAATTACAAACATTAGGCAATTTAGATGTAGAATCATTTTCCGTATCACATGATGCTGTTGATCCAATGTTCTTTACTTTTCGTTATAACAATCAAAAAGTAGCACTCGTAACTGATTTGGGTTATGTTTCGGAACGGATCAAAAAAACGGTAGAGGGTGCAGATGCCTATATCTTTGAAGCAAATCACGATGTTAATATGTTGCAGATGAGTCATTATCCTTGGAGCGTAAAGCAAAGAATCCTTGGAGATGCCGGACATATATCTAATGAGGATAGCGGATTAGCTTTAAGTGAGATTATTTCTAATGATACAGAGCGCATTTACTTAGCTCATTTGAGCCAAGATAATAATATGAAAGATTTAGCACGCATGTCTGTAGACCAAGTATTACAAGAACGTGGAATTAAATTAGATTTATTTGATACAGATCCACTACAACCAACTGAAATATTTAAAATAAAAGAACGTAACCATATTTTGTAATGTAGTGAGGTGTGGATAAAATGGATGATAAAAAAACTGGGGAAGACGCTGAAGCTAATGTAGAAATGGATAAAGCTACAACCCATGAGCAGAAGAATAAACCGAATCAAAAAAACAAAGGTATGTTGTTTTTAATGCTTTTAATCGGTATTTTGATTGGGGTGCTGATTATGTTTTTTGTTTACCAAAATCAATCTAAAGAGACAACACCCGTTCAAGAAACTAATTCGAACGAAACGGTGGAAGTCGATATTACAACGCAAATTACTGAAGTTGTAAAAAATGTGAGTCCTGCTGTTGTAGGTATAACTAATATGCAAACACAATATGAAAATTTTTGGCGTGAAGATCAATCACTTGATGATGAAGCGGGTACAGGTTCAGGTGTTATTTATAAAACGAGTGAGAATGATGCTTTTGTCGTGACAAACCACCACGTTATTGAAGATGCAGACAATTTAGAAGTAGTTTTACCAAGTGAAGTAAAATTAGAAGCTGAATTACTAGGTAGTGATTTGTTTATGGACTTAGCAGTTTTAAAAGTAGCTGCTGAAGACATAGAGCAGGTAATTGAGATAGGTACATCAGAAGATATTAATGTTGGTGAACCGGTTCTCGCTATTGGCAATCCTTTAGGACATATGTTTGCTGGTTCTGTTACCCAAGGGATTATTAGTAGTAAACAACGTAGTATACCTCAAGACTTTAATCAAGATGGTCGTACAGATTGGCAAGCGGACCTTATACAAACAGATGCAGCCATTAATCCAGGAAATAGCGGTGGTGCTTTAATTAATATAAAAGGCGAGCTCATCGGGATAAATTCAATGAAAATTAGCCAAATGGTTGCTGAAGGTATTGGTTTTGCGATTCCGATTGACGTCGCACTTCCTGTGATTGAAGAATTAGAGAAAACTGGAGAAGTTAGTCGCCCTCATTTAGGTGTAGAACTATACTCATTGGATGAGTTACCTAATCAGGAAAGGCTTGATTCTTTAGATTTACCTGAAGATATAACAGAGGGTGCTTACATTTGGTCAGTCGAGCCAGGATCTCCAGCAGAAGAGGCAGGACTTCAACAGTTTGATGTCATTGTAGAGATAGATGGCAAAGAGATTGAAAGTAGTGTCGATTTAAGGAAAGTTCTTTATGAAGAAAAATCAATAGATGATGAAATTACGATTACAGTTTATCGTAAGGCTGAAAAGATAGAGACAAAAGCTACATTAGTTCCTCAAGAGAAATAAACGAATGACTTAGATTAAAAATCTAGGTCATTTTTTATAAATCAAGGTTGTTAATAACTTTGTAATAGTTCTTTTTCAGCAACTTAACTTGTAATTATTAATATATACAAAGTTATCCACAAAAAAGAGGTACTTACACACAATACGTGGATAACTTAGTAGAACATACGCTTCACACACATCAGATAGAATATAAATGAAAATTAATAACTATATGTACGCAAAAATATAAAGTTGTGGATTGAATTGGGGATAAAAAGGATTCTAACTTATTAATTAGAATCCCACTCATTTTTAAGCAATCCATAAACAATATGATCTACATAATGGTCATAAAGCCACTCTGCTTGTCTGAGATGACCTTCTTGTTTGAAACCAAGTCGTTTTGGTATTGCTGCGCTTTTTTTATTATCTAATGCGGTACGAATATCAATTCTATTTAAAGCTAATTCTGTAAAACCATAATCAATTAAAGCGGCAACAGCTTTTGTCATAATTCCCTTACTTTGATGATCCTCTGCTAACCAATAGCCCACATAACCAATATTATTTCGCCAATCAAATTCATTAAAACTTAAAATACCGACTAAAGTACCATCAATAAAAATACCAGCTCTTAATTCTTGTTTATTAGCATAAGTTTGGAAAGAATTTTTAATTGAATTTTCTATATCAGCTAAAGTTTTAGAATCGTTTAACCAAGGTAGCCATTCTTCTAAATAAGCACGTGATGAATCAATTAAATGAAAAAGTGGTTTTGCATCACGAATTGTTAGCATGCGTAAAGTCATTTGTTCATCAACTTCTTGAATATACATTTTTATCACCTTCATTTATTATCTCATTATTTAAAGCAAGTCGAGATAAGTATTATAGGCAGTATAACTGATTAACGAAATAATTTAAATCAATTTTTAATGTGCTTGCTAAAATAATCTTCGCTAGATTCCACAAAATCATTTCCTGGGAAATAATTATTGACAACGCATTTTATATGACTTATCATACCCCTACGCGTATGTATATAGTAAAGAGGTGAGAAACATGGAATATATTAAATATATTGCGATTGGTTTAATCATTTTATTTTTAGTTAGTCGAACATTACCGGTAAAAGGCGTAAAAAATATAACCGCTAATG
Source organism: Pseudogracilibacillus sp. (assembly GCA_035301645.1). Taxonomy (GTDB): domain Bacteria; phylum Bacillota; class Bacilli; order Bacillales; family Amphibacillaceae; genus Pseudogracilibacillus. Next base: position 5,862 of record DATGTX010000009.1, on the reverse strand, counting down.
AGCTAAATTCAAAAATTAAAGATAGAAAAATTCAATTCATTGATGTTCGGACTCCAGGTGAATTCAAAAGCGGCCATGTAAAACAATTTAAAAATATGCCTTTGCAATCATTGAAAAATCAACTTAATACATTAGATAAAAGTAAAGAAACTGTGGTTATTTGCAGATCAGGCAATAGAAGTATGAGTGCTTGTCGTCTTTTAAAAAAGGCTGGTTTTAAACATTTAACCAATGTACGTGGAGGAATGAATTTTTGAGGAAGCAAAATCAGATTTATTTTTTCATTAAAACCCTACAGATCAGGCGTTTAGCTTTATTTCAAGCTTGACAAATGACACTATTTTTTGTATGTTTAATTCAACATTGTTGAACGAAATGAAAGTGAAGTGAATTATATAAGGGGGTACTATTAATGCGTTGGCCAAAAGAAGTTGAATTAAAAGAAGTCGGACCAAGAGATGGTTTACAAAATGAACCAGGCTGGGTCAATACCTCAGAAAAAGTAGCTTGGATTAACATGTTATCAAATACGGGCATAAAAGAGATAGAGTATTCATCATTTGTTCATCCTAAGTGGATTCCTGCTCTTAAAGATGCACGTGAAGTTGGACGTCAAATTAAACGTAATCCAGATGTAACTTATTCAGCTTTAGTTCCTAATCAAAAGGGCCTTGAGCATGCACTTGAAGCAGGTATCGATAGAGCTTCTGTATTTATGTCAGCGACAGAAACCCATAACCTTAAAAATATAAATAAGTCGATTGATGAAACATTGCCTATTATGAAAGAAGTTATACAAGATGCAAAAGCCGCAAATAAAAAAGTGACGGCTTATGTTTCAACGGTATTTGATTGTCCTTTTGAAGGTAAGACAGATGTGAACCAAGTTTTACGAGTTGCTGAAGCTTTATTTGAATATGGAGCAGATGATATATCGCTCGGAGATACAATTGGATCGGCTGTACCAAACCAAATAGAAGAAGTCCTTGATGTAGTGAACCAATATTTCGCGAATAAAGATATTATTATGCATTTCCATGATACAAGAGGAATGGCAATTGCAAATATCGTTACTTCAATGAATTATGGGATGACTCGTTTTGATACATCAATCGGTGGATTAGGTGGTTGTCCATATGCGCCGGGTGCAGCAGGGAATGTGGCAACAAATGATGTTCTTTACTTAATGGAGAACTTAGGAATTGAAACAGGTATAAATGAAGATGAATTACTTAAAGCTGCTTTCTATATACAAAATAAGTTAGGTAAAAAATTACCAAGTCGTTCATTGGCTTATGAATTAAGTCAAATGAGTGAAGGCATTGATGCAGATGTTCTTGCTCAAAAACATCGTAGAAAACGAGATATGATGTATGATTTCTTGAAGTATCAATACGATATTTTCAAAAAAATGGCACAATAAGACTGTATTAAAAAACTAGAACAGTAAATTGTTCTAGTTTTTTAATGCATTGCTTGACGATTAAGCGACTCTTTTATATGATACAATAGCTTTGCTATACTTAGAGAAAGGATTGGATGTCATGACATTAACTCAGATGGGTATAAAAATTAAACAATTGCGATTAAGACAACAAAGAACCCAACAAGAGATTGCAAGTGAGTGTAAAATTTCAAAAAGTTTATTATCCAAAATTGAGAATGGCCAAACATCCTCAGCCATTGCAACTTTGTCTAAGATTGCAAAAGAATTAAATGTTCCCTTAGCATGGTTACTTGAAGATACACCTGAACAAAAATTAGTTTTACAAACTAAACACCAACGTGTATCTAAAATTGGCGATGTTCATATGGGTTATTCATATGAATTACTTGCTAATAAATCGAAGTATTCAGGCGTTGAGCCAACAATTGTACATGTGTTACCAAAGGAATTAAACTTAAGAGAAGAAGCCTACACACATTCTCATGATGAATTTATTTATATACTTAAAGGTAGCATGCAATTACTATTTGATAATCAAAAATATTTAATGCATAAGGGTGATACTGCATATTTTGAGGGGACAACTCCCCACTTATTTATCCCGGTTGATAATGAAGGTGCAGAAGTGCTAACATTATTTATTGAAAACAATAAATAGATAGGAGCGTAATTATGAATCCAGCCATTGTCGTCGAGTTCCTTATTATTTTTCTAATTTTTGGTTTTGGTTTTTTTGTCTTAAGAAAAATCATCCCAAACAAATCTGTTAAACAAATCAGAGGCGATGAATTACAAGAGATTCTAGAAGCAGATAATTCAATTTTGATAGATGTAAGAAGACAAAGCCAATTCGCTCAGTTTCATATTAAAGGGTTTAACAATATTCCTTTGAGCCAAATTAAGAAAGCTGCTGAAGATATCGCAGATAAGAATACTGAAATAGTGGTTATGTCCCAAACAGGTGCAGGCGGAAATGAAGCATGTAAAAGATTAAAAAGGATTGGCTTTACTAATTTAACAAATGTTCAAGGTGGTATGAGTTCAATAGAAATGAATTAAATAAAAGACAATTCAAGAGAGAGTTGTCTTTTTTTGATTTTAAAAGGCGGTGTTAAAGTGGAAGTCATTGCTAGTCATCCGTATATTAAAGTAGTTAGAGAAGTTACAGGTTTAGAAAAAACTGAAACAAAGGACAAGCGAGAACTAAGACTTTACCAAACTAAATTAACCACAAAACATCGAGAATTCAACATTGAAGATTTGATTGATGTTGCAACCCGAAAAATTGGGGAAGAAGGTGGATTAATATTTATCCACACGACAAGTGGTTTATTTTCTTACACAGTAGAAGAAATTGACAAAACGTTTATCCACACTGTGAATAACTTAATACGAGAGGCGAAAAAATGAACTTAAAAAAAATTTATGAAGCACAAGAGAATTTAACAGGGATTATCCACAAGACACCTTTGCTAAAATCAACTCAACTCTCTGGACGATGTAATAATAATGTTTATCTAAAAAGTGAACATTTACAAAAATCAGGCTCATTTAAAATTAGAGGCGCTTATAACACCGTAAAAGACGCTGTAGAAAAAGGAGCTAAACTTGTCGTAGCTGCTTCCTCAGGAAATCACGGACAAGCAGTCGCTTTAGCAGCTAATCTATTAGGGATAAGCTCAATTATTGTTGTACCAACCGATGCAGCCCAATGTAAGCAAGCAGCAATCGCTAGTTATGGTGGAACAATTGAGTATTGTGGCTTAACGTCAGCTGAAAGAATTCCACGTGCGATTGAAATTGCTGAAGAGAAATCAGGTAAATTTATTCCCCCTTATGATCATGAGTTAATTATAGCTGGACAAGGCACAGTTGGTCTTGAAATTATCGAATCTCTGCCAGAAGTTGATGCGGTTATTGTACCTATTGGCGGTGGTGGATTAATCGCAGGTGTGCTAACTGCAATAAAAGAATTACGTCCGGAAATAAAAGTGATTGGTGTAGAGCCAGAACTAGCAAATGATACTTATTTATCTTTAAAAGCAAATAAGCGCATTAAGGTAGATGCCACTAAAACAATCGCTGATGGGTTAAGAACGACAGAACCTGGAACAATCACATTTCCAATTTTACAAGAGCATTTAGACGAGATTGTATTAGTTAGTGAAGAAGAAATAAAAGAAGCATTTAACTTTGTTTTAGAAAGAATGAAGCAGCTGATTGAACCTTCAAGTGCACTAACAATTGCAGCATTAATGAATCATAAAATAAATATTGAAAATAAAAATGTTGTTTGTCTTATTTCTGGCGGCAATATAGATTTAAGCCGAATTAATAAACTGATTACATAAAAAAGCGTGCTACCAAATTGGTTAGCACGCTTTTTTAATATATTTTACTGATATAAAATTGGTGAACCTGGTCCAAGATCAATACCAAAGAGCATCCAAACAATTAACATAATTGTCCAAGTGATTAAGAAGAAGATTGAATAAGGGAACATAACTGAGATGAGTGTTCCGATACCCATTTTCTTATCATATTTCTGGGCAAACGCAATAATGAGTGCAAAGTATGTCATTAGTGGCGTAATAATATTCGTTGATGAGTCAGCGATACGGTAAGCCATTTGAGTAAGCTCTGGTGAATAACCTAACTGCATCATAATTGGAACGAATACAGGTGCCATCATTGCCCATTTTGCTGAAGCACTCCCGATAAATAGGTTAATGAACCCAGCGATTAATACAAAAAGAATAATTAAAGGAATACCTGTTAAGCTGATTGATTGTAAGAATTCAGCTCCATACACACCAAGTACAAGTCCCATATTACTATCAGCAAAGTAAGCAACGAACTGTCCAGCTGTAAACGCTAAGACAATAAATAGTCCCATTGTGCCCATTGTTTTTGCTAATTGATCAGCAACATCTTTATCATTTCTAATTTCTTTAGTTACCGCTCCAAAGATTAACCCTGGAACAAAGAACATTAAAGCAATAACTGGGACTAGACCTTCCATAAATGGAGATTCTAAGAAGCCAGTTCCTTCAGGCCATAAAGGCGCGTTATTTGGTAATAGGAGTAAAAGGATACCGACAATAACAGCTCCAAAACCAACGCTAGCCCATATAAGTCCTTTTTTCTCAATTGGTTTTAAACCTTCGAGTTTTTCTTTATATATTCCATCATAGCTACCTAAGCGAGGTTCTACAATTTTTTCTGTGACCCACGCACCAACAAATGTCAGTAATAGAACAGAAGCGGCGATGAAGTAATAGTTCATGGCTACGTTCATTCCGTCAGCATATGCTGGATCAATAATTTTAGCAGCGCTAATTGTCATTTCACCAAGCATAGGATCTGTTGCTGAAAGGAATAAGTTAGCACTGAACCCACCAGAAACCCCGGCAAAAGCAGCAGCTAAACCAGCAAGTGGATGTCTTCCTAATCCAGCAAAAATTGCTGCCCCAAGAGCTGGTAACACAATATATCCAGCATCAGAAGCAACACTCGACATAACCCCCGCAAAAACAAGACCAGCGGTAATCAATCTTTGAGGAACTGATAAAACAAATCCACGTAAGACTGCACTGATTAGTCCGGTTGTTTCAGCTAGCCCAATTCCTAGCATTGTAACAAGCACAACACCTAAAGGAGCGAATCCAATGAAGTTCTCTGTCATACTAGTGAAAATATGCGCAATTCCCTCATTAGTCAGTAAATTCGTGACAGAAACAATCTCACCCTCAATACCTGGGTGCTCTACCTCGATATTGAAAGTAGAAATAATAGCAGATAAAATAAGTACTAATAAAGCAAGTAATGCAAACAACGTCACTGGGTGAGGCAGTTTATTACCTACGAGTTCAACTCGGTCAAGTGATCGTTGAAAAAAACCTTTTTTCTTCATTTTTCTCCTCCTAAAAAAAACTAATAGTCTAAGTATAACCGCTTTCTTTTGTTAATTAAATAGATAAAAAGATGTTATAAAACTGTGATTATTCATAATATTCTTATCAATTTAGAATCGTCTTGAATTTGCATCTCTTAGTCTGAATATCTAAAATAATAACTATTACTTTAGGTTATCACAGATTTTAATAAGTTCAAGATTCGAATTCTATTTAAATAAATCTCTGTTTTATGTGTTAATACCATTAAAAAAAGAATGTGATATAATAGAGAAAACTAGCTGGAGGAAGAAGAATGGCTCAATTACCAAATTGTCCTGAGTGTAATTCAGACTTAACGTACGAAGATGGAAGTTTATTTGTTTGTCCAATGTGTGCTCATGAATGGATAGAAGAAGCGGAAGCAGAGCAACCAAAAGAAAAAGTATATCGTGATGCAAACGGTAACGTCTTAATAGATGGTGATGATGTTTCTGTAATTAAAGACTTGAAGATTAAAGG
>DATGTX010000008.1:0-15423 GCA_035301645.1 Pseudogracilibacillus sp. | reverse complement strand
AGAAATAGTATTGCTGAAGTCCACAAAAACATAAATTGGAAGAAATTATTGCAACCACTTCAAGGATTAGAAGCTTTTTTAATAGATGCTAGTGAAAGCGGAGTCAAAATGGGGGTTGTTACTTCTGATGATACAGATATTGCAGAAGAACATTTAGATTTAATGAATATTCATCATTTCTTTCATAGTATCATGGGTTCTGACCAAATCGAACTACCAAAACCCTTCCCGCTAATTGGTAAAAAAGTATGTAAAGAAATGAACGTTAATCCAAATGAAGTAATTGTCATTGGAGATACTAATGGAGATATGAATCTAGGTAAAAATTTGAAGGCGATTGCAAGTATAGGGATTGTCACAGACCTAGATGAAAATGCCGACCATTTAACGGATGCAGATTATGTTATTAATCATTACAATCAATTATCTATAACATAAAAGGATCAAGAATTTTTATTTTTATAAAGAAAAATTAGTTTTATGAACTATAAAATAGGAGAGATAGATAATTATGAAATTTAAATTAGCAAGTGTGTTTATTAGTTTATTAGCATTAATAACTTTAGCGGCTTGTGGTGGAAGTGACGCTGTATCGATTTATTCACATAACGTTGAAGATGAGATGCAACCTATGGTGTCTGCACTAGAGGAAGAAACAGGTATAAATGCAGATTTTCTAAATTTATCTAGTGAAGAGGGCTATAGTAGAGCAGTAGCAGAATTTCCGGATGTTGGAGCAGAAGTTCACTGGGGTCAATTACATAGTTTAGCATTGCTTGCTGAAGAAGAAGATATGTTAGGTTCTTATCATTCGCCTGAGTGGGAAGATGTGCCTGATGAATTTAAGGACCCTGAAGGAAGATGGTATGGTTGGTCTTATTGGTATAATGAATTAGCTGTTAATACTGATTTAATTGATGAATTAGAGCTGGATATGCCTACTTCTTGGCAAGACTTAATAGATCCGCAATACGAAGGTGAGATTGTCATGCCTGACCCTAGTGTTTCAGGGACAGGATACTTGTTTGTTTCTACTATGATACAAATACTAGGAGAAGAAGCATGGGACTATTTTGAAAAATTAGATAAGAATGTAGGTCAGTATGTAGAATCTGCAGACGTACCAGGACAAATGGCAGCTCAAGGAGAGTTTGCAATTGGCGTGACATGGGATCAAGCTGTAAATAACTTCATGGAAGAGGGTTATCCAATTGAAGGAGTTATCCCTGAAGAAGGTGTTGGTTATGATCTTGATGTTATTTGGATTTATGCTGGAAATGAAGACGATGAGAATGTACAAAAGGTTATTGATTACGTAGGTTCAGAAGCGGGAATGAAAGAATCTGGAAAACATCGTTCTATGGTCACTAAGCCAGGAATTGAAGGAACAGCAGGCGATACTGAACCGAATTTAATAGATTATGATGCTTTATTAGCAGCAGAAGATCGCGACAAAATACAAGAAGAATGGGATAAACGTTTTAACTAGAGGAGAGATGTAAGTGCAGGCGCAAGTAAGCAGTAAAGAATTGAAAGATAATAAATTTAAGACAGCTTGGAAACGTTTTTGGGCAGAGCCATTATTTGCGATGGCGGCTATTGTTGTAGCTGTTTTGTTATTCATTTTCATTTTACTGCCTCTTTTAGCTGTTTTATTACGCAGTTTTGGAATTGGCGGGGATGGATTTACATTTGAGCATTATCAACAATTCTTTCAAAGATCTAGCTACTATAAATCTTTATTAAATAGCATTATGGTAGGTATTGTTTCAACGTCTATTATTATTGGGATTAGTATTCCCTTTGCATTATATGTAACGCGAACTACAAGTGCTATATCGAAAGTGTATAGAGGGCTATCACTTTTACCAATGGTTGCTCCACCGTTTATTTTTTCTTTGTCTTTAATTATTTTATTTGGAAGGCGTGGAGTTATAACTGAGGTGATCAATGATATATTTGGAGTTCAGTTTAGTATATATGGCTTCTGGGGAGTTGTTATAGCTCAAGTTCTTAGCTTGTTTCCAGTTGCGTTTATGATGATTGAAGGATCGATGCGTTCCATGAACCCAAATTTAGAATATGCATCAATGGATTTAGGAGCGAGTCAAACACAAACGATGTTCAAAGTGACATTACCATTAGCAAGCACAGGTATCCTAAAAGCTGGATTACTTGTTTTTGTTATGGCTTTAGCTGACTTTTCAAATCCAATTATTATTGGAGGAGAAACTTCCTTTCTCGCATCAGATGCCTACTTATTAGTAACTGGGAAACAAAATTTAGAAATGGCAGCTGTGTTAGGAGTATTTTTAATTATCCCTAGTATAATCGTATTCTTATTTCAAACTTATTATGTAAAAGATACTGATGTCACTTCGATAGATAGTAGTTCAGGTGCTGGTAATCTTTCGTTAAACAAACCTTTGAAAGCAGTCACATTTGGAATAAGTACGTTAATGGCTTTGTTTATCACTGTTATGTTCCTTATGGTTGTGCTAGGTGCATTTGTAAAAATTATTGGAATTAATAATACCCTTACTTTCGATCACTTTTCAGATCCAAGTGGTTGGAACTTTATTTATACAAGTGTAATTGTATCCTTTTTAGGTGCTTTGTTGGCTTCTTTCTTAGGGTTATTACAAGGGTATCTAACTGTACGTAAAAACATACCGGCTAAAAAGTTATTAGAGTTTACTGCGTTGTTTGGTGTCGCAGTCCCAGGAACAGTTATCGGGATTGGTTATGTTTTAATATTTAATGGGCCTCCTTTGTTTTTAACTGGTACTGTACTTTTACTTGTTATGAATATGACGTTTAGAAAAATCGGAGTTGGATTAGAGGCTGTGATTAGTAAACTTAACCAAATTGATATCTCAATGGAAGAAGCCTCAGCTGATTTAGGTGCTGGCCCTGTACGTACATTGCGGAAGGTTGTCTTGCCTATACTGAGTCCGGCATTTGTATCAGGTTTTGTGTATGCATTTATGACATCTATGGTATCGGTGAGTAGTGTGATATTCCTTATTTCTCCAGGAACGAATCTAGCTGCTACTTATATACTTAATTTAGCAAGTCAGGCTTCTGTTGGAAGAGCTTCAGCTATGTCTGTTATTTTAATTGTTGTTGTTCTTATATGTATGACGATATTAAAATGGATTGAAAAGCGATATGATACAAAAATTTAAGACATTAATTTATAGGGAGGAAATCTATTGTGACGGATTATAAAGCACCACTTATTAGTTTGCAGAATATTAATAAAGCGTTTGGAGATGTGAAAGCTGTCCAAGATATTTCGATTGATATCAATGAAGGTGAATTAATTACTTTTATTGGGCCTAGTGGTTGCGGTAAAACCACATTGCTACGAACAATTGCAGGTTTTCATCAACCAACATCTGGTGAGATATATTTAGATGGCACTCGAATAACAGACCTAGCTCCTGAAAAGAGAGAGACAGGCATGGTCTTTCAGAATTACGCTTTATTTCCTCATATGACTGTTTTTGATAATGTGGCTTATGGATTGAATTTACTTAAGCTAACTAAGCAAAAGATAAAAGAACGAGTAGATGAAGCATTAACTCAAGTACAATTAGATGGGTATGGAGGACGTAAACCAAATGAATTAAGTGGCGGACAACAACAACGTGTAGCTATTGCTCGTTGTTTAGTCCTACGACCAAAAGTGTTACTCTTAGATGAACCATTGTCCAATTTAGATGCGAATTTACGTATGATTATGCGTGATGAAATTCGTCGTCTCAAAGAAGAGCTAAATTTAACAATCATCTTTGTAACACACGACCAAGAAGAAGCGTTGAGCATTTCTGACCGTGTAATGGTTCTAAAAGATGGTAGTTTACAACAATTAGATAAACCAGAAGTAGTCTATCAAAATCCAACGAATGAATTTATCGCTAATTTTGTTGGCCATGCAAATATTTTAGAAGGAAAAGTACAACAAGATGGAAAGGAATCATTTTTTGTTACTGAAGATTTGCAGTTTCCTGTAGAAAATATGGAATACAAAGAGGGTAAGGCTTTAATTCGTCCTGAGATGATTGAAATGAGTGAAAGCGGGACAATTGAAGGAATTGTACATAATCGTATTTATCATGGAAACTCTATACGTTATAAAGTCAAGGTGGGTAATACACTTTTATTGGTAGATGATTATAATATTTCTGAGAAAAGTGCTTATATAGATGGGCAGACAGTTTACCTAAACATCCCTAATCAAGTTCATTTAATTTCAGCGAAAGATAAGGTAGGAGTTTAATAGTTTTTATAAAACATGAAAAGCATCAACATATTTATTTTGTTGATGCTTTTGTGGTTTGTATTTTAAATAATTTATCTTGATTACTACCAATGTTAGTCTGTTTAAAAACACAATCGTTTAATTTTCATTTGCTAATTTTTTAATTTCAAAATACAGAGACTGCAAAAATTTTCTACTATTAATTTGTACTTTAGAGGATTCCAGCATCTCATTTTGTTTAAGTTCAGCCATTCTTTCTCTCACTAGAGTAAAATTAAAGAGTCTGGAAGAATATATTTCAAAAGTTGGATTTAAATAATCTGTTAAACCTAAAGAAGCTAAGTGGCTTAAAGATTGGTCAATTGCCCGACGGATTCTTTGTTCAGTACTTTTAATCTCACGACTTAATAGCTGTTCAGAAGGTGGCTCAGTAATTTTATCTTTAATTATATTTACAAAGATATCTTTTAGTGGTGGCATGCCGTCTGTTAATGTATGTGTTTGTTCATGCTTAAAAGTATAATTTAATACATCTAAAATATCTTTATAACCATTTTCTCCGATAATCCCGATTTGAGCGAGTATAGCTAAAGCAGTTTCGGAAAAGTTGTTTTCTAAAGATGCTTGTTTAGAAACTTTAAGGCTAGTGTTATTATGAGATGTTTTTTGCGTCAGTTTATGAATGTTTAAAATGGAATTTTCTAATTCAATTTTTTCTGATACTTTTTTTATAATTGCTATAATTTCATACTTGTTTAATGGCTTAGTGATATAATATTCAATTCCTTGTGAGTAGGCTTCACTAATCATGCTTTTAGAAACAACTTGTGAAATCATAACAACCTTTCCTTTAAAAAAAGAATTAATATCGTTAACCGTTTCAATGCCATCTTTATTAGGCATTAGGAGATCGATTAATAGAATATCAGCTTTTTTTAAAGTTAATGAATTATGATCTAATAAAGAACCATCTTCAGCTTCACCGATGACGATGCCTAGTTCATGGTCGTGAATTATTTCTTTTAGCATTGTGCGTGTTGTTATGTCATCATCAACAAGGTAAAATTTCACTCGAGATCTTCCTTTCTAGTTAGACTAATTTCGGGTAGTGTCACTGTAAACATGACGCCTTTTAAGTTAGCGTTATTTTCGATTGTAATTGCTCCATCTAGTTTTTCTACTAAGGATTGGACATAACTTAACCCGATACCTGTAGAAGCACTGCCATTAATGTCATATTTAGTTGTGAAACCAGGCTCAAAAATAACTTTAGCGTTACTATCTTTTACGCCTAGACCGTCATCTTTAATTTGGAAGATGATATTCTCTTTGGCATAAAAAACATTTAAAGAGATATTACCTTTATTTTCAATGGCTTCTACCGCATTTGCGAGAAGATTATTTATTAAAGAAAGTGTTATATAAACATGATATTCAGCATCTTTATGTTCAATTGTTTGAGAGAAAGTAATTTCTTTTTCTAGTGTGGCAGCATAGTTCTTGTTTGAATTTATTGCGATATCTAAAATAGCATTCATGCTCATATATTCAGAAAAACTCTCTTCAGAAATTAGTTTTGACAAACTTGAAAGAATTCTTTGATTGTCCTTTTTTATTTCATGACTTTCCCCAGTAATTTCTAAGGCAGTTTTTGACAAGTTCTTTTGTAAATTACTTATATTGTCAATATCCTTTAAGCTCTTATATAGATTATATGATTTTTCAGTTACCTTTTCACTATTAATGAGTGTTTTGTTTAAATTGATTGTTTCTTGATACAATTCAGTAATGAGTAAAATTAATCGCCTATTTTGCAATTGAACTTGTTCTTTTTTTAACCGTGTATTATGTAAGATAATTAGATTATATAACCCAACTATAAAAAAACTACGGAAGATAGCGATAATTGTCACATTATAAATATTATCAAACTGAATTTGTGACTCCAAAGCTAGATATTGAACAGCTAACTCTGTAGAACTAGCTATAATGTCTAATAAAACACCAATCAATCCGGCTATTAAAGGTAAATGTAATATTTGTTTAATTCTTGATATTTGGAATAAGCAACTAAAGGATAAGTAATAAAAGAAAGTTGGATAGTGGCGTATAAAAGATGACGTTAAATCAGAGATTGGTATATCAATTAGCATTCTAAAAAAGACGACAGCAATCCCTACTACAATTCCTGCTAAAATAACTCTATTATTACGCCATATCAATAGGAAAAAGAAGAACGCAGGCATACCAAAGCTAATTCGAAAACTTTCATTAAATGGGTATAGTTTTAATTCACCAGCAAAAGGGATAATAATTACCATTAGCGCCAACATGAATAACGTGTTATTGTTGTTATTGTACAGATTTAAAAGTCTAGTTTTCACATATTTTCTCCTAGGTAAAAAGATAATTACTAAGTTATTTTGTAAGAAAATAAAATCAATTTAACAGATTGTTTGTAATTTCTTGTATTTTTATGTAGTTTATCCTTACTATTGGATATAAAGCTAAATAGATTGATATTGTATTAAGGGGGTAAATATTCGTAAAAATTTTGAAAGCGCTCTACAATTTGTTGTAGAACACTAAAAATTTTAACATAAAAGCATTAATTTTAGCAATAACTAAGCAATTATAATACATAAGAATAGGGTGAAATTGTATGTTTAAGAAAGTTAATTTACTAACGCAAATTTTAGTTGCTTTCGTTATAGCAGTTATTTTAGGGCTGGCATTTGGTGAGTCAATCAGCGTTCTTCAACCGTTAGGTGATTTATTTTTACGTTTAATTAAATTTATTATAGTTCCATTGATATTATCTTCTTTAATTATCGGAGTTGCAAGCACGGGTGATCCTAAAGAATTAGGAAGAATCGGTGGTAAAACAATTCTTTATTATTTAGTGACAACAGGTATTGCTGTTGTTATCGCATTAGCGTTTGCGTTTATAATTTCACCTGGAAAAGGTTTAGATATTGATGCTACGCCTACAGAAGAAGTTGAAATTGGCGAAACTGAAGGTGTCATTCAAACGTTTTTAAATATAGTACCAGAGAATCCATTTGAAGCATTTACTGACGGAAATATACTACAAATTATCTTCTTTGCAATATTTGTAGGATTAGGGATTACTTTAGTTGGGAAAAAAGCAGATCCTGTTTATAATTTCTTTGATGGTATGGCAGAGATTATGTATAAAATCACAGGCATCGTGATGCAATTTGCACCGATCGGTATTTTAGGTTTAGTTGCTCCGATTGTTGGAGAGTATGGGGCGGCCGTATTATTACCATTACTGAAAGTAATTGTAGCAGTTGCAATCGCGTGTGTTGTTCATGCTGTGATTGTTTACGCGACAGCAGTTAAGACTTTTGCGAACATGAGTCCATTAAAATTCTTTAAAGGGATTACGCCAGCTGCAGTGGTTGCTTTTAGTACCGCAAGTAGTGCTGGAACCTTACCTATGACACTTAAGAACACTCAAGAAAACTTAGGTGTATCTCAAAAAGTAAGTAGTTTTGTTTTACCTTTAGGTGCGACAATTAATATGGATGGAACAGCTATTTATCAGGGTGTAGCCGTTGTGTTTATTGCACAATTTTACGGGTTAGAATTAGGGTTAATCGAGTTAGGAACAGTAGTATTAACGACCGTACTTGCATCAATTGGAACGGCAGGAGTGCCAGGAGCTGGGATGATTATGTTGGCCATGGTGTTAAGTTCAATTGGTATGCCGCTTGAGGGAATTGCTTTAATTGCAGGTATTGACCGAATCCTAGATATGTTTAGAACAACAGTTAATATCGTAGGTGACGCATCAGCTGCAGTAGTTGTTCAGGGTACAGAAGATAAGCGACTTAAAAAAGAATTAGCAAAAGAAAATGTCGTTCAATAAGCTTCGAGATAAAATTTTATAATAAACAAAAAAGCGATGACTAATTCAGTCATCGCTTTTTGTTTAGCTAATCTTCTCAGCTTTTTTATCTTCAAATTTTTCAACATTTCCGATATGAGAATTCAATTGTTCTACGATATCGTCTAATTTTTTCACATCATTATTTTCTTCTCTTAAGACAATATGTTCTTTCCTAAATTTAGTAGGAGAATCTAATCCACATGAAGCACCTAACATAAATAGTCCTTCACGCATGGTTGTGAAATAGTTAGCTGTACGGAAACGCTTCTCATCAACTGCAACACCTGCTTCAAGATGGGGTAAATGTGATGTAACGCCAACTGGACAAAGGTTAGTATGACATTTATGTGCGTTAATACACCCGACAGTATTCATTGCTGCACGAGCTACGTAAATTAAGTCTGCACCAAGCGACAATGCAATCGCCATTTTATTAGCTGTTGCAAGCATTCCTGAAGCAATGATTTTAATTTCATCACGAATACCATATTTCCTTAGTGTTTGATCTAGAATTAATAGCCCTGAATTAATCGGTAGACCTAAGCTATCTGCCATTTCTTGGTAAGTTGCACCAGTACCACCTTCAGCTCCATCAATTGAAATGAAGTCAGGCATTTTACCGGTTTCAGCCATGTAACTTGCTAACTCTTCAAATGAATTATGATCTCCTGCAACGACTTTTATACCAATTGGCTTTTCAATAATATCTTGCCAATGTGTTACCATTTCAAATAAGCTTTCGATATCATTAAAGAGCGGGAAGCGGTTTGGACTTTCAACATCCTTACCCATTTCAACCCCTCTGATTTTAGCGATTTCAGGTGAGATTTTTTCTTTTGGAAGTTTACCCCCGCGTACTTTAGCACCTTGTGCAAGCTTGATTTCAACTGCTTTAACTTCTTTTTGAGAAGCGTTTTTAATTAATGTTTCTTCATGATACTTACCATCTCGACGAGCACCGAACAGACCTGAACCAATTTGGAAAATTAGATCTGCTGACTTTTCTTCAACAACGCCTTGCTCTATCAAAGTTCTGATATGAGACATGACGCCTTTACCAAAATGATCTTCTATATCAAAGTTAGAACAATTAGGATTCTTTATAATATACTGTACTAATTTCTCGCTTAATTTATCCATAAGTGAAATGTCTCTGTTTACCACTTCATATACTTTAGATAAATGATAAGGTGATATACCTCCTTCACCTGTGTTCATATAACTTCCGCCACTGATAGCAACACCTTGGGATAAAGCTTTTACAGCACTTGCTGATAATGCTCCGTAACTCATTGCAGAAACGCCGATCAATCCTTTAACATGAAATGGATTTTTACGTTTTGCACCTAATGTGACAATATCTTTATCTGCGAGATGCCAGGGTTTAATTTGTATTTGGTTTCTTTTTTCTTTTCGATTAGTTAATGTTTCGTCTAGTATTTGATACGTATATGTTTCTGTTAAACGTTTATTATTAACGCTTAATTCATCTTTGTTTAAAGGAAATAAAGAGTTTGTTAAATAAAAGTCTGTTTTCGAAAAATCTTTTTTTGAACCAAAGCCCATTACTGTATTTGCATATTTTCCTGCTTTAGCAATGGTCTCTTGTGTATCTCGATCAATTGGTTTACCATCTTTATCATTAGCGAACCAATATTGCCTCATTTCTGGTCCGATCATTTCAAATATATATCGCATTCTTCCTAAAATAGGATGCGTTCGTAAAATTGCGTGTTGTGTTTGAAATTTATCTTTAACGAATAATAAAACAAGAAATATAAAAATTCCGAAAAATAATATATATGGGATCGCTTTTATAATATCAAAGAAAATAGACAGAATACCCACCTCCAAATTCAATGTTAACAGATTGTGACCGAAGTTAAAGAAGAAAGAGAGTGTTTTCGTCATTCATCTAATAAAAGTATCAATCTAATGCTTTATTGATATAAGTAAGATTAATAATTCCACATACTTATTTATTTTTAAGATAAATAGAACAAATTTCAGGTCCATGGTAAAATAAAGGTATGAAAATAACTAATGAAGGAATGAATTTATGCTAAAAAGATTCTTTTCGTATTATCGACCACATAGACGATTATTTATTATCGATTTTACAAGTGCGGTAATTGTAGCACTTTTGGAATTAGTTTTCCCTGTAGCGGTTCAATGGTTTATCGATGAGTTACTGCCGGGAAACAACTGGAACGCAATTATTATAGTAAGTGTCGTATTACTTGTAGTTTACTTGTTTAGTACATTCTTACAATACGTTGTCACCTATTGGGGACATAAATTAGGTTTGAATATTGAAACGGATATGCGGGAAGAGCTATTTGACCATGTTCAAAAACAAAGTTTTAAATTTTTTGATAACACGAAAACAGGTCGAATTATGAGTCGAATCACAAATGATTTGTTTGAAATTGGTGAATTGGCACATCATGGACCAGAAGACTTATTTATCGCAATCATGACATTCTTTGGAGCTTTTGGAATTATGATGACAATTAATGTCCAACTTGCGTTAATTATTCTAATTATGGTTCCTTTCTTAATTTTCTTTATTTCCTACAGCAATATAAAAATGAGTAAAGCTTGGGGTAATATGTATGAAAATATTGCTGGTGTTAATGCTCGGGTAGAAGACGCAGTATCAGGAGCTCGTGTTGTACAGTCGTTTACGAACGAAAAGTTTGAGAAACAAAGATTTGTAGAAAATAACGAATTATTTAAGACGTCTAAACTAGGCGCTTATCGTGTAATGGCTTTTGTGAATTCAAATGTTTATATGCTGATGCGTTTAATGACTTTAGTTGTTCTTGTCGTTGGTGCTTGGTTTACCTATAATGATATACTTACTTATGGTGAGCTCGTTGCATTTGTTTTATTTGTAAATGTATTAATGAAACCAATTGAAAAGATGAGTGCATTATTAGAGTTATATCCTAAAGGAATGGCAGGATTTAAACGATTTACGGAAATGTTAGATATCGATCCAGATATCAAAGATGAACCAAATGCTAAAGTTGTTAAGGAATTACAAGGTGATATAGCTTTCAGTGATGTTTCTTTTGGTTATGAACGTACACAAAAACAAGTGTTGAATAAATTGAATTTTGCTATAAATCATGGGGAAACAATCGCTTTTGTTGGTCCTTCTGGAGCAGGAAAAACGACGATTTGTTCACTTATTCCACGCTTTTATGATATTGATGAAGGGTCAATTACAATTGATAACATAGATATACGTCACATGACAATCCGTTCTTTAAGAAGCCATATAGGAATCGTCCAACAAGATGTATTCTTATTTACAGGCACTTTACGTGAAAATATAGCATATGGTAAATTAACTGCAACAGAAGAAGAAATATATGAAGCGGCTCGTTTAGCTTATTTACATGAGTTTATTAGTGAATTACCAAATGGTTATGACACACAAGTTGGAGAACGCGGTTTGAAGTTATCAGGTGGACAAAAACAACGTATTGCTATCGCTAGAATGTTCTTAAAAGATCCATCAATCTTAATATTAGATGAGGCAACATCTGCTTTAGATACTGAGACGGAAGCGATGATACAAAGCGCATTACTTGAACTTGCAAAAGACCGAACAACACTAATAATCGCCCACCGTTTGGCAACGATTAAACATGCAGATAGAATTCTAGTTGTGACAGATAAGGGAATAGAAGAAGAAGGTACACATGATGAATTGATTACACAAGGTGGGTTATTTGCTCACTTACATGATGTTCAATTGAGATAATAAAATATAGGGAGGGATTTGGATGTTTTTTAAAAAGAAAAGCACAGGAAATAAAGATGTAAATCAAGCCATTGATGTTTCATTTGACGAAGCGAGTGAAGAGATTAATGAACAACTAGGTGGTGAATTATATATTTCACTTGTTGGTGACGTTAATGCTGGGAAATCTTCAACCATTAATGCTTTATTAGAAGAAGAGCTAGTAACGGTTGGTGCAAGGCCTGGCGAAACGGTGGAAGTTAAAGAAATCCGTCATAAAGATAATATTGTCTTTGTAGATACACCAGGTTTAGATGATGTAGTCACAGAAAACTCAGCGAAAACCCTCGCATACTATAAAAAATCTGATGTAATTTTATTTTTCTTAAATGCAGCAGGAACTGTTTTATCTGAAAATGAGTTGAAAACACTTAATTCAATTGAAAAAAATAATCAAGATATCTTAATTGTTTTAAATAAAATAGATGCAGCAGATGATATACCTTCTTTAGTCGATTATATAAAAAAACAAACTAACTCACGTTACCCAGTAATCCCAATATCTTCTCGAACAGGTGAAAATTTAACTAAATTGCAAGATGCTCTTTTAGAAATATTAAAAGAAAAATCTAAGGATTTATTACTGGGAAAGGAACTAAAGGACAAAAATAGAATCGCGAATAATTGGATTCTCTCAGCAGGTGCTGCTGCCACGAGTGTTGGTGCATTACCGGTGCCAGGTTCTGATTTTGTCCCATTGGTCGGTATTCAAGTGAGCTTAATTCTTAAACTATCAAGCCTATATGATCAGCCGATTTCAAAAGCGAATGCAAAAGAGCTAGTCATCGCTACAGTTGTAGGCAATGCGGGAAAAGCGGTGTTCAGACAAGTAGTTAAGTTCGTTCCAGGGGCTGGGTCTATAGTAGGAGCTAGCGTAGCTGGAGGGACAACAGTCGCTTTAGGTCATGCAATTAAGTATATTTACGAACAAGATTTAAATTTAAATGTGAATGAATTAAACAAAATATATAAAAGTTTTATGAAAAAATAGTCCGAAAAACAACCTGTTGGTATACCAGGAGCCACTGAAAAAGTGAATTACCTTCTCAAATATAGTAGGCTTACCCACCGTATCCGGACTATGCTTCGCTTTCCGTGGGCGAGTGTCGAGCCTCCTCGGGCTTTGCCCTGTGGGGTCTCGTCGATCTCTTACTTCCCACAGGAGTCTTCGCATATTCCGGATTCTAAATGAATGTATTAGATGCTTTTAGGTAGTTTTTCAATGGCTTCGACATATTAGCAGGTTGTTTTTGGATTAAGATTAATTAGCGGCATACAAGAGTCTTGCAGATTTCAATCTTTCTCTTACAATAATACCGACATAAGCCGCAATAAACGCTTTAATAATTCCACCAATTAGAAATGGCGTGAATCCTCCAGCGAATGCTACAGGCCATGAAAGTCCAGCGATAATTTTTAACCAGATTGTTCCAAAAGTTAATGTAATAAACATTCCAATAATATTAGCAATAAGCGCATTTTTCAAGGTAAAGCTGGTTTTTTCAAGATAGTAACCCATGAAGAGAGTCGTTGGAATGAATCCAATTAAGAAACCTCCTGTTGGACCAAATAAAATTCCGAAGCCCCCTGTGAATTGGGCAAAAACAGGCACGCCAATCGCACCAATAATAATGTAGAGTATTGCTGAAATTGTTCCATAACGAGAGCCTAGAATAGTAGCAGCAAGTCCAATAGCGAGAGTTTGACCAGTTATTGGTACACCCAGTGGCATTGGAATGGCAACTTGGGCTAATACAGCAATAATTGCAGCAAATAAAGCAGTGACGATCATCATTCGTAGTTTGGTGCTAGAATCAGTTTGTGACATTTTTATTTGAATCTCCTTCCATGCATGTTAACCATTATAATAAACAGTATACATTGATATATTAAAACATTGAAAGGAGATTGTCAACTTTGGTAACAGCGAGTTAACAAAAAGAAATTTGGTATTATACATTGCTTTTTATATTGCGTACATATAAAAAAGTAATTAAAGCATTCGAGCTACATAAAAGAGTAATGACTGCAAGTGGGGTAGCTGAAAGTTCGCCAGCGAGCCCGACTAGCGGTGATACAATTGCACCTCCAAGAAATGGAATAAGTCCGAGGAATGCTGAAGCACTTCCTGCTGATTTCCCCTGAGTTTCCATAGCAAGTGAAAAAGCGGTCGGAGAAACGACACCAACGCTGGATACGACAACAAATAAAGCGAAAGAGATAAAAGCTAATGAGAGTTCTTGCCAAACAACAATCGCAAGTAAAATACTTCCGCTAAATGACATGATGACACCGAAAAAAAGGATATTAATTTCTTTAAAATAAGTAGCCAATCTGCCACTTGTTTGTGCACTAATAACAATCCCGATACTATTTAATGCAAAGAAAAATGAGAATTGCTGGGGAGAAACACCATATAGATTTTGTAAAATAAAAGGCGAACCAGCAATATAGGCAAACATACTTCCCATAATAAATGCTTGTGTGATAGCGATACCCATAAAGAACTTATCTTTTAATAACTTACTAAATGTTTTTAGAACAGAAAAAATACCACTTTCTGCACGATTCTCTTTTTGCAATGTCTCAGGTAGAAAGAAGATGACACCTGCATACATAAGTATTCCAATTAATGCTAGTATGTAAAAAACACCAACCCATGTGGTGAAATTCAAAATAATGCCTCCAAAGACAGGGGCAAGTATAGGAGCGGCACCATTAACAAGCGCAAGTGATGCGATAAATTTAGTTAAATCCTTACCACTATAAAGATCTCTAGCTGCAGCTCGTGCGATAACGATACCAGCAGCTCCTGTAAAACCTTGTAAAAATCTAAAGAAAATAAAAAATGTTATATTAGGGCTTAAAGCAATTAAAATAGATGACAGTGTAAAGGCAATTAAAGTAAAAGTGAGTGGTTTACGTCTTCCATGAATATCACTTAAAGGCCCAAAAATTAATTGTCCAAAACCCAGTCCGAGTAATGTTGCTGTTAAGCTTATTTGAACTAATGAAGTTGAGGCGCTTAAGTCACTTGCTATATTAGGCAAGGCGGGTAAATACATATCCATAGATAAAGGGCCAAAAGCTGTAAGTGAACCAAGAATTAAAATTAAAACAAATTTAGGTGCTTGTGTGTGTTGATTTTGCAAACTGTATACCTCCTAAGTTATGAGAACACCATTATCATAGCATGTGAGAATTGGAAACAATATTAATTCGATTAAATACATTTTAGTTGAAATAAATTAAATGTATTTTACACTAATAAGAGTTAGATTACTTTTAAGACCTGCGGTAGTATGTCAAGATGAAAATAAATAGTTATTTAGTTATCAAGGTTCATATTGCTTAAAAAAGGCAACACGAAGCTGAACCAGTAAATTTATGGAAAATACTGGTAATTATTTCAAGGATTCAAAAGCT
>DATGTX010000007.1:0-8128 GCA_035301645.1 Pseudogracilibacillus sp. | reverse complement strand
TATCCTCTTACAAAAGCAGTTTCAAAACAACTGATGCCGATTTATGATAAACCAATGATTTATTACCCGCTGTCTGTACTAATGTTAGCTGGTATTGATGAAATATTAATTATTTCTACGCCTGAAGATACACCTCGTTTTGAAGAGTTATTAGGTGATGGTTCAGATTTAGGAATTACATTAGAATATTTAGTGCAAGAAAAGCCAGAAGGACTTGCACAAGCCTTTATTATTGGGGAAGAGTTTATTGGTGATGACTCTGTCTGTTTAATTTTAGGTGATAACATCTATTATGGAGGAGGTTTATCAAAATTACTACAAAAATCAGCGCGTAAAACTAAAGGAGCAACAGTGTTTGGATATCATGTAACTGATCCTGAACGATTTGGTGTTGTAGAGTTTGATGATAATCAACAAGCAATATCTATTGAAGAAAAACCAACAAATCCAAAAAGTTCTTATGCAGTTACTGGTCTTTACTTTTATGATAATCGTGTAGTAGATATTGCTAAAACGATTGAACCATCAGAACGTGGTGAGCTTGAAATCACAGATATAAATCAAGCCTATCTAAAAGCTGGTGATTTAGAAGTAGAGTTATTGGGAAGAGGCTTTGCTTGGTTGGATACTGGGACACATGAATCGCTTCTTGATGCAGGTCAGTTTATTGAAACAGTGGAAAAAAGACAAAATATGAAAATTGCTTGTCTAGAAGAGATTGCATGGCGCATGGGGTATATTTCTACAGATAAACTTATTGAATTAGCACAGCCTTTAAAGAAAAATGCTTACGGGCAATATATGCTACGAATCGCAAACGAAAGTAAGGGATCTAAAATTGGTAAAAATTCATAAGACAACACTGAAAGATGCATTGTTAATCGAGACTGATGTTTTTGGAGATGCTCGAGGTTTTTTTACGGAAAGTTATACAAAAGATAAATTTGAACAAGCTGGCATTAAACAAGAGTTTATTCAAGACAATCATTCATTATCTGTTGAAGCAGGAGTGTTAAGAGGATTACACTTTCAATTGCCACCTAAAGCCCAAACAAAACTTATACGTGCGACAACAGGAGTTATTTATGATGTAATTGTCGATATTCGTAAAGGATCTCCGACATATAAAAAATGGGAAGGTTTCATTTTAAGTGAATATAACCACAGACAATTACTGGTTCCAAAAGGTTTTGCTCATGGTTTTGTGACATTGACACCGAATTGTAACGTGCAATATAAAGTAGATGAAGGTTATTCTAAAGAACATGATTCTGGTATTATATTTGATGATGAGTCATTCAATATTAAGTGGCCAATGTCTTTAGATAAAGTCATCTTATCTGAAAAAGATAAACAGCTTGTTTCATTTGACAAATTTGATAACCCTTTTGTCTGGGAGGAGAATAATTCATGAATATATTAGTAACAGGTGGAGCAGGATTTATTGGAAGTAATTTTGTTCATTATCTATTAGAAAAAGAACCAAATGCTACAGTAGTTAATTATGATTTACTAACATATGCAGGGAATCTAGAAAATCTTAACGATGTTAAAGATTTACCGAATTACCATTTCGTTCAAGGAAATATTACGAATACTGAATTAGTTAATTACGTTGTAGATAAATATGATATAACACACATTGTTAATTTTGCTGCCGAATCTCATGTAGATAGAAGTATTTTGACACCGGATGTATTTATTGAAACGAATGTTAAAGGAACACTAAATTTATTGAATATTGCACGTGAGAAAAATATAGAAAAATATGTTCAAGTTTCTACAGATGAGGTATATGGTTCGCTAGGATCAGAAGGCTACTTTACTGAAGATACTCCTTTAGCACCAAACAGTCCATATTCTGCAAGTAAGACGAGTGCAGACTTATTAGTACGTTCTTATTTTGAAACTTACGGAATGAATGTGAATATTACTCGTTGCTCAAATAATTATGGTCCGTATCATTTTCCAGAAAAATTAATTCCATTGATGATTACTAACGCAATGGATAATAAAGAGCTACCAATTTACGGCGATGGAGAAAATGTTAGAGATTGGTTACATGTAAAAGACCATTGCCAAGCCATCTATCTTATTATGAAAAAGGCTGAAGCTGGAGAAGTCTACAATATTGGTGGACATAATGAACGCACAAATAATGAAATTGTTGATTTAATAGTTGATAAGCTTAACGTTTCTAGAGATTTAATTACTTACGTAGAAGATAGACTAGGTCACGATCGGAGATATGCTATTGACCCTACAAAATTAATGAAAGACTTGGGCTGGGAACCTGAATATACTTTTGATACTGGTATCATTGAAACGATTGATTGGTATCTAGAAAATGAACAATGGTGGCGTCCTTTAAAAGAGCGTGCAAAGTTATAAACTTTTGAAATGTTTAATAAATCATCCATCATTAATTATAGATGGAGACTGAAAGGAAGCCTTTATGAAATATTTAATTGCTGGTGGAACGGGACAGTTAGGAACTGAGCTAACTAATTTAATGAAAGTAACTGGAAGATCTTATATTTCACTTGGTTCAGAAGATATGGATATTCTAGATAAAAATAAAGTAAGAAAAATTTTGAGAGCAGAGAATCCATCTGTTGTTTTTCATTGTGCTGCTTATACTGCCGTAGATAAGGCTGAAGAAGAGAAAGAATTAAATTGGAAAGTAAATGTAGAAGGAACAAAAAATGTAGCCGAAATATGTAAGGAACTAGGATGTATATTTGTCTATATTAGTACAGATTATGTATATAATGGTGAATCTTCAAAAGAATACAAAGAAAATGATCTATTAAATCCTATTAATGAATATGGAAAAGCTAAACTTGCTGGTGAAAAAGAAGTTCAAAAGCTATTAGATAAATACTATATTATTCGTACATCATGGGTTTTTGGTAAATACGGTGCTAATTTTTTCTATACGATGAAAAAACTAGCTCAAAGTTATAAACAACTTAATGTTGTCAGTGATCAACTTGGAAGACCCACTGAAACCAAAACATTAGCTAATTTCATGGTACATCTTGTTGAAAGTAAGCAAGATTTTGGTGTCTATAACCTTTCTAACGAAGGAAGATGCTCTTGGTATGAATTTGCTCAAGAAATCTTGAAAGATGAACAAGTAGAGGTTAAACCTATCTTGTCTAAAGACTATCCTCAAAAAGCAAGACGGCCAAAAAATTCAGTAATGTGTATAGAAAAAGCTAAAAATACTGGTTTTAATATACCACATTGGAAAGAAGCTCTAAACGAGCTAAAAAATTCAATAGTTTCTTAAAGCTATTAAATTTTATAGAAATACAAACTTTTAAGGGGCCTTATACTGAGCTTAAGGTCTCTTTTGTTATTATGAAAGATATTTAATAAGATATATTGAAAGATGTATACATAATTTGCTTTTAACCTATGTATGTTTGTTATGAATTATGTTAAAGTTATTGATGGAACAATTTATTACTAATGTATATTAAACTAACTATTTTCTTATGTTTATATTAAAAAATTGAGGGATTTTGTGTGGAGAATATAAAAGATTTAACTAAATACGAACGTACTAGAAAAGTAATTGTATTCATTATAGATATTATAATCTATCATCTGTCATTCGTTTTATCTTTTCTAATACGTTATAATTTTAAAATACCAACTTTTAACTATAGAGCTTACCAAGGAGTATCTTTTTACATTATGTTTGCCTTTGGTGTATTAAATATTCTTTCAGGAATGTATAAGCTTTACAATAAAAGAAAGGCTGATATATTGTATGTTACTATCATTAATCAATTATTAATGATAATAACTATTACATCGTTAACTTTTTTGGGGCGATGGTTTGCTTTTCCTAGAACGATTATTATATTAAGCTTTTTAATTAGTTCAGTTTTATTAACTATATGGCGATTAGTTGTTTATGAACTTTATAAGCGACTAAGTGGAACAAGAAAAGTTATGGTTGTAGGACCAGAATTAAATTGTAAACGTGCTATTCGAAATTTTGAAAGTGCTCGTAATGATATTTATGTAGTGGATATTGCTGTTTATGGAAATTTTATTGAGAATATAAAATTAAATATAGATAAAGTGGATGTTATATATTTAACTGAAAATCTTCCAGACAGTATACAAACAGAAATCACGACTTTATTAACTGCACATGATAAAAAAATATTTTTGTCTTCTTCTTTTAATAATTTATTATTATTAAATTCAAACATTAGGAATATCGAAGATGAGACATTATTAGAATTGACTGAATTTTCAATAGCACCTGAGCTAGATATTATTAAACGTTTTGTAGATATCTTAGTATCGATTTTATTAATTATCGTAACAGCTCCTATTATTTTAATAACTGCTATCTTAGTAAAAATAACTTCACCTGGACCAGTTTTATATAAACAAACTCGAATTACATTAGATCAACGAGAATTTGATATTTTAAAATTTAGAACAATGAAAATCACTGCTGAAGATAGCACGGGACCTGTATTGGCTACTACAAATGATACTAGAGTGACGTCAATTGGTAAGTATTTACGATCATTGCGCATAGATGAATTGCCTCAATTGTTTAATGTACTTAAAGGAGATATGTCTTTAGTAGGTCCGAGACCAGAACGTCCTTTTTTTGTTGAACAGTTTCAAAAACAAAACCGTTATTATTACTTAAGGCATACAGTACGGGCCGGGATTACTGGATATGCTCAAGTGAATGGAAAATATGCCACTGACTTTAATAGTAAACTAAATTTTGATTTATTGTATATAAAAAAATATTCATTGATTTTAGATATTGAAATATTGCTTCAAACAATTAAAACATTATTTGATAAAGTTTCTTCGCAAGGAGTAAATGATGAAGAGCTAGATATTGATTATTATAGTATTCCAGAACGTATAAAAATTTATAAATAAATACTTATAAGGATTTAGATGTATATGCTCTATATCTAATCCTTTTTTATTAGTATTTTCTGATGTAAGGTGACCAAGTTAATTAGGGGGGAACTTTCATTTTTTAATAAAATATGCTATATTGGTAAAGTATTCACAAGTAAAGAAATATTAATTTTCGGCGAATTATATTGCTCATAACTTGCGAGTAAGATTTTTTTAGACTTATCTAATGGCAAATATATAAACCAAATATTGGAGGAAGAAAATGTCAAATTTATACGAGCAAATAAAAAATTATGAAGAAGTCATTTCTGTAGTAGGATTAGGTTATGTAGGCATGCCGATTGCTGTTGCTTTTGCAAAAAAAGCTAAAGTATTAGGGTTTGATATTAATAAAGAAAAAATCGAACAGTATAAAAAAGGATTTGATCCTACCAATGAAGTTGGAGATCAAGCGATTAAAGAAACAACTGTAGAATTTACTGCAGATGCTAGTCACTTGAAAGAAGCTAAATTTCATATAGTTGCTGTACCGACACCTATTACTGAAAATAATACACCCGATTTAAAACCACTTAAGGGTGCATCTAAAATTGTTGGACAAAATTTAACTAAAGATTCTATTATAGTTTTTGAATCTACTGTATATCCTGGAGTAACTGAAGAAATTTGTATTCCTATCCTTGAAAACGAATCTGGTTTAAAATTTGGCAAGGATTTTGAGGTTGGATTTTCTCCTGAACGTATTAACCCAGGAGATAAAGTTAATACATTAGAGACCATTGTAAAAGTTGTTTCAGGTTCAACAGAAGACTCATTGGAAACAATAGCAAAAGTATACGAGTTAGTTGTTAAAGCTGGTGTACACCGTGCAGAATCAATTAAGGTAGCTGAAGCTGCAAAAGTAATTGAAAACTCACAGCGAGATGTAAATATTGCTTTTATGAATGAATTATCTATTATTTTTAATATGATGGATATCGATACACAAGCCGTATTAGCAGCTGCTGGCACAAAATGGAATTTCTTGAATTTCTCTCCAGGACTGGTGGGCGGACACTGTATCGGAGTAGACCCATATTACTTAACCTATAAAGCGGAACAATTAGGCTATCATTCACAAGTAGTCTTATCTGGTCGAAGAATAAATGATGGCATGGGAAAATATGTTGCAGAAAATGTTATTAAACAGTTAATTAAAGCCGATAAAAATATTCATGATGCAAAAGTAGGTATTTTAGGATTTACATTTAAAGAAAATGTACCTGATACGCGAAATACAAGAATAATAGATATAGTTCATGAATTAGAAGAATATGAATTGTTCCCATTAATTTATGATCCTGTAGCAGACGAAAAAGAAACACACGAAGAATATAATTTAACCTTAAATTCGTTAGAAGATATGAAAGATTTAGATGCAATTGTATTAGCAGTGGAACATGAAGAGTTTAAAACGATGACAAAAAATGATTTTGATGAAATGTTTAAAATAGGAAACAAAGAAAATAAAGTGATGATAGATGTGAAAGGTCTATTAGACAGAAAAGAATATGAATCAAACGGTTATAACTACTGGAGATTATAGAATTAAAAAAACTCTATTGCTATCTTAGTTAAGATAGCAATAGAGTTTTTTTGTAATCAATTAATTTTTATTCTGTTTTCTCTCTTTTAATTGGCGTTTAGTATAATCAATAGCAAAATGTAATTCATCAACTTTGAAGAGGTATAGAGCTGCAATGTAAACTGCTATACCGATTAAAACAGTTAAGAAGACAAGAATTAATTCAACTAAACGAGAAGGTGATAGAGCAGCCATTAAGGAATGATACGTAAAGTAAACAGCCACTCCCATAATCAGAGAAGAAACCAATATTTTTACACTTGATTGTATCATTGCTTTTAGGCCTAGGTTTCCGATTTTCTTTCGTAGATGATGCAGTAAGATGATTGCTGTAATCGTTGTACTTAAAGAGGTAGCAAGAGCTAATCCACGATGTCCCATAAACTGAACTAAAACTAAGTTAAAGATAAAATTCAAACCTAGTGCATAAGCACTGTTAATCATAGGAGTCTTTGTATCTTTTAGGGAATAATACACACGAGTTAGTAAGCCTTTTACACCATTTCCAACTAATCCTAAGGAGTAATAAACTAGTGCACTGGAAGTCATCATGGTCGCTGCTTCACCAAATTCACCACGCTGGTAAGCAAATTTAACGGCAGGAGTAGCTAGAACAATCATACCAATAGCTGCTGGAATAGTAATTAATAAAACGATATTTAAACTTGTATGCATCAATTTTTTGAGTCCATTATAATTCTCAGCATTTGCTTCTTTTGAAAGCATCGGAAAGATTACAGTAATGATGGCAGTAACGAATACACTCATCACAATATTATTAAGGACACTTGCGTAATTTAAAGAAGAGACACTTCCTTTTACCAAAGAAGAGGCCATTGATTTATCAATTAGGTTATTTAAGTCGCTAATTGCTACACTAATTAAAATAGGAGGGATTAAAGCAGCAAGTCTTTGCATATATTCATCTTGCAAGTCAACATTCATTTTGTAGCGATAACCTAGCTTTCGTAAACTAGGAATTTGAATAAGCAATTGAGAAGCTTCAGCAATTACAGCGGCAACCATTAAAGCTTTAATACTAAAATACTGGGACAGAAAAATTAAAAATAAGATATAAACAATATTTTTTGGGAAGGCAGCGGCAGCAGATTCATTAAAGAATTCTTCACTTTGTAAATAACCCCTAAAAACCCCAACCACACTAGAAAAAATTAACATAGGCAAACCAATTCTAGTTAACAAGATTGCAAATTCAAATTGCTCTCCTACAAATCCTTTTCCTAAAAAAGTCATTAGTAAAGGAGTTACAAAATATCCAATAACTACTAAAATGAAAGCAATGATGGTAACTGTGTTTAAAAAGTTATTTAGATGATTGAGCTTTCCCTTTTTCCCTTCCTGTGCTTCGACATCTGATAAAATAGGTATCAGAGTTGTATTTATAGTTTGCGTTAAAAGAACTGAGAATAACGAAACTGCTGACAGAGCAATAAAGTATGTATCCGTTCCTGCTCCTGAACCATATTTTGAAGCGATTAAAGCTTCTCTTAAAAATCCTAATACTTTACTGGCTAACGTAAATACTATAATCGTAACTACGGATTTAGCCGATTTTTTTAAATTTGA
>DATGTX010000006.1:0-23217 GCA_035301645.1 Pseudogracilibacillus sp. | reverse complement strand
CCATCCGCCGCTCATTCCACAGACGTCCATCCGAAGATTTCAGTCTGCTTCCTGCGCACGACTTGCATGTATTAGGCACGCCGCCAGCGTTCGTCCTGAGCCAAGATCAAACTCTCCATAATAGAAAGATTTGAAACGTATGAACCACATCGTGTTCATACACTTAGCTTGCCTATATTTATTCGAATTGATTAAGAGGTTATATTGCTAAAAGATATAATATCTTCTAACGACATAAGTCACTTAAATTCATTCTTGACATTTAATAGTTGTTCTGTTCAGTTTTCAAGGAGCAAATAATTTTCTCTCTCGCAAAAACGCGACTTTTAAAATATAACACTTATTAAATTCTTTGTCAACAATTAACTTTGTTTTTAACTAACAAGTAGATTCCGTTGACTTCTCCTCTTTCATTGGAGAACATTTATTATATCACATGTCATTCTTTTTAGTCAAGTCACGACCTTTTTAAATCATTCAAGTCATTTCGCAACTATTTAAATGAATGCATGTCTTTTAACAGCACGATTAATATTACATGTTAATCAATCAACTGTCAACAATTAACTCTTTTCTTACCTTAGGAGAACTAAAAAAGCTTAACCTACAAGCATTTTAATAAGTTTTAGACACTCATTTTATGCAGTAAGTTAAGCTTTTATTTTTAATTAGCTACAATATTAACTAATTTTCCAGGAACAACAATTACTTTTCTAATCGTTTTATTTTCTATCCACTCTTGAATCTTAGGATCAGCTAACGCCACTTCTTCAAGTTCTTCTTTACTTAAATTCTTATCAACCATTATCTTAGAACGAATTTTCCCTAAGACTTGAATCACTACTTCCACTTCATCTTCTACTAATTTCGATTCATCATAAGTCGGCCAGCTCTCATAAGTAATTGTTTCTTCATAACCTAGTCTTTGCCATAGTTCTTCTGTCACATGTGGTGCAACTGGCGAGAGCATTTTAACAAAGCCTTCTATATATGATCTATTAATTGTTTCTGTTTTATAGGCTTCATTAACAAACATCATTAATTGTGAAATACCTGTATTGAAGTGTAAGTTATTAAAATCTTGTGTTACTTTTTTTACTGTTTCATGATAAATTTTTTCTAGGGATTCGCCACCTGTATCTACAATTTTAGTTGATAGTGTATCGTTTGAATCAACAATAAGTCGCCATGCTCGATCTAAAAACCTTCTCGCACCATCGATACCTGTTGTTGACCAAGTCACGTCAGCATCAAGTGGCCCCATAAACATTTCATATAAACGGAGTGTATCTGCTCCGTGAGATGCAACAATTTCGTCTGGATTTATCACATTACCTAATGATTTACTCATCTTAACGTTACCTTCACCCATAATCATTCCTTGGTTATATAATTTCTGGAATGGCTCTTTAGTAGGAACTACTCCAATATCATAAAGGAATTTATGCCAAAATCTTGCATAAAGTAAGTGTAAGACGGCATGTTCTGCTCCACCAACATATAAATCAACTGGTAACCATTTCTCTAATAATTTAGGATCCGCTAATTGTTCTGTGTTTTTTGGATCAATGTATCTTAAGAAGTACCAACTACTACCTGCCCATTGCGGCATTGTATTAGTTTCTCTTCTACCCTTCATACCTGTTTCTGGATCAACAACATGTATCCAATCACTATTAGCTAGTGGTGACTCTCCAGTTCCTGATGGTTTAATTTCAGTCATTTCAGGTAGTTCTAGTGGTAAGTCTTCTTCTTTAACAGCAGTCATTGTTCCATCTTCCCAGTGAATAATCGGAATAGGCTCACCCCAATAACGTTGACGTGAGAACAACCAATCTCTTAAACGATAGGAGACTTTTTTTGTACCCTTATTATTTTCTACTAACCAATCAATCATTTTTGTAATGGCCTCTTCTTGATGAAGACCGTTTAAGAAGTCCGAATTAACTAATTCTCCGTCGCCAACATAAGCTTCTTTTGAAATGTCGCCACCTTTAACAACTTCTACAATTGGGAGGTCAAATTGTGTAGCAAATTCAAAGTCACGTTCGTCATGTGCAGGTACTGCCATAATTGCACCACTTCCATATGATACTAATACATAGTCTGCTACCCAAATTGGCATTCGTTCATTGTTAACAGGATTAATTGCATAAGCTCCTGTAAATACGCCTGATTTTTCTTTAGCTAAATCCGTTCTTTCTAAATCTGATTTTGTTTCAACTTCATGAAGATAAGCTTCGACCGCTTCTTTTTGTTCTTCTGTTACTATGTCTTTAACAAGTGAATGCTCAGGTGCAAGCACTGCATAAGTTGCTCCAAACAATGTATCAGGACGCGTCGTGAAAACTTCAAAATCTTTATCGTGACCTTCAATATCAAAACGCACTTCAGCACCTTCAGAACGACCTATCCAATTGCGCTGCATTTCTTTTAAACTTTCTGGCCAATCAAGATCTTCCAAATCATCTAATAGACGATCTGCATATTTAGTAATTCTTAATATCCATTGTTTCATTGGTTTTCTAACAACAGGATGTCCTCCACGTTCACTTTTACCATCGATTACTTCTTCATTAGCAAGAACAGTTCCTAGCGCTGGACACCAGTTAACATTTATTTCATCCATATAAGCTAAACCATGCTCATACATTTTTATAAATATCCACTGCGTCCATTTATAATACTCTGGATCTGTTGTACTTATTTCACGATCCCAATCATATGAAAAACCTAATTCTTGTAATTGTCTTTTAAACGTTTGGATATTTTCTTTCGTAAACTCTGCTGGGCTATTTCCTGTATCGATCGCATATTGTTCCGCA
Source organism: Pseudogracilibacillus sp. (assembly GCA_035301645.1). GTDB lineage: Bacteria > Bacillota > Bacilli > Bacillales > Amphibacillaceae > Pseudogracilibacillus. The sequence goes on along the minus strand of DATGTX010000006.1, from coordinate 20,392 downwards.
GGTAAACCAAAAGCGTCCCATCCCATTGGTTGAAGGACTTCTTTATTTTGCATACGACTCATTCTAGAAATAATATCCGTTGCTGTATAACTTACCGGGTGACCGACATGAAGGCCTGCTGCTGAAGGATATGGAAACATGCCTAATGCATAAACTTTTTCTTTATCTGTATGACTGTTTGTTTTAAACGTACTATTTTTTTCCCAATATGTTTGCCATTTGGTTTCAATTTCTTTATGGCTAAAATTCATTTTATTTTCCTCCCTAGAAAACACACTTATTAAATTTTATATGATTTAAATTAACTTCGCTTTTTAAATTATTTCATTTATATATGTATAGATAACATCTCGAATTGTAGTGAAATATCAGTCAATTGTCAAGATTTCCACCATTCACTAAACAGGCTTGTTATAAAATTATTAGTCTAAAAACAACTAGCTATGTTAAGATAAATTTAGTATTTTATTATCTAAAGAAGAGTTGATTAAATGAAAAGACCAATTGAATTTGCTCATTCGTTACTTAAAGAAAGTGTTCATGAAGGTGACTTCTTAATTGATGCTACCTGTGGCAACGGTAACGATACTTTATTCTTAGCACAATTAACAGGTAAGGAAGGTTTCGTCCATGCTTATGACGTACAAAAAGAAGCTATCCTTCGCTCTAAAGAATTAACAAAGTCACATTTAAACATCCGTTACATCCTTGATAGTCATGCAAAGATTAGTTATTATTTAGCTGAAGAAGACATTAAACAGGTTGATGGTGCGATATTTAATTTAGGATATTTACCAAAAAGTGATAAAAGCATTATTACTAAACCGGATTCAACAATTCAGGCAATTGCTTCTATTTTAAAGGTCTTAAATAAAGGAAAGCGAGTTGTCATCGTAATTTATCATGGTCATGAAGGTGGTAAGGATGAAAAAAACGCTGTGTTAGACTATGTTAGAGCATTAAATCAAAAAGAGTTTGCTGTTTTACAATATGGATTTATTAACCAAAAAAATAATCCGCCGTTTGTTATAGGAATAGAAAAAAATTAATCATTTATGGAGGTTTTACTATGTTTGGTTCTTATAAAGGTATTAAACCAAAGATTCACCCTTCTGTTTTTGTAGCTAAAAACGCTGATATTATTGGCGATGTCACAATTGATGAAGGTTCAAGTATTTGGTTTCAAACAGTTTTACGCGGAGATGTCGCTCCGACACGGATTGGCAAGCGCGTAAATATTCAAGACCTTTCACTCGTTCATCAAAGTCCTGATTCACCTGTTATTATTGAAGATGATGTCACTATTGGACATCAAGTAACACTCCACGGATGTACGATTAGAAAAAATGCATTAATTGGAATGGGGTCACTTATTTTAGATAACGTTGAAATTGGTGAAAATGCCTTTATCGGTGCTGGTAGTTTACTTTCACCTGGTACAGTTATTCCTCCGAACACAATGGCCTTTGGAAGACCTGCAAGAGTTATTCGTGATTTAACAGACAAGGATTATGCTGAAATGGAGCGCATTCGAACATCATATACAAAAAAAGGGAAGTATTATAAAGAAAATACCGATTTTGATCGCAACTTCTAAAAAAGACTTATCTACCTCAAAATTTTGAGATAGATAAGTCTTTTATATGTTTTGCTTTGCTTTAGCTTTTAATGCTTCTACTTTATCAAGTGCTTCCCAAGGTAAGTCTAAGTCACTTCTTCCAAAATGACCATAGCTCGCAACTTGACGATATATAGGACGATTTAAATCTAATGTTCTAATAATACCTGCTGGACTTAAATTAAACAGTTCACGAACAATCCTAACAAGTTCGCCTTCACTTAGTTTACCCGTCCCAAAAGTATCAATCGAAATTGAAACAGGTTCTGAAACACCTATTGCATACGCCAGTTGAACTTCACATTTATCTGCTAATTCGGCTGCAACAATGTTTTTGGCTACATATCTTGCCGCGTAAGCAGCTGAACGATCGACCTTGGTTGAGTCTTTACCACTAAATGCTCCACCACCATGCCTAGCCATACCACCGTAGGTATCAACGATGATTTTTCTTCCTGTTAACCCTACATCACCTTGTGGCCCACCAACAACAAATCTACCTGTTGGATTAATGTGGTATTTAGTCGCTTCATCTAATAAACTCTCATCAACAGTTTCTTTAATAACATATTTAATCATATCAGCTTCTATTTGAGCCAACTCTATATCTTCATGATGTTGTGTCGAAATAACAATTGTATCTACACGTACTGGTGTATTGTTTTCATCGTACTCAATTGTCACTTGTGTTTTTCCATCTGGACGCAAGTAATCAAGTAGACCTGATTTTCTGACTTCTGCTAAACGTTTTGATAAAGCATGTGCCAAATGAATTGGTAAAGGCATATACTCTTTCGTTTCATTCGTTGCATAACCAAACATTAAACCTTGATCGCCTGCACCAATAAGATTATCTGCTGTGCTATCACCTTCACGTGTTTCTTTGGATTGATCAACACCGGTTGCAATATCAGGTGATTGTTCATCGATGGCTGTTAGTACCGCACAAGTATCGGCATCAAAACCATATTTAGCTCGGGTATACCCTATTTCCTTAATCGTTTTTCTCACAACAGCAGGTATATCAACATAAGTGCTTGTCGTTATTTCTCCTGCAACTAAGACTAATCCAGTCGTAACTGTCACTTCACAAGCAACTCGAGCATCAGGATCTGATTTTAAAATTGCATCTAAAACAGCATCAGAAATTTGATCACTCATTTTATCTGGATGACCTTCTGTAACAGATTCAGATGTAAATAATCGTTTGTTTAATACCATTTTATAAAAGCCTCCTCATAGTTTGGGGCCTCTTAATCTCAGAGATTGAACTAAAACAAAAAAAGCCTTCCCTAACATCCACTGTTTGAGGAAAGGTTTATTGCCTTTCGCTCTTATTGTTCAAGGGTTTACCTTGCTTCAGTTAGCACCTTTTCACATTGTGATGGTTGCTGGGCTTCATAGGGTCTGTCCCTCCACCAACTCCGAATAAGAGAATCCATATACTTCAGCCAATTGTAAAGCTTAGCTATTTAAATGTCAAATCAATGGATTTACTAAATTTGTATGTGATTTTTTTCACAAAGTTGTTAAGATATTGTCATTGTTATGATATAATATATTTAATAAGTTCATTTTTTTGTAACATTTTTCTCGTTTCATTTTTTGGATTAGTATGGACTAATCTAATCAATATGTTATACTATATTCAGATTGTAAGAAAAGAAAAAAAGGAAGGTAAGTGATTATGAATACTATCGAGCAAAAATCTGTAATCAAAAAAATTTCAAGTGAAAATATTCTCCATGACAACCTCTCTGTACCATTATTAGTTGAGAAGGTATTATCAAGAGAAGAAGGTATTATGTCTTCGACTGGAGCAATTAGAGCAACTACTGGTAAGTATACAGGTCGATCACCAAATGATCGTTATATTGTTAAAGATGATGTAACTGAAAACTTTGTTGAGTGGGGTAAGGTAAACCAAGCTATAGACGAAGAAGCTTTTGATAAGTTACATGATCGTGTTGTTAAGCATTTAGGAAATAAAGAAGAAGTCTTTTCTTTTAAAGGATTTGCTGGTGCTGATAAAAAGTATCAATTACCCGTTCAAATTGTAACTGAATATGCTTGGCATAATCTTTTTGCTCGTCAATTATTCATTGAACCTACTGAGGAAGAGCTTGAATCACATATTCCTGGATTTACAGTTTTAGTCGCACCTAATTGTAAAGCTGATCCTGAAAAAGATGGTACAAATTCAGATACATTTATCGTTATTTCATTTAAAAAGAAAACTGTTTTGATTGGTGGAACTGAGTATGCTGGTGAAATCAAAAAATCAATATTCTCAGTAATGAACTACTTACTACCACAAGAAGACGTTCTTTCTATGCATTGTTCTGCTAACGTTGGTAAAGAAGGTGACGTTGCTTTATTCTTTGGTTTATCAGGTACTGGAAAAACAACACTTTCAGCTGATCCATATCGAGATTTAATTGGTGATGATGAACATGGATGGAGCCCTAATGGTGTATTTAACATCGAAGGTGGTTGTTACGCTAAATGTGTTGATTTATCTAAAGAAAAAGAACCAGAAATCTTTGGTGCAATCACATATGGTACTGTCTTAGAAAACGTTATGTTAGATGTAGATACACGTGTTGCAGATTATTCAGACACATCTTTAACTGAAAATACACGTGCAGCATATCCGATTGTTAATATCGATAATATCGTTACACCGAGTATTGCTGGGCATCCTAATACAATTATTTTCCTAACTGCGGATGCAACAGGAACGTTACCACCAATCTCAAAACTAACTAAAGAACAAGCGATGTATCACTTCTTAAGTGGATATACGAGTAAATTAGCTGGTACTGAGCGTGGTGTTACAGAGCCTGAACCAACATTCTCAGCATGTTTCGGATCTCCATTCTTACCCTTAGCTCCTGCTAAGTATGCAGAGATGTTAGGTGAAAAAATTGATAAATTTAATACAAATGTATTTCTTGTTAACACTGGTTGGACTGGTGGCGTATATGGTGTAGGTGAAAGAATGCAATTATCATACACACGCGCAATGGTTCATGCAGCACTTGAAGGTGAATTAAATACTGTTGAAACAGTAAAAGATGATATATTTGGCCTAAACATTCCAGCACACGTTCCTGGAGTACCAGACGAAGTACTTATCCCACGTAATGCTTGGGGTAATCCTGATGGTTATGATGCAGAAGCTCAAAAACTAGCTCAATCATTCCATGAAAACTTTAAAAAGTTTGAAGATCAAGCAAGCGATGAAATTAAAGCAGCAGCACCAACTTATCGTCAATAAATTAAAAAATCTAGCGTAGTTAAACTACGCTAGATTTTTTTGTTTATTTTTTTTAGACAATAAGTTAAGACATTATCTTTCATCATAAAACTAAATTCATGGTTACTTTTAATATTTTCTGGTAGTTTTTTTAAAATAACTGGACCTTCTGTTTCAAAATATGTCGGTTGATCAATTAATTTATCTACTTCAGCGTAATAAACATTTTTAATCACATGACCACCTTTTCCGACAACGTAATACTGGGCAAGATAATCAACTTCCTTCAAGACGCCACCTGTTTCTTCCATTACTTCACGAATAGCTGCTTCTTTAGCTGTTTCACCAGGTTCTACTTTACCACCTGGAAATTCATAGCCACGTTCTTTATGTTTTGTTAATAACCATTTATCTTGATAACGACAAATAACCCAAACATGTTTAGGTTGTTTAGAAAATGGATGATCTTTAAAGGATAATTTAACTTCATTATGATAAAAATCAGTAAACACATGCATTTATAACAACCTCTTTACTCTATTGTTTATTTTCTACTTTTCATCATATCACATTTAGTCATTGTTTACTTTAAAGCGCTTATTTTTCTAATTCAAAACGTTTAATTTTATTTGATGCAGTTCTTGGTAATTGAGTGAGATAATAAAAAGCTTTAGGTTGTTTATATGATGCTAATTTACCTTTTAAGTATTTTTTAAAATCTGGTAGATCATTTGGATTATTTAAGACAATGTAAGCAATCGGGACATGACCATATTTTGCATCTTCTTGTTTAACAACAGCTACTTCTTTTACATTATCATGATTTAATAAGACATTTTCAATTTCAGTAGGGTAAATATTTTCACCAGCTGAAATAATTAAATCTGATCGACGATCGACAACATATAAAAATCCTTCATCGTCTAAATATCCTAAGTCACCTGTTTTTAACCAACCTTTTGTAAATGATTTTTGACTTGCCTGGGGATTATTAAAGTATTCATTAATAACCATTGGGCCTTTTACAAGAATTTCACCGATACCATGACTTGAATTTGCAATTTTTACTTCAGCAGACATTAAAGGTTTTCCAGCTGAGCCTAGCTTTCTTATATTGTCACGGGGACTAAGTGTCACAATTTGTGAACTTGTTTCAGTCATTCCATAAGATTGTACAAGCGGTATTTGTTTTTCCTTTATTTGTTCTAATAATACTTCTGGCACTGAGCCGCCTCCAAGTAATATCGAACGTAATTTGTTTGGAGCTTGATGGCTTTCTGAAGTTTTAATAAAATCAGCAAGCATTAAAGTAACGAGCGATGCTATCGTGATTTCTTTATGATAAAGTGCATTAAATAGTTTTTCTTTCGTATATTTAAGTAATAAATAAACTGGCATGCCATAAATAGCACTTTTTATAAATACAGAAAAACCCCCTACATGAAACATCGGCAGAGGTGATAACCACTTATCATCTTCATGGAGTCCAAGGTTTAAACTTGAATTAATTGCACTCCACCAATGATTGCCATAAGTATGACCGACTGCTTTTGGTAAACCTGTTGTTCCTGATGTATACATGATTGTATATATGTCTGCTAAATCAATTGATTCATTTAAAATTATATCTTGATTAACCGGTAATTTTTTTATTTCTTTAAAAGTTTTTATCTGTGGTACAAATAAGTTTTTATCTTCTATTAGCTCTTCTCTTGTAATTAGTAATTTTGCTTCACTATCTTTTAATTGATAATTTAATTCGTCGCTCGTTAAACGCGTATTTAATAAAACGACAATAATATCTAAATAGCTTAAGGCATGAATAGTCATTAACATGTCTAAGGAATTTGTAGATAATATGGCCACACGTTCATTGCGTTTTAACGGGAAGTTTGATATTTGCTTAGCAATTCGTTGTGATTGTTCGTACAATTCACTGAAAGTCAGACATACTGAATCATCAATCTCGACTGCTAATTTATCAGGTGAGAGTTCTGCTTGTTTTTTCAACCAATGCGGGATTACTTCAGCCATTAAAAGACCTCCTTTATTTAAAATCTAAAAAACCTTTGCTATTTTTAAATAGCAAAGGTTAAATGTCGCTTAAGGGAAGCGAGGGAATTGATCGAAATCAGGCTTACGCTTTTCTTTAAATGCGTCGCGTCCTTCTTTTGCTTCATCTGTTGTGTAATAAAGTAATGTTGCATCTCCACCTAATTGTTGAAGACCTGCTAAACCATCTGTATCAGCGTTAAATGACGCCTTTAAGAAACGCAGTGCAGTAGGTGAATTCTCTAATATTTCTGAACACCACTGTAATGTTTCTGATTCAAGTTCTTCAAGTGGAACAACTTTGTTAACCATGCCCATTTCATAAGCTTCTTCAGCGTTATATTGACGACATAGATACCAAATTTCACGTGCACGTTTATGACCAACCATACGCGCTAAATATCCTGCACCATATCCAGCATCAAAACTACCAACACGAGGACCCGTTTGACCAAAAATAGCATTATCTGCTGCAATTGTTAAGTCAGTAACGATATGTAAAACATGACCGCCACCAATTGCGTAACCTGCTACCATTGAAATAACTGGTTTTGGAATTGTACGGATTAAACGTTGTAAGTCCAACACGTTTAAACGTGGTACTTCATCAGTTCCAACATATCCACCGTGTCCACGAACTGACTGATCTCCACCTGAACAAAATGCTTTGTCGCCTTTTCCTGTTAAAATAATCACACCAATTTGTGAGTCATCACGCGCGTCTGTAAATGCTTCAATCATTTCATTTACAGTAAGTGGTGTAAATGCATTTCTTTTTTCCGGACGATTAATCGTCACTTTAGCAATACCATTATGTTTTTCATAAATGATTTCTTCAAACTCTTTTACTTTATTCCATGTAACTGTCTTCATTTATTGCACCTCTTTTATGTATTTTTTCATGACATTTCTTGCAAATGCTTATGAACTACTTGAATAAATTTAGCTTCTTGTTCTAAATGAACACAGTGCCCAGCTTTCTTTATTGTATATAATTTTGCTGCTTTATACAACTCATTTATCTGTTTATTAATTTCAATAAATTTAACATCTTCACTACCTACAATTAAAGTTAGTGGAAAATCGATATTTTCTAGTTCATTCCAAAGTGATTCTTGTGTACCCGTTCCCATATATATAAGTGACTTTGCCAATCCAAATGGTGATTGACTTAAGCGTTCTTTCCTAATTTGATTTTGGACAGGTAAGGGTAATTTCTTTTGTGTCTTAAATAATGGCAAATCTTCCCAGTCATTAACAAAACTTTCAATACCTTTAGTTTGTATATTTTCAGCAAGCGCCTTATCTGCCACTTGACGTTGTCTTTTTAAATCAATATCAGCAATACCTGGTGAAGCACTCTCTAAAATTAAAGATTGAATCATTTGAGGGTAATAATGTGCAAAAGACAAGGCTGTTCTTCCACCCATTGAATAACCTAATAAATGAATCTTGTTAATCTTTAATTCGTCTAATAAGGCTTTAAAATCATCGCTAAAATGACGCATTGTTTTACCTTGTTTGATTCGAGTCTCGCCATGTCCTGGTAAATCAATTGTTAGAACTTGATATTTTTCACTTAATTCAGCAACCAATTTATTCCATGTATTTTGTGTACTCGTAAAGCCATGAAATAATGCAATCACTTCACCTTGACCTACTAAACGATAAGTATAAGTATCTTGGTTAATTGTAAAAGTTAAATTATTCATCTTGATCAGCTTCTAAAATAACTCGTTCAACTTTTCTCCAAAAGGCTTGATGAAGTGCGACATTTTCTTGACGATTTGTGCGTATTTCAATCACTTTGAGTCCTTTATTTTGATAACTCCTTGTTAATGTTTGATTTAATTCAGTCATATCTGTTACTAAAGTATAAGTTCCATTATACATTTTCACACTATGCGAAAAATCAATCCCTAAAGGGGTCGCAAATAACTTTTCAAAATATTGACCTTCCTTGGCCTGTGGTAAAAATGAAAAGATGCCACCACCATCATTATTGATAAGTAAAATTGTTATATCTAACTCATATTTTTTAGCTGCTAATAATCCATTTAAATCATGATAAAAAGATAAGTCTCCAATTACTAAAGTAACTGGCTTTTCACTTACCGCTGCAATACCTAATGCCGTTGAAACAACACCATCTATACCACTTACACCACGATTTCCATGAATAATAATTTCTTTTTCACTTACTTCATAATACGTATCTAAATCACGAACTGGCATACTATTAGCAATAAACAACTCACTTTGATGAGGAATTTTGTGAAGTAAAGCTTGAATCACACCACCTTCAGTCAGGTGCTTTTGATTATTTTTGTCCTTTGTTAATTCTTTCTGAACGAGTTGATTATAAGCAAGCCACTTATTTGTCCAATCACTTATTTCTAATTGAATCTCTTTTGCTAAAAGTGATTCAACAAATAATGAAGCATCTGTTAATAAGTAATTTGCTTGTTGATTTGTCGGTTCGCGCACGTCAGTTTCATTTTCAATCACATAATGAGGTAGATGACTATTTTCTTGTAGGTAAAATAAATAACTTTTAGAGATTGGCATTCCTCCAAATCGAATTAGCAGATCTGGTGCGAGCTTTTCTCTAACTGATTCTTTTTTCAATAATGCATCTGCTGAATTAATTATCTTTGCATGCTTATCTGTTGTTGAACGAATTTGTGATAAGGGATCGGCAATAACCGGCACATTTAGGTCATTGCTTAACTTAATAATTAATTCGCTTAAATGCTTATCCGTTTGCGGTCCACATACAATCAGCGGTCGTTTTTTCCTTTCTAACATTTTAATAAAATTAGTTAGACTATCTTTATCAAGTACGCGCTTGCCAATGATTGGTTTACTTTGTTTTAATTGATCTCGGTCACTCCATAAATTTGGCAATGTTAAATCAGGCGTTAATGGTTCTCTAATTGGAAAATTTAATTGAACTGGACCTGGATTTCCAGATTGAGCATAAAAGCTTGCTCGTTGCGCTCTATTTCTGACATAATTTATCATTTCATGAGTTGCTTCTGGCAAACTCATTTCATAAAACTTTTTAACAAAATCGCCATATAAATTAAGTTGATTCATTGCTTGTGGGGCACCAACGTCTCTTAATTCATGTGGACGATCTGCTGTTAAAACAATTAATGGTACACGACCATGAAAGGCTTCAATGACTGCTGGATAATAATTTGCAGCGGCTGTACCGGATGTACAAATTAAAGCAACAGGACGATTAGTTTTTTTAGCTAATCCAAGAGCAAAATAACTAGCCGAACGCTCATCAACGAGTATCCAATCGCGAATTAATTCATTGTCTACTGCTAGCATCGCTAATGGAGTCGAACGTGAACCTGGTGAGATAACTACATCTTGAATCCCTTGATGTGTTAATTCATCAATGAAATGTGCTAGATATCTCGTCAAAGTTTCAATATGGTTCATCATGCTTCCTCCAATACGTTTAACATCGGTAAAAACTTAACATTTGTTTCTTCATATTCAAGTTCTGGATCTGAATCTCTCATAACTCCACATCCTGCAAATAAAGAAGCTTCATTTGCTTGAATTAAACCAGACCTAATCGCCACAGCAAACTCACCATTAAAGCGATCGTCTAACCATCCGACAGGAGCACCGTACCAGCCACGATCAAGTCGTTCGTAATCTCGAATAAATTGAAGTGCTGCTTCATTTGGTAACCCACCTAAAGCTGGTGTCGGGTGTAGTTTTTTTACTAAATCAATAATTGTAAAACCTGTTTTTAAATCTGCTGTTACAGGCGTATATAAATGTTGTAAATTACGTAAAGGATAAATAATAGGTTCTTCTGGGATATTAATATTTTCACAATAAGAATCAATACTTCCTTTAATCATTTGCACAACATAATCATGCTCTTCTCTATTTTTACTATCTTCAAGTAAATCTTTTGCTAACTTATCATCTTCTTCTTTTGTTTGTCCTCTAGCTGCAGTACCAGCTAAGCACGTAGATAACAATTCATTTCCTGTTACTTTTACCAATCGTTCAGGCGTTGCGCCAACAAAACAATCTGTTTCTTTTTCAATTGCAAAAATATAACTATTAGGTTGTGTTTCAATTAATTTTTCTAAGACATCGCCAACTATGATTTGTTCATCAAATGTTAAACGAATTTCACGTGCTAACACGATTTTTTTTGCTTTTTCTTCAATAATTGCTTGGCGTGCATGTTCAACTGACTCTTTCCATTCTTCGGGTTCAATTTCATGTTTATTAATTACAGGACGAGCTTGAATTGAAAAATCCATTTCCTTAGTTAACAATAGATCAATTAATTGCATGGTTTCTTCAGTCATTTTTGCTATATTTGATCTTGCCTCAACAGCTAAGTTAATTGTTAAATAGGTTTCCTCTTGCTGTGTAATTACGATTTTAGGGACAATTAATTCATATGTTGGGTACTTTTCCCATAGTTTTGTTTTCTCTTTTTTGGGATCAAAGGCAAGTCCACCCATAGCAAGCATCCCTGAACCGATCTTTTTATAAGGGTTATAAATTGTCGTCTGGTCAATTATTTCTTTCCAATCTTCGTTAATTGTTTCAAAAGACCCATCCTCACTTGAGATAACTGCCATTTCACCAATTCCAACAGATGTAAAATTATCACTGTAACTGTGCCAAAATGATCGATTTTCTTCCAATCCACGAGCACGTTTAAATACATCTACCAATTGGGTAGATGTCATTTCTTGTGTATAACTTGCGTAAAAGCGTTGATTATATTTTGTTGCATTTATCTTAACTTGATTTAACAAGGATTCTAATGTCTTTTCTTGTAATTCAACCATTTCAGACCTCCACTAATATAAACCTTAACTTCTTATCTATTTTAAGTCATTTTCATTAGTTTCTCAAAGAATTGAGCATATTATCATATTTTATTTGATTTTAAAGACTATAAATTGACACCTTAACTTCTATTACCTAAAATTAAGACAACAACATTAGAATTAAGGAGAGATTATCAGTGCCACACAAGACAAATATTAGAGAAGCGCTCAATGAAAAAGACGGAATACAAGTTTGGTGGCGACTACTTCGACCTCATACTCTAACCGCTTCATTTATTCCTGTTTTCGTCGGAACAATGGCAGCGTATATGATGCAAAAAGAATTACACATCTTTTTATTCATTGCTATGCTGCTTGCTACTTTATTAATTCAAGCAGCAACGAATATGTTTAATGAATACTATGATTATGTGCGTGGTTTAGATACAGAAAAGTCTGTTGGTATCAGTGGAACAATCGTACGTGATGGAATCGAACCTAAAATTGTCTTAAAAATTGCACTTATCTTTTTTGGGATTGCTATTTTACTAGGACTTATCATAGCAATCGCAACAAGTTGGACAATCGCATTAATTGGTGCTTTAAGTATGCTTGTCGGCTATTTATATACGGGTGGGCCTTATCCAATTGCATACACGCCTTTAGGCGAGATCACATCAGGATTATTGATGGGGACGGTTATTATTGGGATTAGTTACTATATTCAAACAGGTGAAGTCACCTCAGAAATCATTCTTATTTCAATTCCTATCGCAATTTTAATTGGAACAATTATGTTAGCAAATAACATTCGAGATTTAGATAATGATAAAGCAAATGGACGTAAGACAGTTGCGATTTTACTCGGTCATGAAGGTGCCGTTAAACTCTTTGCTTCATTATTTATTATTACTTATTTATGGACACTTGTATTAATTATTAGTGGTATTTTACCTATATGGTCCTTACTTGTCTTTTTAAGTATTCCTAAAGCAAGAAATGTTATCAAAGGCTATATTGGAAAAACAACTCCACTTGAAATGATGCCTGCAATGGTTAAGACTGGACAAACAAATACCATTTTCGGATTTTTATTAGGCTTTTCTTTATTATTAGGTGCATTTATTTAAATTTTAGGAGGTAAGTATATGAAAAATCCAAATAACACTTTAATGAAATCTCTCGGTATCGATATACTAAAACTAGATAAAGATAAAGTTATCTTATCGATGCCTGTCGATGAACGAACACATCAACCTGCTGGTTTTTTACATGGTGGTGCAAGTGTCCTGCTTGCTGAAACGGCTGCAAGTCTTGGGGGTTTTCAAAATATCAATCAAGAAACTCAACTCGTGTTTGGTATTGAGATAAATGCCAATCATATTAAAAGTAAACGTGAGGGTAGGGTGACAGCTTCTGCTACACCAGTTCATCTCGGAAAAACCACAATGGTATGGAATATTCATATTACAGATGAAACAGAGGAATTAATTAGTATTTCACGTTGTACACTAGGGGTTGTACCTAAAAAGAAATAAGAGGTGTTTCATTATGTGTTTAATTGCTTTTAATACAAATCAACACAAAAAATATAAATTAATAATGATTGCTAATCGTGATGAATTTTATCCAAGACCTACTGCTACTGCTGAATTTTGGGATGATTATCCATATATTCTCGGTGGACGTGATTTAGAATCATTAGGTACTTGGATGGGAATTTCACAATCAGGTCGAATTGCCGCGCTAACAAATTACCGAGATCCTACGCTAGAACGTAAACGCAGAACTTCTCGCGGTGATATTGTTGCTGATTATTTAATTGGATCAGAAACAACTGAGAACTACTTAAATGAACTAAGCGATTCAGCTGCTGATTATAATGGATATAATCTTATTACAGGCACTGCTGATCAACTCTTTTATTATAGCAATCAAATTGATCAATATTACAAATTAGAACCTGGCACATATGGTTTAAGTAATCATCTGTTGAACACAGCTTGGCCCAAAGTAACGTCAATAAAAGCTAAATTAGATAAGTATTTAAACTCACATCAAAATATAAATACAAATAATTTATTTAGTCTATTAATCGATGAGAGAAAAGCAAGCGATGAACTTTTACCAACAACGGGTGTGTCAAAAGAATTAGAAAAACAACTTTCACCCATTTTTATTAAAACAGATAATTATGGTACGCGCGCATCAACTGTTTTATTAGTCGATTATAATAATAATGTTAACTTCGTAGAGCGTACCTTCAATGATGGTGAATTAAAACAAGAAAATGCTTTTACTTTTAAAATTAAATAAAGGTCTATCAAACGTTTGTAAAATAACGTTTGATAGACCTTTTTAATGGCTTGTTAAGTTAATTTCATATGTTGTTCTTGAATCCAATCTGCTAATTTGATAAATAATGGAACAAATAACAGACTGACAATAATACCTTTTATAATATTAAATGGTAAAATACCTATCGCCACAGTGTAGAGTTTAATTGCGGGATTCATTTCCATACCAAGTAATGTCGCATAAGCTGGTAAGATAACTAAATAATTTAAGATTCCCATCACAATTGTCATAGCTAGCGTTCCTACAACAAGTCCTAATAAAATTCCCTTTACATTTTTTAGTTTATGATAGAAATAAGCTACAGGAGCAATAAATACTGAACCTGCAATAAAATTAGCTACAACACCTACTGGATCAGTTGCACCTGTCATAATAAAGTATAAACCATTTTTAACTAATAAAACTAATACTCCTGCAAGTGGAGAAAATATGATTCCAGCAATAATCGCTGGGATATCACTAAAATCGACTTTTAAATAAGGTGGTAACATGGGTAAGGGGAAACTAATAAAAAATAAAACTAATGAAATAGCTCCTAATAATGAGATAACTATTAATTTTATTAAGTTGGCAGATCGCGTTGTTTGATTTGACATTGTTTATTCTCCTCCATCTTTATTAATATCGATAAGGACATTTCGATGAAGGCTTGCTAGTTTTCACTTAACATAAAAACCCCTATAACCAATTTTGGTATAGGGGCGTTAATTTTTTGTTAGGAAATATAGATATGCTTAAAACAAGCACTCTCTAGCAACATCTTCTCCCATCCAGACTTTACTGTCGGCTCTAGAATTAAACTAGATCAGCTACTAAATATAGTAGGTCACGGGCTTTTAACTTTAAATTAAGTTAATTACCGTCGGTCGGGAATTACACCCTGCCCCGAAAATGTTATCGATATTTTATTGTAAGTCTAATATACCTTAATATTCTTACAATGACAAGTGTTCTGTTTATAAATTAAATGATAAGCTTCCTTAATTGTACCCACAAGTATTTAATGATAGTATTTTATTTAACAACTACTATTAGGGAGCGAATACAGTGGATTTAAATAAGCAATTTAATAAGGGCATTTCACCAAGCCAATATAATGATACATTAACTAATCATAAAGAAGCTTTTCATCATATTTATAATACATTTGAAATTCCAGAGACAGATAAAGATAAATTAACCAAAATTAGTGAACAAAACTTGCGGGTTTTAATTATTGCTCAAGAATTTTGTGGGCATTGTATGTTAGATCTCCCCATTATGTTCAGACTTGCAGAAGCAACCGATATGCCTGTTAGTGTCTTTGTTCGTGATGAAAATTTGGATTTAATGGACAAATACCTCACTAACGATAAACGCGTGATTCCTATTTTTGTTTTCATTAATGAATCTGGAGAAGAAGTTGCTAAATGGGGACCATACGCACCTGAAATTAAATCTTTTGTGGACGAATTACAAACTAATATGCCTGCTAAAGATGACCCTAAATTTGATGATGCTTTTCAAGAGCTCATTCAAAAAGTAGGTCAAACTTTTAAATATGATAATAAATTTTGGGATTATGTCTATCAAGATCTATTAAATACCTTAACAGTAAAATAAATGTTTATAAATTTTTTTTAGGGGTAAAGTAAAATAGCAACACTTTAGTATATCTTCCCCTTCTAGGCAAAACACTAGGTGTTTTGCCTTTTTTTTATTTTTTTTTTAAATATAGATTTCCTTTTTATATTTTTATGCTATACAATAGAAGTAATTAATTTATTATGGGAGGCATTTCAATGGAGACTCAGTACACAAATATTTTAATTGCTGTCGATGGATCTAAAGCTGCAGAAAAAGCTTTAGAAAAAGCAATTCAAATTGCTAAAAGAAATAATGCATCTCTCGTTTTAGCACATGTTGTTGATACAAAAACTTTCTCAACGATTGAGCCATACGACAGTGCTATTTATGAACGTTCACAAGCATATGCCCAAGATATGTTAGACACTTATCAAAAAAACACTGATTTTAAAAACATTAAAACCATCATCAAACTAGGTTCGCCTAAAGCCGTTATTACTAAAGAGTTAATTCCTGAAGAAAAAATTGATTTAGTGGTTGTTGGTGCAACAGGACTTGGCGCTGTTGAACGAATTGTTATGGGAAGCGTGTCAGGAAGTATTGTACGCCACGCAACATGTGATGTACTTGTAGTTAGATAATCTAATGACAAAAAGTAGAATTCGTCGATAAGCGAATTCTATTTTAATTAGGAGGTTTACAAATGACAGATTTTTCGCGCGTTTTTGAACGTAAAAAGACACATTCTTTAAAATGGGATCATTTAAACACTATTTTTCAAACAGATGACTTACTTCCTATGTGGGTTGCTGATATGGACTTTCAAGCACCTGAGGTAGTCAACCAAGCGATTAAGCAAAGAGCAGATCATGGCTTTTATGGCTATACAATTATAAATAATGAACTTATGTATAAAGTAACAGATTGGTTAAAAGAAACGCACCAATTTAAGACAAATATTGATTCACTTATTTTTAGTCCGGGTGTTATTCCAAGTATTAATT
Source organism: Pseudogracilibacillus sp. (assembly GCA_035301645.1). GTDB lineage: Bacteria > Bacillota > Bacilli > Bacillales > Amphibacillaceae > Pseudogracilibacillus. The sequence goes on along the minus strand of DATGTX010000006.1, from coordinate 3,709 downwards.
CAGCAATTAACGTTTTTACTAATCCTGGAGATAAAATTTTAATTCAAACACCTGTTTATACACCATTTTTTAATTTAATAAAAGAAAATGATCGAGAAATTATTGAACAAGAATTAGTACATAAAAACAATCGATATGAAATTGATTTTAAAGACTTTGAACGTAAAATAAAATCAGGAATTAAAGCATTTATTTTATGTTCACCTCATAATCCTGTTGGTAGAGTCTGGCGTGAAGATGAATTAAAAAAAATGGCCGAGATTTGTTTGGCACACGATGTTTTAATTTTTTCTGATGAAATTCATGCTGACTTAGCTTTTAAAGAACATAAACATATACCCATTGCTTCTTTATCTGAAGAAATTAGTCAACAAACGATTACTTTTATGTCACCAACAAAAACATTTAATCTAGCTGGCTTACAAATTTCTTATATTATCGCAGAAAATACTAAGATGAGAACAAAACTTGCAAATGAATTAAACCGTCAAGGAATGAATATGATGAATACGATTGGGGTCATTGCTTTAGAAGCTGTTTATCCTCAGGGAAGACCTTGGTTAAATAATTTATTAGAAGTCATTAACGAGAATAAAAATTACGTAAAAGAACGATTAGAAAAAGAAACTTCATTAAAAGTAATAGATTCTGAAGGAACTTATTTATTGTGGATTGATTGTGAATCACTTGGCTTTTCACCAGAGGAATTAAATGAGTTTTTTGTAAAAACAGCTAAAGTAGGGCTAAACCGTGGCTCTTCTTATGGCAAGCTGGGCAATCAATTTATGCGAATGAACATTGCTTGTCCAAAAGAGATCATCATTGAAGGAACAAATAGAATTATTAATGCCATCAATAAAAAATAACCTCTTAATAGTAAGAGGTTATTTTTCATCATCAGGCTGATTTTCTATATGTTTTGGATATTCTTTATGTGTTTGTTCAACATCTTTTTTTGACTTTTTATAAAAAATATAAACTGTCACAATTGCGCCAATTATAAATAGAGATAGCATGATTAATGATGGAATATATTCTGACTTATCTTCTGGAAAATATAAAAACTCCATATGCATACAAATCACATCCTTATCTTTATAATATAATAAAATTATGAGACAATCAATCTGTGACACTCGTAAACAAACATTTGTTTTAGATTTGCCACAATTATTTATAGGGAGGATATAACATGTCAAATGATATTCATATCGGTAGTATTGTCGAAACTGATTATAATTCAGGTATATATATAGGTGAAGTATTAGAAGATAGAAAAAACTTTTGGTTAATAGAAGTTAAAGCTATTTTAAAACACCCTGATCAAGGCGATTTACATAATCCTGAACAAACAGAAGGTGTTGCCTTTCATGAACGAAAAGCTCTCGCTAATCGAGAAAAATTAAATGGCCGTAAACGTAAAACAAAACTTTATTCAGGTGAGATACCTCATTACATTGACTCACTTAAAAAATCATATACAAAACTAGAAACTGAACTAAAGAATCGTAATGATGCTTATGGTCGTTTAGCTTTAGAAAAATTAGCTGATTTAGATGAATCGTTTTATCAAAAAATTTATAACAAATAGGAGTGAATTTAGATGAGTGTTCACATTAATGCTAAAAAAGGTGAGATTGCTGAGACAATTCTTTTACCTGGTGATCCACTACGAGCAAAGTATATCGCTGAAAATTATTTAACTGACGTTATTCAGTACAATGAAGTTAGAGGTATGCTTGGCTATACTGGGACTTACAAGGGTGAAAGAATCTCTGTTCAAGGTACTGGTATGGGCGTGCCATCTATTTCAATTTATGTAAATGAACTGATTCGCGAATATGATGTAAAAAAACTGGTACGTGTTGGCACATGTGGTGGTATGAAAGACGACGTTAAGATTCGTGATCTTATTTTAGCTCAAGGAGCAACACATGACTCACAAACAAACAAAATGATTTTTGGCAATATTGAATATGCGCCATTAGCTGATTTTAATCTTTTAAAAAATGCATATGATATTGCGATGGAAAAAGAATTAACTACACATGTTGGAAATGTCTTTACAAGCGACACATTCTACCGAGATAATGCTTTAGAAGTTAACGATTTATTATCTTCTTACAATATTTTAGGCATTGAAATGGAAGCTGCTGCATTATACACTTTAGCTGCAAAATATAATTGTGAAGCACTCGCTATTTTGACTGTTTCAGACCATATTATTACAGGCGAAGCGACTTCTTCACAAGAAAGACAAACATCTTTTCATGACATGATGGAAGTAGCTCTTGAGACTGTTTTAAAATAAACAAGGGAGTGGTGATACATTATGGAATTTTTTTCAAATATTCCACTCATGGCAGCAATAACCGGTATTTTATTTGCTCAAGTTGTAAAAGTTCCAATTAGATTGATTGTTACAAAAGAATTCATTCCTAAACTTGTCTTTAGTACAGGTGGTATGCCTAGTAGTCATACTGCGGCAGTAACTGCTTTAACGACTTCGATTGGTCTTATTGAAGGATTTGATACAACTTTATTTGCCGCTTCATTTATTTTTAGTGTAATTATTATGTTTGATGCTTCTGGAGTAAGACGTCAAGCAGGCAAACATGCTGAACTTTTAAATGAACTGGTTCGAGATGTGCAGTATTTTGCTCGTGAAGCGCGAGATTGGGGTAAAAAAGCCGATTACGAAAAACGACAAGAACTTAAAGAACTTCTCGGGCATAAACCAATCGAAGTTTTCTTTGGTGCTATTACAGGGATTATTATCGGAATTATTTTTACTAATTTATAATAAGCCTCGGATTTTTTATCTAGAAGACAAATGGTAAATAAAGGAGTGATTATCTATTTAACTAAAATTATTGGTATAAAAGAAGCAGCAGAAATCACCACGCTCTCACCAAGTACAATTAAAAAGTATTGTGAGAATAATTATTTTCCAGCTAAAAAAATCAATCAAACCTGGATTATTGATAAACCTAAATTAATCAACTGGTTAAAAATAAAAGTTATTTTTGAAACAATTAATAATAATTATGAAGCAAATAGTGAGAATGGAATGTCTGTAGACTTGTATCATAATAAACAGCAACTCTTAACTAGTTTAAGTGGAGAAGATTTTCAACAGGTATTTAAAAGAAAACTTGAACATATCCACTTTCCTATTATTACTTTTACTCAAGTGCATTCTCTTGATAATCAGCTTTTTGAATCTTTTGAAAAACGTACTGATATTTTACAAGCAGCCCAGCGTTATTTTAAAGAAACAAATCAATATAAAGTATGGGAATTTCGAGATTATACTGTTTATGAAAAAGAAAACTTCTTAAAATTTGTAAGTAATCAAAGTGAAATATTAGGTTTTATTTATAATGATCTAACAACTCAGATTAAGGCACTAAATAGAGGGATTGATCCGATTGAAAAAAACTGGATTTTATATCGAAAGCCTTAATACAAAACGGGTTAGCCTATTTTTCGTAGGCTAACCCGTTTTCTAAATTAAATTTGAATAGCGATTTTACCAAATTGATTATTTTCTCTTAATAAATCAAACGCTTCTTCTACTTCGTCTAATGTAAATGTATGACCAACGACTGGACGTATATCGTGTTCTTCCATAAATCCAAGTAATGCTTTTAATTCTTCTTTACTCCCCATTGTTGATCCTAGTAATTTATATTGTCCGTAAAAGAAA
>DATGTX010000005.1:0-3070 GCA_035301645.1 Pseudogracilibacillus sp. | reverse complement strand
TTTGTAGGCTTCCATCGTCCAACATCCTTTTTAATATCGAAAATTATAATTAATTCTGTTAAACTTAATTTCAGTTCTATATATTATACACCTTTTTGAACTCAAATGATACAAGGGAGCGTAGCTTATGTCAGATTTTTTCCAAGACTTACCTCCTTTTATCCAAGCACTAATCGCAGGTATCATCACATGGTTATTGACTGCATTAGGTGCTGCAGCAGTCTTTATATTTAAAAGAGTAAATGATAAAATACTGAATTCAATGCAAGGATTTGCTGCAGGCATTATGATTGCTGCAAGTTTCTGGTCTCTATTACAACCATCAATCGATTACGGTTCTGGATCATCTTTTGCATGGTTACCAGCAGCAATAGGTTTTTTATTGGGCGGTTTTTTTATACGCGCGTTAGATTTAATTATTCCACACATTCACCCAAACACCCAAGACTCTAACCAATACCAAGAAGGTGTAGGAACGAAAAAACTCAATAAAAATACATTACTTGTATTAGCTATTACATTGCATAACATACCAGAAGGTCTTTCTATTGGTGTAGCATTTGGTGGCGTAGTAGCTGGTAATGGCCAAGCAACTTTTTTAGGCGCACTCGGTTTAGCAATTGGTATCGGGATTCAAAACATCCCCGAAGGTGCTGCACTTTCAATGCCTATCAGAGCTGCTGGCGCATCACGATGGAAAGCATTTAACTACGGACAAGCATCTGCAATTGTTGAGCCTATTTTTGCTACAATAGGTGCTGCTGCAGTGCTTTTCATTACGCCTATGTTACCCTATGCACTCGCTTTTGCCGCTGGAGCAATGATATTTGTAGTTGTAGAAGAGCTTATACCAGATTCTCAAGCTAGTAATAACACTGATTTAGCAACATTAAGTTTAATGCTTGGTTTTACTATTATGATGATTTTAGACGTTGCACTTGGATAAAAGGTAAAAGAAAAAGAAATAACTTGGATCCATTCTTCAAATAAAAAATGATGAGTCTGGGACAATCATCTCAACCTCAAAACAAAGAGTTTGGTACATAAATCCCAGAAAAATAGCACTCAGATGATTTAATTCAATTCATCTGAGTGTTTCTTTTTATTCAATACTTCATATTGTTGGTTCGCCATCATAGGGGACAGCTTCAGCCAGTAGCCTTCACTTTGTCTTATTCCCTCAAACATCTCGTCAAAATACGTCCCATTTGTCCAAAAACTATATGTCTCAGACAATCTAATTTTGAGAATGAGGATTTATGTTCTAATCCTTTTTAGCATTCTCTTTTTTACTTTTTTAACGTGCATGTTTGCTCTTGATATTTACTAATCCGCTATCCTCCCCATCTTAAAGTTCACACATATAAAATAATTTAATACAATATCATGCGCATCATAAACACTATTCAATACGCTTACATATATAAAAAGCCCTAATCCATTATCTAAAATGAATTAGGGCTTAAATAATTATTATTTTTTCTCTTGTCCTTGCGGACCAGTTTCATATTTATAATTTGATGGTTTCACTTTATCAAAGTCAGGGTTATCATAGAATCTCAATAAATCACCGTTTAGGACATCATCACTCATTTGCAAGTCTTTTTCAGCTTGTTGTTTACGTTTATCAAAATCATTAGGTTTTTCTGTTACTGGCTCATTATTTTTATTATCATATATTCTGCCATTTACATATTTGTAATCTTTCGTTACAAAGTCACCATTTCTAAACGGCACAGTATCATTATGATCTTTTGATAATAAGTCTGTACCCATCATGAGATAATTCTTAGTATCAATACCCATTAAATGTAGTAATGTTGGCATTACATCTGCTTGTCCAGCATAAGTTTTATCAACAGTACCTTCTTTACCAGGGATTTTCAACCAGAAGCCTGTTCGGTTTAAATCTGTAAACTTAGCTGGTGTAATGTCTTCACCTAATAATTTTTCCATCGCTTTGTTATGGTTTTCAGAAATACCATAATGGTCACCATAAATCATAATAACGGAATCATCATAGATACCTTTTTTCTTCAATTCACTTACAAACTGTTCTAACGATTCGTCTAAATATCTCGCTGTCTGAACATAACCATCAACTGTTGAATCACCAGTATTTGGTTTATCAATTGATGCATCTTCAGGAGATAATGTAAACGGATAATGGTTTGTTAGCGTTATTAAGTGATTATAGAAAGGTTCTTTTTCTTTCGCCAAATAATCTGCTGATTCATCAAAGAACTCTTTATCTTTCAGACCTAAATTCTCTTGATTTTCCTCTGACATATCATAGTACGTTGCATCATAGAATTTATCTACGCCGAAGTGTTTATAAACTTGATCACGGTTCCAGAAAGTTTTATAATCACCGTGCATCACGCTAGATGTGTAACCTTGTTGTTGATGCAAAATCGCTGGTAATGATTGGAATGTATTATCACCTTTAAGCGAGAATGCCGAACCTTGTGGTAAACCGTATAAACTGTTATCCATAGTGAATTCTGAGTCTGAAGTTTTACCTTGTCCAGTCTGGTGGAAGAAGTTTGGATAATATCTGAAATCTTCATTACCAGAAGAAAGTTTATTTAAGAATGGTGTAACCTCCTCGCCATTTACTTTTTTGTTGATCAAGAAAGTTTGGAAACTTTCTAAGTGGATTTTAATCACATTTTTTTTCTTAGCCGCTCCGAAGTATTCTGGATTCGGTTGTGTTTGCTTTTGTTTCGTATAATTTAAGACTTTAGTTAAATCATCTTCATTTGCTAATGCTTTTTGTTGATTATTTTGTATCGTTTTTACACCATCATAAACTGTGAAGTTATATGGACCTAAGTATTTAACTAAATATTTATGGTCAAATGTACGTGTTAATAATTCCGGGCGATCAGATTCAGCAAAAGCTAGGTTTAAGAAAAATAATGCAACAGATGCTGCCATAATCACTGGAACAAATTTTTTGCTAAACACACGCTTGTCTAACCATTTTTGTCTAAATATTAATACAAATAAATAAATGATTGTATCGATAAAGTAAACAAAGTCATACCATTTAAATGAAGCTGATACA
>DATGTX010000004.1:0-5470 GCA_035301645.1 Pseudogracilibacillus sp. | reverse complement strand
CCATATCCACTAAATTCATCTCCTTTCATGTTAATAATTTATTATTAAGATTAAGGTTTTTATACCCCTAAGATTGACTTATTAAACAATTAAAAATGTTTTTTGTATTTGCGAAGGGATTGCCGCAAATTAGAATACTCTCCCTGCCGTGGGTCTGTGAAGAATTGAAGTTCATTCTTCATTAGCAATGAGCCTTGTGTTGTCTCATTTTGGCTCTTGCTACCACAGACGACTCGTGTATTCTATTTGCTTGGATTGGTGTCCTTTTTATAGTTAGATAAAAGTATTTAATTTTACTGGAAAAATAGTTTAATAATGATAACAGAGGGTATGTATATAAAAATAATGAAATAGGGGGGATTTTATGTAAATAAACATAAATCCACATTAGTATAGGTTAAGAAGCGTAAAGAAATATAAATAAGAATATCTGAGAATGGTTGCTTGGTTTCAAAGTGAGCATGCGAAAGAATTTTATATAAAGAGATTGCAGATAAATTATACAGGAGGGATTAAAATGAAAAAAGTATATGGAAGTTATGCTACAGAAGCTGAAGCACGTAAAGAAATGAGTCATCTTTATGAACAGGGCTACACGAGAGAAGATATAAAAATTATCTCAAATTACAATTCAGATGGAAATGTAACCCATACTAGAGAAGACGAAAGTATGTGGGATAAGATTAAAGACACATTTACACCTGATGATGATCATGAGAATAATTATGAAAAAGGTTTAAGTCATGAAGAAAAAACTGAAATAGAAGGATATAAATCAAATATTGAAGCAGGAGAAGTTGTCCTCTTAGTGGAAGAAAGAGCAGGACACCCAGATGAAGGATTTAATAAAGACGTAAATAAAGGTTTTAATGGAGAAGTAACATATGACGACGATGAAAGAGTAATGGAACTTAAAAAAGAAAAATTAAATGTTGATAAAGAAAAAGTACAAACTGGTGAAGTCGACGTTAAGAAAGTTACTAAAGAAGAGACAGAGACTGTTGAAGTACCGGTGGAAAAAGAAGAAATTGTGATTGAAAGAAAATCAGCTTTAGGTCGTGAAGTTAAAGACGGAGAAATTGTAGATTCTGATCCTCATAAAGACGATGAAGAGATTCATATTCCTATTACAGAAGAACGTGTGGATGTTAATAAAGACACAGTAGTAGATGATGAAGTGGTTATTAAGAAAGATAAACATAGAGAGAATAAAACATTCACTGAAGATGTTAAGCATGAAGATATCGAAGTCGAAGGTGATACAGAATTAAACGAAGGTTTAAAAGATAAAAACAGAAGAAGTGAAGATTTATAAAGTCGTTATCTAGTTAAACGTTAAAAAAGAAGAAGTCTTTAATGACTTCTTCTTTTTAATGTTTATAATTTCTTGGTCGTTTCAATCGTTTCATCTTTTAAGTCTTCAGCCTCATGTGTAACTTCTTTAGTATAATCGACAATTTCATCTTTTACTTCTGTTGTGGTTTCTACAACCTCTTCTTTTAATGATTTAGCCTTTTCTGAAACGTCTTCATATAATTCTTTTGTTTGATCAGTGGCATCTTGTGTGAATTCAGTGAGGTTTTCAGCCGTTTTAGAGAACTCATCAATTTTATTGATAATATATTTTGCGGCGTCAATACACATATTAATATACTTAGTGCCTTTGTTTAATATTCTTTCTAGCGTTTCTGGATCATTTCCTTGAACGACTTCTTTTAATTCTGTCGCTTTGATAAGAGCTTTCTTTGTAGCGTTAGCACTCTTGTTTTTTAACTCATTTTTAGTTGTTATCGCCAAGTCTTTAAACTTTGAATCGCTATCTTGCATATCATCTTTCCAGTCACCAACTGTTTCGAGAGCTTGTTTTGAACGCAGATTAACATCCCGACGTAAGTCATTTCCTGGTTTAGGAGCAACTAGTAAACCAACTGATGCTCCCAAGACGCCACCAACTACTGAACCTGTTACAAAGCTAGTTGTATTAAACTCTTTTTGTAGCAATTTTTTATAACGTTTTTTTGCTTGTAACTCACTCTTTTTTGCCATTGCCTTATTCGACAACTGGTTGCTTTTTTCTTGAGCAGTATCTTTTAACTCATTAGCTTTATGAGTTGCTTTTTTTGTTTGAGATTTAATATCTTTGCGTAAACTCTCACCTGGTTTAGGCGCAAATAATAACCCAACAGTAGCGCCGAGCACACCTCCCACGAGTGAACCTAGTAGCATAGATGACACACTCATATTTTTCTTATTAGCCATTAAATCACCTCCATTAATATTAAGCTATTTACTGTTTATCCTTTTTTGCAAGATTTAAAAGAGCAGAACCCCATTTGACCGCCTGAGTTGCTTTCTCAACATCTTCAGTTGTCGTCTTTGAAAGGTTAGATGAAAATCTGTTTAAGGCAAGAGTTAATTTATAAAACACGCCGCCTAACTCATCAACTCCATAAAAAACATTGTCTAACTTGGCTACTTTATTATTTACATCCTCAGTTAAATCATTTGTTTTATCTAATAGTAAAGTAGTCTCTGTCGTTATTCCTTCTAGTTGTTTTTCTACCCCATCTAACAGTTCTGCAATGTTATTTAGCGTCTTACTTAATGATGTTAATGTCATTGCAAGAAAAATAACTAAGACTGCAAGCGAAAGTGCTGCAATAATTGCGGCAGCTGCTAGTAATATTGACATCATATCCATATGAATCATCTCCTTTTTAATTAGAAATCTGTGTAGATCGATATAAAAAATAAAGTAAACATTCATAAGTTCGTAATACCCTATATTATAAAAAGTTAAACAAAATTTATGTTGTGTAATAACAAAATTTTATCTTGGAAAAATAATAAAAATCAGCAGACTATAGAAGTCTACTGATTTTTTAATTTATAAATCGATAGTTAGATCTTTACCTCTTATGACAAATATAATAGTGACTATAATCCCAACAACTAGCCAACTAAATCCTAAGATGAATGTATTAGGATCAAAGTTAACCCAAACAAATCCGATAACAATAAACCCAATTAGAGGTAAAATTAAATACTTGAAATAACTCTTACTTTTCTTTTTAATTAAGAAATGATACATCACACTAATGTTTAATAACAAGAAGGCTGATAAGGCACCAAAGTTAACAAGAGAAGCAAGTGCATCTATCCCACCTAAGAATACAAAGCCTAAAATAACTGAAATTACCGCTACAAGTAGAGTACTTGCGTATGGTGTTTTATATTTAGGGTGAACTTTAGATAGGAAATGAGGTAATTTTCTATCTCGCGCCATACTGTAAAGTACACGAGAAATAGCAGCTTGAGCAACTAAGGCATCGGCAATCCCCCACGCAAGAGCAGTGGCGATAGCTGTTAATACACCCAGCCATTTCCCGCCAGCTAATTCAGCAGTCTCATAGAAGGCCGTATCAATATCAGCAAAACTATTAAAATCTGGGAAAATTAAAGCTGCTACCCATGTTTGAGCAATAAATAGTACACCAACAATAAGTAGTGAATAAATCATTCCTTTACCAATCGCTTTAGGTCCGTCTTTAGATTCTTCTGAAAGGGTAGAAATGGCATCAAATCCTAGGAAACTAAGAACTGCAATAGAAACGGCACCTAAAACTAAACTCATGCTAAATCTATCTGGATTATATAGTGGATCAAATGAGAATGAAGCTCCATTTACCCCATTCATGATAGCTGTAATACCAAAGAATAAAAAGATAACTAAAACAATTAGTTCGAAGACTAAAAATATCTTGTTTGTTTTTGCTGTCATTTCAATTCCAAAATAATTAATAACAGTGTTAATGATAACAAACACAAAAATCCAAACTCCAGCCGGAACGCCAGGTAGAACTCCACCTAAAGCTGCAGCACTCACGACATACATTAAAGTCGGAACAAGGAGGTAATCTAAAAGAATAAGCCACCCAGCAATAAATCCTAGATGATGATTTATACCTCGGCCGACATAAGAATATACGGAACCGGCTAGTGGGAACTCTTCAGACATTCTAGCATAAGACAAAGCAGTGAATATCATTCCAACCATCCCGATAAGATAGGCTAATGCTATCATACCTTGAGAGCCGACCATTACTTCACCGTAAACGCCAAATGGAGCAATTGGTACCATGAAAATTAAGCCATAAATTAAAATATCCGTAAACGTTAAACTTCGTTTTAATTCTTGCTTATATCCAAACTTTTCAACAGACGATTGATTTTTCGCCATGTTTAAAATTCCCCCTAATTTATATTTAGTTAATTATTTAAAAATAGATTTTGGTAAAAATGCTGAGACACCAAAATTAGGTTGATTAACAATTTCGTTTATTTTTAAATCCACAGTCGTACTACATAACATATAAGCTTCTTCTTCAGACATTTTATATTCGCTACTTAAGTATTCAATCATATATCTTATAGCATTTTGAGATGCTTCAAAAATGTCTGGTCCTTGTGCTGTTGTTGCAAAATAACCTTGACTATCTGCTTCAGGAATAGGCGCTTTTGAAAGCTCAAAACGAGGCTCTTGGATTGTTTTTCCTTTATGTAACTTAAATTTCATCGTTGCCTCCATAGAAGCTTCTATTGCAGTACCACAGACCTCACCATCTCCTTGGGCAGCATGCGTATCCCCAACAGAAAACAGAGCACCTTCTACCCAAACAGGTAAGTACAATTTTGCTCCTTTGGTCAAATGACGAATATCCATATTTCCACCATTTTTACGAGGTGGTACAACGTTAAACAGACCATCTTCAGGCAATGCTACACCGATTGTTCCAGGAAAAGGCTTTATAAATAAGTCTATGCCGTCTAAGAATTCAGTTGTATTTTTCCTTGTTAAATCAAATGTTTTAATAGCAGGTTCAGTAAAGTCATCTGCTAACAATCCAAATCCAGGGATAAGAGCAGTCCATCCCCAATCAAGTTGTTGGAAATCTAACATTTCAACTTCTAATGTATCGCCAGGTTCTGCTCCCTTGACGTAAATAGGTCCGACAGTAGGGTTTACTTTTGAGAAATCCAACTTTTTCACGTCTTCTACAGTTGAATGTTTTGTGAACTGACTACCAGACGCTTCAATAATTTCAAAAGAAACTACTTGACCTGAATCAATCTCTGTAATAGGTTTTAAAGAATTATCCCATCCGATATGACTATGATTATGAAAGTCATGTATTGTCATATAAGGATGATTATGTTCATTAATACTCATACAATCCCTCCTAGGTTTTTGAATAGATTGAATACATTTTACATAAATGATTACCAAAAATCAAATATTCAAAATATTGAAAAATAAAGTTGTTTGTTTGTAATTAAAAAAATATTATCATTAATAATAAAATGATTGATTAGAAAGTTTATGATAGAGTTATAACAAATCAATCAATAACTTGAAGTGTTAATTACGGAAATTTAATTATCACACTCAATAATCTTAGAGTTATACTCT
>DATGTX010000003.1:0-3011 GCA_035301645.1 Pseudogracilibacillus sp. | reverse complement strand
ACGTTGGTTGAATGTTTTTACAGACTCAGCATGCAATTTATCAATTTGGCTATTTTGAAAACTAGGAATCGTAAACTTCTTAGCTACATAGAAAATGATAGGGGTTAAAAGAAATGTTGAAATAGCTGTGAAATACCAGTTCATTGCAATATTAATAGAAGCTTCCCCAGAGAATAATTATAATGCAGATTGAGTAAATGAAAATGCTAGATCATCATCTAACCCGATTAATAAATTAGCTCCATAACCAACTTCTACTGCAGCATAACTAATCACTAAACCTGCAATAGGATGATAACCCATCTTTATAAATATAACTGCTGTTAAGACAGGCATAATCATTGGTGCCACCCCACCAGCAGCATTTCCCAAAATAGATATAAAGATTAAAAAAGGTATAACAAACTTTTGAGGTGTTTTATCAACAACGCTATTAAGTAAATGTTCGAAATATCCTGTTTTCTCAGCAATTCCCATACCTATCATTACAACAAGAACCATGCCTAAAGCAGGGAATGTTGCAAAGTTTGTAATTGTTTCAGAAAGAATTTTTTGAATGCCTGAAACGCTAAGTAAATTTGTAATATGTATCGTCTTACCATTGGTAGGGTCTGTAGCTGTTACATTTAAAACAGATAATAATGAAGAAAGTAGTAACATTATTAAACACAAGCTGAAGAATAAAATACTCGGATCGGGTAATCTATTGCCAACTTTTTCTACTCTATCTATAATTCTCAAGAATATATTCCGAAAAACGGCCATTCTATCACTCCTTATCTATAAAATCAGAAAATTCTAACAAGGCATTATTATACCAGTGTTAGTAACATTTATATAGTGCATGATAGGAAAAATATTTAACCATGGTAAAGAATTATCAACTTTAAAATTTAAATTTGTATAAATATGTAAAAAAGGTTAAAAAATTAACTTTTACAAAAAAATTATATGATTGAACATGAATAAAAACAAAAATAATAAAAAATTAACTTGACATTGATAATCATTATCAATTAAATTAAAGGTTGGAAGGTAAGTTTTATAAAATTAAAAAAAGGAGGTATATTATGCAATTCACAAAGAAAGTTTTAAGTTTTTGTCTTATAGCTTTACTAATGATATCGACAGTTTTAAGTACAAAGGCATTTGCTGATACGAAAGATGGTACTTATGACGTGGACTATACTGTCCTAAAGGATGGTACTTCAGATGTGTCGATTGCAAATGATTATTTTAATAAGCCAGGGAAACTTGTAGTCAAAAATGGCGAGAAACATTTACAGTTGACGATGAATCACAGTCACTGGATTAAAGGCATAACGGTAGATGGTTCATCAGAAGAAGTAGTAAGCGAGGATAAATCAGGGGATGTGAGAACATCAAACTTCAAAGTTAAATCATCTTCAGGCAAAATTAATGGCACTATTACTGTTTACATTAATGAAGAAGTAGATGGCAAACCATTCTTATATGACAATAAATATAAAATCATATTTGATGTCAAAGAACCATCTGGTGCAAGCAGTGATCAAGGTCAAGCAACTACAACACCTGCAAAGAAAGATGACTCAACATCAGAAACAGCAACAAGCAAATCTACAGATAAAAATAGTAATTCAACGGGAACTACTACAGCATCTACAACTAAAGATGTGAAGAACCCACAAACAAGCGCTGGAACACCTGCAGTAATCTTTACCCTTCCAATTTTTGCAGGATTAATCCTTGTCGTAACGTTTGTGTTTAGTAGAAAAATGAAACGAGGTCATAATTAATGAAGAAAGGTGTTAAGTCACTATTAGCTTTTTCATTAATATTCTCAACGTTTTCTTATACATCATATGAGCCGCAAAGCCATACAGCTGTGAACAAAGCTAAAGCAGCGGAAACAACAACGTCAGAAAAAGAGAATATAACGATTGATTACACTGTAAGCAAAGATACATCAGATGAAGTTTCTTATATGGATCAATACATGGAAAAACCAGCAAAAGTTTCATTTGAAAATGGTGAAACTTATGTTGAGATGACATTAAAAAGTGCTTCATATTGGAAATCATTCGAATTATTAGATGGTGCAGACCCTATTGATGTTCAAACAGTAAGTGAAGATAAAGATTCAGATACAAAAGTTATAAAGTTCAAAGTTAAACCTGGAACTAAAAAGCTAACTTCTAAAGTACACATTGTTGTACCAGCTGTTAATTATGATAATAAATACACAACTTATGTGAATTTTAAAGAAGCAATACCTGAAGCTCCAACAAGTACGGAGCAACCAAGTCCAGAGGAACCAGAAGATTCTAAAGATAAAAACTATCTAGAAGATTATACAGATTTAAATGTAGATTTATCATCAGCTGAAGAACGTAATTTTACTGTTCTTAAAGAAGATGGTTCAAATACTTCATCGATGGATAGACAGATGGAAAAGCCAGGTAAAATAGCAAACGTAAACGGTCAAAAAATGTTTGTGACAACAATTACAAGTCAACAATTTTGGACAGATTTCCAAGTGAAAATTGGTGATAGTTATCAACGAGTAACTCCTATTTCAGTTGACGGTAATAAGAAAGTAGTCATGTTTCCTTTAGTAGATAATCAATATGTTTATGATGCAAAAGTGAGCATTAATGCACCTGGATTTGGAATAATGAAACATGGTACACAGATTAAAATTGAAGAGCCAAGTACGGAAGAGCCAAGTACGGAAGAGCCGAGTACAGAAGAGCCGAGTACAGAAGAGCCAAGTACAGAAGAGCCGAGTACAGAAGAACCAAGTCCAGAGGAACCAAGTACTGATAAACCTTCTATAAACAAGTCAGAACAACCATCTGAAGATGATAACAAACCAATAACAAAAGAAGAAGTGCCAATTCCTGACGAAGTTAAAAAACCAACTGGGTCCAACCACGGTTCAACTAATCAAGAAAAGGCAACTTCAACGCTAGGGTACAACGTATATAAAGAAGGTTCAAGCGAAATATCTTATATGGACCAATATATGG
>DATGTX010000002.1:0-3322 GCA_035301645.1 Pseudogracilibacillus sp. | reverse complement strand
TCTTTATCAATTAAGTTTTTTGTTTCCTTTGTTAAAGGGATATGTAAACTAAGTAAATTAGATTTTTCTAATAACTCGTCTAAAGAAACTGAAGTTACACCATATTCATCGAACACTTTTTCATCAACAAAGCGGTCATGCACGATAATAGTTACACCAAACCCTTTAAATCTTTGGGCAACCATACGAGCAATTTGTCCAAAACCTAATAAACCAATTACTGTTTGGCTTAAGCGGTGAATTGGTTGTGTATTTGTTGGATCCCAAACACCTTGTTTAACTTGTTTATTATAATCAAATAATCTACGTAATACTGTAAGACTTAAAGCTAATGTGTGGTCTGCAACTTCTTCTTCACAGTAATTGGGAACATTACTAACGTAAATCCCTTTTTCTTTTGCTGCTTCTAAATCCACATGATTAAAGCCCATTCCAAAAGTACAAATTGCTTTACAATTATCCAGTTGATTGATGAGTTCTTTAGTACAAGCGAAACCAACTTGAGCAACGACTGCATCAGCATCTTTGCCAAATGTATTTAAATCTTCTAAATATGTTTCTTTTGTTGTGATTTTATATTCAACATGCGCTTCGTGATATAAACTGATTTCTTTGTCATGATCTAAACCTTCGCTGTCTAAAATCCAAACTTTCTGTGTGTTATTCATGATTTTTCCTCCTAAGTGAATGAGAACGTTTACTTTATTTTTAAGCCCTAATAAAAGAAAGGTTACAATTAGGTTTACAAATAGATTAACATAACATATTATAGTTGTATACAGTATACTGAACATATTTTTATAAGGAGTGAAATTGATGATAGATAAAGTAAATGGTCGTGCGAAAAGTTTGAGCGTGCCTGGGATTAGAGTCTTTGCTAATGAAGTTGCACAATATACAGACGGAATAAACTTAACGATTGGTGAGCCGGATTTTAGTACGCCAGAACCTATTAAAGAAGCAGGCATGAGAGCTATTCGGGATAACTTAACAGGTTATTCTCATAACGCTGGTTTACTACCATTAAGACAGAGCGTTTCAAAATTTTTTAATGAAAAATACAATTTTCATTATGATCCAGTTTCAGAAATTGTTATAACGATTGGGGCAAGTGAGGGAATTGACTCAGTGGTCCGTACAATCCTAGAAGAAGGGGACGAAGTAATTATTCCAGCACCTATTTATTCAGCTTATGAGCCGTTGATTCATTTAATTGGTGCAAAAGTAGTTTACTTAGATACATCTAAAACAGATTTTTTACCAGATCCTGAACAATTAGAAGCATTAATTACTGGTAAAACAAAAGCTATCGTTCTTAACTACCCATCAAATCCCACAGGTGTGACTTTACCGAAAGAACATATGGATAAGATTGTAAAAGTATTAGAACGCCATGATGTCTTTGTTATTTCTGATGAGATATATAGTGAGAATACATTTTTCGGTCAGCACCATTCATTTGCTAACTATCCTGAAATTCGTGAAAAGTTATTTTTATTACATGGGGTATCAAAGTCTCATGCAATGACGGGGTGGAGATTAGGATATGTACTTGGGCCAGCTTACTTAATGGAGCATGTCTTGAAAGTTCACTTATATAATGCAATTTGTGCTTCTTTACCAAGTCAATATGCAGCAATTGAAGCATTAGAAAATTGTCGTGATACGCCAAAAGAAATGAATGCTTCATATATAGAACGTCGTGATTATGTTTATAACAGGTTGAAAGGTATGGGGTTAGAAGCAATCGAGCCTACAGGAGCATTTTACATATTCCCTTCTATACAAGGTACAAAGTTAACTTCACAAGAATTTGCACAGCAACTCCTAGACACAGAGCATGTTGCAGTTGTTCCAGGGAGTGGATTTACACAATATGGAGAAGGATTTATTCGCATCTCTTATGCAAATTCATTGGAAAATTTAACTGAAGGTTTGGACCGAATTGAACGATTTGTTAATACATTAAGCTAAAAAAAGTGGTTACACGTATATACATGTAACCACTTTTTTGTGTTTTATTTTGTTAGAACATCTTTAATTTTGCTAAGCGCCCAGTCTAAATCTTCTTTTTCGATAATTAACGGAGGTGCTAAGCGAATCACAGTATCATGTGTTTCTTTACATAGAAGTCCTTTTTCTTTAAGTTCTTCACAGTATGGGCGAGCAGCTTCAGTTAACTCAACACCAATAAATAGCCCTTTTCCACGGATTTCTTTAATAATTGGACTTTCAATTTTTGCGAGTTCAGCACGAACATAATTACCAAGCTCTTCAGAACGTTCTGGTAATTTTTCATCTACAATAACATCAAGTGCTGCCATCGATACCGCACAGGCAAGCGGATTCCCTCCGAATGTAGAGCCGTGTGAACCAGGATCGAAGACACCAAGAATCGGTTCGTTTGCTACAACACAAGATATTGGGAAAACTCCTCCACCCAAGGCTTTACCTAAAATAAGGACGTCTGGTTCAATGTTTTCCCAATCACATGCTAAGAATTTACCACTTCGGCCAAGTCCTGCTTGAATCTCATCAGCTATAAACAATACATTCTCAGACTGACATAAATCATACGCTTCTTTTAAGAAGCCTTCAGGTGGAACATTAACGCCAGCTTCACCTTGAATTGGTTCAATTAAAAAGCCTGCTGTATTTTCGTTAATTGCAGCTTTTAAAGCATCGATATCTCCGTATGGAACAAGTTTAAATCCTGGTAAAATTGGTCCATAAGATTTTTTATCTTCTTCTTCAGATGATAAAGAAACGGCAGCCATAGTACGCCCATGGAAGTTACCAATACATGTAATAATCTCTGCTTTATCTTCTTCAACACCCTTAACTTCATAAGCCCAACGGCGAGCCGCTTTAATAGCTGTTTCAACAGCTTCAGCACCTGTATTCATTGGTAAAGCCATATCTTTATTCGTCAATTTACAAATTTTTTCATACCAAGGACCTAACTGATCATTATGAAAAGCACGCGATGTTAAAGTCACACGATCTGCTTGATCTTTTAATGCTTCAACAATCTTTGGATGGCGATGTCCTTGGTTTACCGAAGAGTACGCACTTAAAAAATCCATATATTTATTACCTTCAGGATCCTCTACCCATATGCCTGAAGCTTTAGAAATAACAACCGGAAGTGGCGAATAATTTCTTGCCCCATATTCATCTGTTAATTCAATTACTTCTTTACTGTTTTTAACCATGTAATCACTCCATTTTCTAGAAAAGTTTTATCACAACATAATATAACTTACATTGTAAGTGTTTGCAAAAATCATAACATAATTTGATCTCTTTGTATACAGTATAC
>DATGTX010000001.1:0-58050 GCA_035301645.1 Pseudogracilibacillus sp. | reverse complement strand
GCTGAACTACTATCAGTTAAAAAGAAGTTGGTAAATGAGGGAAGAACAAATTGCTTGATTAAAATTAATATTGAGAAGAAGAAAATAAATAAAACAACAGGATACTTTATTGTTTGTTTAATTTTGTTTACATTTTCGATTCTGTAATCATACATTTCTTTACATTTTTCAATCGTTTCTAATAAATTATTATTTGCTTTAACAAATGACATATAAGTGATGACTAAAGTGGTGTTTTACGTTTGTTTATTGTTTCACAAAACGCTTTATACTGTGGTTTATTATGGTATTTTATAACATTATGTTATTTCTTGTTTCATTTTATTGTTTATTTACGTTACTTTTTTGTTACCTTTAAAGTTTATAGTTTTTAATACGATGTAAAAGACGCCTGTTTTCTAGACCACTTTAATCAGTGGTCTTTAATTATTTAAATAAAATAATTAAAGTATTGACGTGCGATAGCGCACGTGTTATGTTATATATAGCTAGTTAATGCGACAACGCATAAAAGGGTGGTTGAATGTTAGATAATATAATTGGCGTAAATGAAGCATCGAATATTGCAAGGTTATCTCCAGGTACAATAAAGAATTATTGTGCAAGCAAAATAATTCTTTCTAAAAAGATAGGAAAAACTTGGGTAATTGATAAAACAAAACTAAAGGAGTGGGTAGGAATGAAAAACATAGTCAATACTTTAAATAACAATTATAAGGTAAGCGGTGAAGATGAAAAGTACGCTACTTATTACGAGGATTTCAAGCACTTAAAAGATACGCTAAATATTGAAGACTTTGAAGAAGATTTTGATATTAAAGTAAATGAGTTATCGTTTCCAATTGTAGTATTTGATTCAGGTGGTACTCTAGATGGATATGTCTTTGGCACTGATGCAAGACGTGAAGATATCATGGAGGTAGCTGACGACTACTTTACAAGCAATAATGATGATGGCGTTTGGGAGTTTGAAGGATACAACGTTTTTGAAGAATCAGACACGTTGAGGTTTGAAGATAAAGAAGGCGAAGTTTTAGGTTACGTATCAATTAACGAAGATGAAAATCAAGTCGAAGAATTAAACTTAGGCGCTGATCCGATTTCTGACGGTTGGGAAGATGGTATAGGAAACGTAATTGGTTTAGATGGTTGGGGTTCTGATGAGTAATCACCCCATGTATAATGAATATGTTGAAGTGATTGACAATAAATCAATGAAAGTTGTCGCTAAAGGTAATTTAAAGGAATATACAAGAAATTTAATAGTTTTAGATACTAATGAAGGAAAGTTAAAAATAAATGCTAAGATTCATCATTTTAAAGGTTATAAGCCTAACAAGTTATTAATATACAAATAAAAAAAGCCCTCACTCATTAAGAGTAGAGGGCTTTGTCGTGTTAAAATCTAATTAACTTTTTATACGTAGCTTTACCTGGCTTACCATCAGCAGTTAATTTAACATCTCGCTGATATAATTTAGTTACTTTAACAGAATCACTCTGCCAGTACCCATCAACAGCTATATTATAACCTTTAAAGTAAAGCATTGCTTGAGTAAGATATGCAAGATTACCGTATGTTTTACTTTCATATAGAGTAACGGCTGCATTGTCTGTTTTAGGGCCCGCAAGACCATCAACGACTAAACCTGCACTAAACTGTCTGTTTAATTCGTATTGGTAAGCTTTACGGAGCGCTTTGTACGTCTTAGGACCTTTAAGATTATCAACTGTAATGTTATTAACCTTATATTCGTTTAATTTGCGCTGAATATCTGCTGTTTTGCCTGTTACTTTTTTCTTAGCTGGTTTACTTGTTGGTTTACTTCCGCCTTTTAATTTACTTAACAAGTTATTATTCTGCGCTTCAGTGCCTTTATAATTTTTTATTCCATGTTTAGCTGCTAACTTTTTACGATTATTATAACTAGAATTAATCTTTTTAGATTTAAGATAATCGACTACACTTCCACCACTAGTTGCTGGTTTACTTGTCGGTTTAGATGCAGGCTTGCTAGTAGATACACTACCGCTTGAATCGCCTAAATCTTTAGCAAACTGACTAATCGTCTTGTCATATTGTTTAAAATAAGCAACGGGATCTGTGTGCGTTGTACCTCCAAAAGTTTTAGTTACGTAGTTATGTGTGTAAATACCACGTTTATCTGTACCACTATCGACTTTTAAAGGTATATCGTATTTATCGGCTAGGTATTTAATGCCATCCACATAGTTTTTATAGGCTTTATTAAAACCTGTTTTCGTGCTAGATCTAATTAACTCAACGTGAATTGCGTAATTGTGCATAGATGGACCAGCTCCCCACGCACCCCCAGTATCAGGATTATGGACCATATAAAAACCATCTTCCCCAGCGATATAATGATAGAAAGCTTTTTTATAGTTATTGGTCATAAAATTAATTTCACCATTAACTGTGCTTGTTGGATTAGCTGTTTCATGAGCTACTATGACGGTTGGTTTACCTCTTGCCCAATTTATTTTTGGTAAACCTTTAACTTGTCTATTTATGATTTTAACCACATTTACCATCTCCTTTTTTTATTAATATTAATTCGCCTGATTCAATGTCAATGTTTTTTAACTTATATTCATCTACATTCCATGTAATTTTGCTTTCTTTTGGATTGTGGACAACTACGCTATTGTCTTTAGCAACAATGTGACCGTGACTTATCTTTACCTTTTGATTAGGAAAATCACTCATTTTAACATCTCCTTATTTTTTATTAACTCTTTTAAGTTGCTTCGTTTTACGCGTACCCGCCTCAGCTTCTGGCGTGTAGTCGTTATTCTTGTAATGATTCCATATTTCTGAAACAACTAATGCGACAGATGAGATACCTGCTGCTATTTGGTCATCTGTATAAGGTAAAAAATTAACATCATTAATCAGAAAAATAGAGTTAATCATGACAACTAACATCACGACAACTCTTACAATTTGTCCTTGCTTATTCATATTGATCACTCCTTAAAATTGGTCGTATCCCCAAATCCCCAAAACCATACCAACAATAATTAAAATGACTTGTAGTGTGGATAAGGTTATTTGTTTCTTGTTTTCCATTCGCTTATCACTGTTTACAAATTCATCTATTTTGTCGTTTTGAGTACCTACCACTGTGATGAACTGGGTCATCCTATCATTCATTGTGTCGATACTTTCCTTCATATAACCCATAGTAAAAGACACTTCGTCCGCTAACTCTTTTGTTGTTGTTACTTTTTCATTCATATCGTCAAATTTTTTATTTGTTGCTTTTTTGTTTTCATAAAAATCTTTTGTTAATTTATTGATTCTTTCTTCGAGTACCGCATTTGTAGGCTCAGTCATCCAACATCACCTCTTTAGATGTCCACAAGCACAAAATAGATACAGCGCTATATACAATAAATCCTGTATTAAAACTAAATTCATTTCCCGAAAGAATGAATGTTGCTGACACCATTGCCCAAAAAACAGCTGATAAGATTAAGCCTAACCATCTAAAACGACTAATGTTTAAAAATATGCCAACAATTTTTATTGCCGCTAAAATCAAACAAACAACACCCAACACCCATTCTTTTTGTGCGATTAATTCTAAACGGTTAAAGTTTTCAGATTGCTCAAATACTTGATTATTCGTAAACATTACGACTGCCCAACCTATACTAATCCATGAAACGGCTACTTCTACAACTGTTATCTGTCTTTTTTCTTTTGTCATATGTGACCTCCTTTTTATTTTAGACATAAAAAATAAGCCTACTTGGCTTTATTGGTTTCTTTCTTAGTGCTTTCTTTGTTTTTTTTCACGACTTCTTCTTCTGCAGCTTTCATAACTTCGATTTGTGAATGCGCTAGATCTAAATCTATTGTTATGCTCGCTATTCTTTGCCCTTGCTTTTCTACTGTACGTCGAAGGATTTCTTCCATTTCGGTAAACTCTTTCTTTTCCATATTTTAAGCTCCTTTTAATTCAGTGACTTCATCAGATAATTGTTGAACTGATCTAGCTAAATAATTCACATACGTGTAAATATCAACACTTTCTCCGTTCGCTAAAAGTTGATGAGGCGCTTCTTCTACAATAATTCCTGCCTGCCACCTATCTAAAGTAGTAGACTTTCCTCCAGTTAATCGTTTATATTCCATGATTTTTAGAGAGTTTATTAAAGACAAAGCGTCATCTTGAAGAAGTTTGATACCTCTTTTCTCTTTTTTACTACTTGAGTTGTTATATCCTCCCGCAGTAATGTTGTAATAGTTATCATATTCATTCGCTACGTGGACGTTAGCACCATTAGGGTTGAGATATAATCGTCCTCCGTTTGTTTCTAAAGCAAGTCTCGCTCCTGAGAATATGGTTAGACCTCTTGATTCATGGTACTTAGTAGAGTGGAACTCAATTGCTCCTGACGCTACTTGCCCATAATCATCACCACTTCCATCAGCAAAAGTTGATATGCCCCAGTCATTAAAATAGAGAGACCAGTTCTGAGTATCGTTTCTCGCTCTTATCTGCCCATCTTCAATCATGACTCGCACTGTGTTTATTGCGTTATAGTCCCACCAATGACGCCTGTGTCTACCTTTGTTTTCAAAGAAATTACCATCAATTTTAGTGTAATTGTCACCACTTCCACCCTGGACTTTAATCCTGTTAGTGTCGATTACACCGGAAGACACTTGGTTAGCAGTAACTTTCCCTGTATAAATACCATCCTTATCTATATACGTGCCTTGCTTATTCCATTTACTTGATCCTTTTATTTGATTATCGGGAAGTCCGTCATCTATCTGAATAGCACCACCAGCAATATATAACCCCCTGTAGTCTAGACGGGCGTATCTGTTTGGTACTGATGTGCTTGCTGTTATGCCGTCATGGTTCAAACTTATTGATGTTGGCAATGGTGCTGTGATGTTTAGATTATCCCTTATCTTATCGTCAGCTTCTTTAACCCTATTGGCTGCAATCCGTTCATTTGCAAAGCCTAGCACTCGTAATACCTCAGCGACTTTATCTCGGTAATCGGCAAACATTGTATCTACTTCCGCTTTCTCTGCTGAGGACGTCTTACCTCCGGCAATGGCTGCATTTATTGACTGCACCAGGTTGTCATAGCTTGTTAGATACTCAGAATCAAATACCGACTCAAAAAGAAGATCTAATATAGGCTCTTTATAGTCACTGCTAAGAATATAGTTTACTTGAGCTGTTATCGTTTCCTTTTCAGCGGATAAACTGTTCAAGTACTTTTCTATTGCTTTAGCTTCGGCTTCTTCTATGATTCCATCTTTGAAGGCGTCTCCTACATAATCTTCAAATTCATCTAAATCGGACTTTATTTCAGTAGGATTATATCCGTCCTCAAAGTCTGTCTCAGGCCCTATTTGAATATGATTAGCTGACAATCTTCCGATAGCACCTGCAGATAAAACAAATCCATCTGCTGTAATGGCCTCTTTAAATGTGCCACCACCGTCGTCAGATATGCCTAGACCTTTTGAGTTGTATAAAACAAGTCGATTAGGGTCATCTTTTTCACGGGCAATTATTCCGTTGTCAAATAATAATTCAGTTTGGGCCGACCTTAATGATTCAGTTGCCCTCAAAACCGCATTATCTAAAACATTATAAGGTAGTTTTTTGTTACCACTTATCACATCAGTTATATTGTCTATTGCCGTTTGGATATTTGATTGATGCCTTTTGGTTAAGCCTGCGTTTCCTATCGTTATTTCAAAATGAAGTATTTTACCGAGCCAATTCTTTTGAATATTCATGTCCACAACACGCACTTCTTGGTCAAAATCAATACGTTCATCTATCAGAAAGACGCGATCACCTTTTTGTGGTTGTGCTAAGGCGTAACCTTGGTTTCGCAAATCATATATATCAGCACTAACACTAATCTTTAAAGATTCATCGACTAACGTTTTCAAGTCTTTATCCATCGTTTCCACGTCTGTTATATTACCGTTTTTGATTGGCGGAGCATGTCGCACACCAATTTGTGTTATTTTGGCAAGTGGGGAAGTGTATTCTCTAGTTAACTTTGCGTCTTGCCAGTCTTCCCCGCCGTCACCGTCTCCGTAATCGCCATAACCTCTTGCGTAGGTCCAAAATTCACTTGCGTCTATCTCTTGAACTATATTGCTGGCATTTAATTTATAACGGTATTGGAATTGTGTATCACGACCTACTAACGATTTTAAATGAATGGTGTTCCCAATTATTTCAAACTCGGCTTTATACCTCTCTAATGCACGTTTAAAGGTTTCTAATCGAGTTTCACCAGCTCCGAAACCTTCCCAATTAACAGCAAACAAACTGTCATGGATAATAAAGTCATAACCTGTACCTTTGAAAATACGACCAAAAGCTACTTGGGCAGTCATATGCTCGTTAAACTCTTCATATATCCTACTATTATCAAAGTCATCAAAAAACAGTGGTATCGCCTTGATGTCCACTGTTAATTCGTCTCCCTGACCTTTTCTCTTTGCGTATATCACTTTGTGGACCACGTCGTCAAAATCGACAACTTCCCACATTTCTGAGATATCTCTGATATATAGGTTATTTGCTTTTGATGGATTTATAGTCGCTGATAAAGATTGATTACCATTTAGCTCGTACTCTTGATCTATTGTTGCTTGGAATGGATATTCGGTACCTTCTAAATCACGTACATACAGCAATGTTTCACCTCATTTCTTAAAATTAAAGTTCTATAAATATTTATTTTCGCCTCTCATTAATTCATTTATTAAGGCTTCTTTTTCAACGTTTTCGTTAACTAAATTGGCAAGTGTTTCATGTTGTTTGTTGATAATATTTTGCTGCGTATCAATTATCTCTAATAATTCAAATGACGTATTTTTAATATGCTTCACCTGTAATCTCTTCAAATTCATCTTCTGTTATTACGCCTAAGCCTACATATTGTCTAAGTTGGTCTTTTCTACACCACTCTTTTTCATATCTCTCTTTTAAAGTGTCAAACATCTACTTCAACTCCTGCATGAGTATTCTTATATCTAAGTCAGTTGTTACTTGTCCTAGCTGCTTGTTTTCCTTTTCAAGCTGTAAAACTCTCAGTGGGTGGTCTTCTAAACGCTCTTCGGGTTCCAGTTGATTAGGGAATTTACCATCTAGGACATAGCGAGCTGCATAGTACTCAAACCCTTCCTTTACATCTTTAACTTCTTCAAGTCTCGCTTTCTGTTCATCTGAGTAAGTTACGTCCTCAAATTCTAGAATTTCGGTGTGGTCCCATTTAGCAGCAAAGTCTTTCCACCACTTTTTGTCATGTGTGTATTTCTCGCACTCTTCGCCATGTTGTCTGTATTTAACTTTGTATGGACTTAGAGCCCATTCGCCATTCTTTTGGTATAACATCAAATCACCTCTTCATAAATTTTATTCACGTCTATTTTTAATCTTTGCCTGTAATCTAAATAAATATACTTACTTTTTTTAATCAACTTATTTATAAAGTTATAACTAGAACCGTGCATTGCATGACCGTACCAACTATTTAATATCTGTTCGCATTTTTCGACGGACATTCTATTTTCTTGTATTGATATAATCATTCTTTTTGTCTTTCTTTTAATTTTCTTTTTACTATCATTTCGCAACAATCTATGTGTTTTGTGTATCTTAAAACCATAAGCATTCACACCTTGTGAAATAGGGAAAATTCTCGTTTTGCTATCGTGTGTTTCTAATGACAAGTGGTCAGTAAAGAACTCTTTCATTAGTTCTAAAATGCGTAATGACTCTTCTTTGTTTTTCACGATTGCTATAACATCGTCGGCGTACCTAACGTAATATTTTATACTTAACTTTCTTTTACAATATTGATCAAATTCATTCATATAAACATTCGCAAATAACTGACTTAATAAGTTTCCTAAAGGGACGCCTAATCTATCTATTTGATCAGCGCTATCAATTATTTCGTAAAGCAAATTAAGTGTTTGTTTACACCAAATTCTTTTTGGCAAAATGTCTTTAAGTATTTCTCTATTAATTGTATAAAAGTATTTCTTGATATCTAGTTTTATAATATAAGCACCTGGGCCAAACTGCCAATCTGCTCTTTTCATGAATTCACTCACTCGATTAACTGCTTTGTGCGTGCCTTTATAGTCAATGCATGCGTAACTGTCATAAATAAAACAACGTTGATAGATATGTTTAATGACATTATTAATCGCATGTTGTACAATTTTATCTTGGTGTTGTGGTGCATGAATGACTCTAGTTTTAGGCTCATGCACACAAAACTTGTTGTAAGTGCCAAACTGATAAGTTCCATCAATTAAGTTTGATTGTAATTCTTTTAAGTTGTGTGTAACGTTTTCTGAATATATCATTGCTTCTAAATTAAATTTATTTTTGCCTTTTGTTGCTTGTTTATATGACTTTTCAAGATTAGCCATACTTGTTATTTCTTTAAAAATTATAGACAACCTGGTGTTCCCCTTCTTTTAGGTAATAAGCACTTTGCCAATATTTATGTGTTTACAGTTCACAACATCGTTGTCGCTGAAAGAATTAAACTCCCTTGAACTTCTGTTCAAATCATGTTGTTAAAACCTTAATCTTAACAATCAAATTGTTATCCAGGGCAGGGCGGAAACCTCTATTCGTATTCGTATTCGAAGAATCATTGGCATTCAGATTAGAAGCGCCATTATAGCCACGATTGACGCGCCGGTTTTGCAGTTTAATCCTTAATATTCATTATTTTTTAAATGCCGACCTGATGTAACCTGACAATAATTTATTAATCATCGTTAGTTCTAAGTCAACATCTCGAAAGAATCCATTACTAATATACTTTCTTTGTTTTGATAACTTCACTAATACTTTTAATGTTTGTAAATGTCCATCTGCTTCTTGCAAATAAACCATTCTTTTGGACTTTACACTATTGCCAAGTGATATACATTTAAGCAAGTCAAAAAACCTCTCTTTGATAGAGTGGCATAAACTAAATTTTTCAGATTTTGGATAATTTATAAGTCTTGGATAATATTTATATAGTAGTTCTTCTGTCCTCTTATAAACTTCCATGTTTTTAACTGTCATTTTTACCTCCTTAACTAACGGGTTACACCTTCACCTGCGTTCAGGCTTCCACCCGCAAAGGCCGAGTGCCGAAATCAGAGAAGTTCAAGGACAGGGCGGAAACCTCTATGCGTATTCGTACCCGAAGAATCAAAGGCAAGCAGAGAAGAAGCGCCATGATAGCCACGATTGACGCGCCGGATAAGACCATCTTCATCACCTTCGACAGTATCGCGCGTCTCTTGCATCCACGAATAACTTCCTGTCCCGTATTTACTATGTGTTTGCAGTATTTCATCTGTTAGACCTATTCCCCAATTAGGTCTAGGCGTGTCTGCGTAAGCGTTATAAGCAAAGCTGCTTGGTGCTTTGTGATGTAAAGGTAATATAAGGCCATTCCACTCGTTACTTGCCCCGCTAGAACCTCTATCACTATTTGCATAGGAATCAGTTGGGTCACTACCTGCACCTTTCATCAACCTAACTTTGTATTCTAATCCATCAATAGTCACTTGCGCGTCTTGCTTGACACGTGCGTCACTTCCGTAATTAGGGTCATTGTCCAACATAAACTGTTCGCCTTCAGAAATTGTATTTCCAGTACCATAAACAGCTCCTGCTTTATAAATCGTATCCCATGAAACGGAATGTCTGATTGCTTTCATTGGAACTAATAAGATTTTCCGATTCCATGAAAATTTGAGCCACGGCGTTTTGTCAAATTGAACAGTTCCTTGCGATATACCTATCGCTTTAGCTAGATTAGATCCGCTGAATTCGTCTTCTTCGCCTATTTTTCCAAATTCATGCGGTTGCACAAATCCATAAAAACCTGCATCTAAATCCCCGGCAACTAAACTTTTCCCGCCTGGTGAATTCGAATAATCATCTGTAGCTTTTGAACCTGACATAATTTTCATTTGTTCAATAATGTCGTCAAATTGTTCTGCTGACGGTAATTTAATTTCCATTAATTAAGCCTCCTCGTAATCAAATATAACGTGTCCATTTTTTTGTTTAAGTAACCAGTTATATGTCTTTCCTGTATCTTCGTCTTGAATAGTGTTTTTATTCAAAAGCGCACTGTCAGAAACTTCTTTTGCATAGTCACCTTGTGATTTTGCGTAATTCGCTTGTTTACTTGCTTCATTTGCTTTGGAATTAGCATTATTTGCTTGTTTCTTAGCTTCGTCCGCTGCTTTAATCGCTTGGCCAGTACTCCCATATAACTCTTCGAAATTATGGTTTAAATCATTTCTATTCTCTCTATCCCAATTTGTGCCAATAGTTTTACGAGCCAATAAAAACACCTCCTATGAATAATAAAACCTAAAATCAAACTCTACTTGTGCACTTGTAGCACCTTTTATTTCAAAGTCATTCCAACCAGTATTAAGTTCAATGTACTTTCTTGTTGTTTTCCTAAATGACTGCAAACTATTTATCGTGATATTCGGACCATCTATTAATACCGTTTGGCCGTTTGTCACTTTTTCTGTTACACGGAAAACTGAACCATTCGTTTTATTAACCAATTCAAGGTAATCAGTAGATCCTTTGACATTAGTTATTTTTATTATTAATTGTTGTTGAAAAGGATGGATAGGTATATTTCCTGCATTGTATATTTTAAAATCCATACGACTAAACCGCGGTAATTGATGAGTGTATTTCAATGCGTCGTCGACTGACTCTAAACCCATGCCAAAAGACCACATACCATCATCAGCACTTAGTCCGTTTTTTTGAATGTCGGAAGTTGTGCCGATTGATTCGGCGTATGGTAGTTCTGTAGTTATAAATGGTATTTCAATTCTTCCCATTGTCGGAAGCAGGCGTTCAGGAAGGTAACTATCATCAAGAATTATCTTATAACGCTTTCCGCTTTCATTGTTTAAAACAAGGTAAAACGGAACTCCATAACCGAAAATCGCATACAATTCACTTCTTGATAAATAATAATCTGGCACGTCATATGCTTCCATCATGGTAGTTACTTTGATTTCTCTTTGTTTGATGTCTACACCTTGGTGAATTGGAATGATTCCATCGTCACCTCCTGTCCACTTGTTTTCAAAGGGGATAGACGGTATTTCAACATCAATTACTACAATGTCATTTGTAATAATCAAACTCATGTTTTTATCGTAAAATTTTGCTACTTCATATTTACGCAATTAAAAATACCTCCCCACTGAATACTCCGCATCTTTTGTTTTTAAAGGCTCGTGAAGAATATCCGCTATTTTTATTTTATCCATTTCAATGATGTGACCTTTTTCGATTGCTGCTGCAATTTTCTTCAATAATTCGCTGTCTTTTTCTTTTTCTAGTACTTCTGTTATACGCTTCAGTAATTTTATGCTGTCGTTTTCATCACTAAATCCTAATGCGTTGCCTGTCTTTTCCCAAATACTCTTTTGTGATGCGTGCTTTGCGGGATCGTGACTGATAATTGATTCGGCCCAGCCACCCTCAGCAATCCAAGCTAATTGTTTCGTATCTACAATGCCGCCATCTGCATATCCACGCCTTGCACCTCTAGGGCCCCAACCGCGACGGCCATAAGGTAAATCTCTGCGCCATGTTGAGTTATTAAAGAACGCTCTTAACTGGTCATATCCTGAATAGATATTTCCATGACCTCTAGTTTTATAAGCATTAAAAGTCTGCGGGATATACTGTAATAGCCCTCTTGCAGGATTTCCTGCAGCCGTATTAACATCCCAAACAGCATTAGATTGTACGATGCGCTGATTACCGCCTGATTCTCTATTGATTTGAGCGATAATACCATTGACTTCAGATGCAGAAGCGTTGGCATTCATTGTTGCTGACGCTAACTTGATATGACTTCTCCATGCGGCAGCTCCAGGACTTGAAGGTCCAGCTGGTCCAATAGCACTTTCTTGTTTCTTAAACGTATCTTTGACTTTACTCAAAGCAGCGCTTTTCACTTTGCCAAACGCTCCGGTAATCATATCTTTAAAGTTACCTAAATTATCAGGCACTTTTGCACCAAACTTTTCAAGCGCTAAGTTTAATAATTTTCCTGGACTCTTGATATAACTCCAAACATCATCTATTGATTCATTACCTTTTTCAAGTGCTTTAGACGTATCTTGTGTTCTTTTCTTTTTACCTTCTGGACTGTGAGCTTTTTTCATTTTATTATATCTTTCGCTACCGTCTGCATATTGTGGTATAGCACCTAAAAATCTTCTTGTGTCAGTTGCTGACAAGACTTCCGTACCTTTTGGTAAGTTAGGGTATAATGTTGGCGAATCAGCGCTCATAAACGCTTTTCCGTCAGGTAACATTGTTAACTCTGGACCTGCGTTGTTACCTATACCATCACCTAAAATAGCATGACCGCCTGGGTGACTACCCGTTCCTTTAGCATATTGCGGGTAATCCCATTTTCCTATGTTTTTCTTAACGCCTAATTTTGTAGTGATCCAGTTAACACCGTCGACTACTTTGTTAAACGGAATACCACCCCAGCGAATCAACGCATTACCGACTGATTTCATAGCATTTATAGCTGTCTGTCGAGCGCTACGTATTCCTTTACCAATTCGACCAGGTAGCGCTTTCGCGCCATCAACAATATTATTAAATTGCTTTTTAACGCCATCCCACATATCAGTGATCAATTTAACGAAGTTGGTTTTTAGGTTTCGACCACTTTCTAAAATTCGACCGACAAAACTATTTGCGATACTTTTTCTTATTGACTCTATAAAACTTGTAAATGTGTTTTTTAAACTCGTCCACATATTACTAATATTCGTTTTGAAATTCCTGGCAAAGTTAACAATATTAGTAATAATGCGTCCAATAAAACTATTTTTTACTGATTGGAATATTTCGTTTATTTTCTGCTTGAATTTTTCTTTTACTGATTCCCACATTTCACTCATGCGTTGCTTAAAGTTCTTAGCAAAGCTGATAACGTTAGATATCATTTGGCCAATCCAACTGTTTTTAAACGCTGTTACTATTTCAGACATTTTCTGCTTAAACGTTTTCGTTACATTAGACCACATTTCACTCATGCGAGTTTTAAAGTTTAGCGCAAAGTCTATAACCGCAAAAATCATCTTACCTAACCAGGATTCTTTAAAACTCAAATAAATTTCTGCTGCTTTTTCTTTAAATTTCTGTTTAGTATTTTCCCAAAACTCGCTTATCTCTTTTTTAACCTTTACTGCCCAATCATAAATTGATAAAAACATACGACCTAGCCAGTTTGTTTCCAGTCGTTTCCTGATCTCTTCTTGATTGGAATTAAAGACTTCTTTTATATCAGTCCAAAACGTATCAAGAACCTCTCCCACTAAGCTCCAACCAGCTGATATACCTTTTCCAACATTTCTCATTAATTCACGACCAACTGCAAACAACAGAATGGCACCAATCCCTAAAATGTAACCTGGGATTTTAAGTATAATTTCCCCGACTTTACTGAGTATGTCGTCCTCGTTTTCTTCTACGCCTTCGCCAATGTTTTTGACAATTTTCTTTCCTTCTTTTTTAACTTCGCCACTTTTGAATAAGTCACTAAACCAATCTTGAACACCTTGCCACCAATTTTTAAAACCTTCTATAACATTGTCTTTAGCTTCAACAATACCGTCTTTAAAGTTAGTACCAAATTTCGTGGCTTTTTCTTTTATGTTTCCGCCTGTTTCTCTAAACCAATCACTTATGCTGGTTGTCCAAGATTCCATACCCTCGGTAATATTTTCTTTTTTGTCGATAAAATTATCTTTGAAATTAGTCCACATTTCGACAGCTTTGTCTTTAATCTTTCCTGGCATTTTTGCGAACCAGCCTGTTATAGCGCCGCCCCACTCGCCTAGCTTTTCGGTAATATTATCTTTCTTTTCCAAAAAGTTCTCGCTGAACGTTTCCCACATTTCAACAGCTTTTATTTTTATTTCGCCAGGTAGCTCTTTAAAGAAGTCTGCAAACGCCACGCCCCACTTAGCTAGACCTTTGGTGATTTCGCCAACTTTATCGCCAAGCCACTTTCCCGCCTTTTCAGCTAAACCACCATAAAACTTTTTGTTTTCTTCATGCTGTTCCATTATCCACTTATCAAAAACTTTTGCGCCATTACCTAATGCTTTGCCGATTTTACCAGGTATTTCTTTGGCCCATTTAACAATGTTTTCGGATAAATTACTTGTTTTTTCATCGACCGTTTCTTGCCAACCTGTTAAAGTATCCCATATGAATATGGCGCCCTCTTTTAATCCTTTAGCGATATTCCCTGGTAATGCTTTTGCCCACTCCCAAACATCCAAAGTGATCTCTTTTGTCTTTTCTGAAAATGTGTCTTTCCACTCTTTCAACTTTTCTGTAATTTGTGGTAGCGCATGCGAAATTCCTTCTCCAACTTTGCCGGGTAATTCTTTCGCCCACGTGCCTATTCCTTTTAAAATTTCGCCCAAACCTTCGGCAAACGATATAACCCATTCGCCGATGCTTACAGTTATTTTTGGTGTAGTATCTTTTACGCCTTTAATTACTTTTGAAGGTAATTCTCTTGCCCACACACCAATTTTAATTAATATGTTTCCTAATCCTTTAGCAAATGCAACAGACCAATCAACGATACTCGTAACGATGTTTTTCGTTACGTTATTGATTCCCTGATAGATCTTTATTCCTAGATCACTAGCCCATGAGCCAATACTTTTTAATATGTTTTGTAATTCACTTATGAAAGCTTTAGTCCATTTAGGAATGTTTTCATAGATATAAATTGAACCATCTACGATTGCGTTCCCTAACCATTTGATCACACTTGCTGACCAAGAACCGAACTTCATGATAATATCGTCTAGACCCCTTGTGAAAGCAAGACTCCACCCAGGCATACCACTGATAATTGCTTTTGTACCTTCAGCTATGCCATTTAAAACTTTTTCAGGTAATTCTATAACGAATATACCGACATTCTTTAATATGTCACCTGTTGAAGTTAAGAAAGATTTAACCCATTTAGGCGTTACATCTTTAATATATCCCCAAACACTTGATAGCATGTTTAAAAATACCTCTTTAACATTGCTTGCCATTGTTTTGACACCCGTAGAAAATGATTCAATCGCGCCTTTAAAATCACCACTGAATATTCGTTTCCAACCTTCTGCAAAGTGTTCTACTCCAGATAGCAATGCAACAAATATGTCGATTGCAAACGTTAATTTATTAACAAGGAAGGCGAAAGCTGAACCTATCACTCTAAATATCACGTCAGCTAATTGTTTCAATCCATCATATAATGTCATGGCAACACTTTTTACTGCTCCGAATTCGTCTTTGACAAATCCAAAAGAGGGTAAAAGGTCTTTAATTCTTTCCCACAAGTTTTTGAAAGCCGTACCAATATTTGAAATTGAATTTCTAAATGGCTCTGATTTTTTGTAAGCCATAACAATGATTCCAACAAAGGCACCTATCCAACCAATGACTACTCCAGCTGTCCCGCTTAAAAATGTGAAAGCTCTTCCGGCCAAACCTGTGCTTGTGCTCAGCGATTTTATAGGTGTTAGAACTTTAGCCAAAAATCCAATTAGTGTACCTAACCCTTTAACGAAAAATGCCACGCCTGATCCGACTTTACCAACCATTATTAAAAACGGACCTAAAGCTATTGCTATAGCCGCTGAACTTAATATCATTTTTTGGTATTTAGTATCTAATTCCATAAACCATTTAACGACAGACTTCGCGCCATCAACGATTTTCGTAAATGAATTACCTAAACTTTCGCCCATTTCTGCAGCCTTTTTCTGAACTTCAGGCGAACTAATTAATTCGATGAATTCAGCAATCGATTCTTTTGATTTTTTGAATACCCCGCCAAGCAGGTTCTCACCTAAAATAGCAACGTAAGCTTTCGTATTTGCCACCATACCGCTCCAAGTTTCTGAATAAGCTTCGGCCATACCGCCTGCAAAGTCATCCATGACGATTAAAAAGTCTTTAGAGCTAACTTTACCGTCTGTTACCATTTCTCTAAATGCTTCTTGTGAGACACCTAGGTGTTTAGACATCGCTTGAGCAAAGCCAGGCATACCCATTTCAATCATGTTCAATTCACGGGTCATTAACTTACCGCCACCTTGCACGCGGTTGAAAATCATCGCCATTTCTTCAACAGGCCTGTTTGCTCCCACTGCAGCATCACCAACAAGACGAATGTATCTTTCAAGTTCAGCACCTTCTTTTACTCCTGCAGCTAAAGCTCC
Organism: Pseudogracilibacillus sp.; assembly: GCA_035301645.1. Lineage (GTDB taxonomy): Bacteria > Bacillota > Bacilli > Bacillales > Amphibacillaceae > Pseudogracilibacillus. The sequence goes on along the minus strand of DATGTX010000001.1, from coordinate 41,690 downwards.
TGCAGCAATTGCGGTACCTTCCCCCATGGTGGTCATACCACCCTCGATGGCACGTGTAACTTGACCTGTAATTCTTTCGACATCTTCTGCTGTGTAACCCAACCCTTTAAGTTGAGCTTGAGCTTCGTCTACTGATTTAAGCCTATCCCATCCCAGTTTAGCTACTAATCCACCAACTGCTGCAGTCGCTAATCCTGCTGGAATTGTCAATTTTTTAGTTAAACTCCAACCTACATCGCTAACTTTTTTAGAAGCATTTCCCAACCCATCACCAAAATCTCTTAATGAGTTACTGGCTTTATTCATGTTACTTTGTAATCCAGCTACGCCATCTTTAAAGCCTTTACCCATCGAACTGGTCGCTTTATTTGTATCTCTCGCTAAGTTATTGACGTCTTTCTTGATACCTTGAATAGTAGATTTAAAACCATTCGCTTTCGCTATAAATTGAGCTTGTAACTCTCTAACTGTTGCCATCTTATTCCTCCTTCCTTCGATATTTTTAACGCTTATTGTTTATGTTCAATATATTCATCAGGGTTAAAATCCCATTCATATGATTTACTGACTTGTTTTCCTTGCGAACTTTCAGGAATAAGTAAACTTTCAAACTCTTTTTTTGCACGTAAATATTCAGGTGAAGGTTTTTCTTGTGGTTGTTGCGAAAATATATTTGATAAGTAATTGATGTACATTTCCGCTTGTTTTTCTTTAACTTTTTGTCTTTCTTTTTCAATCGACATGTCCATATATTTGAATAATTCAACTGCTGGACTATCGACAACTTCACTTCTGCCACCTAATTGGTCGGAAAGTTTAAAGACAAACGCTTCTGTTATGCTTGCGTTGTCTTTGTTACTTGTTTCGGCTTCTCTGTTTCCTTGCTCTTGAAATGATTCATAATCCTCGTTTGTGATTTCGTTAATGCGAAAGACTTTTTTGCGCGTTGAATCAACTTATCAATGTCATTTACTTGAATAATCGCATCATAAACATCAAAAGCATCATCTAATTTTTGTTGCATTAACGTATCTAAACCAACGCCTGATAAAGCTGACAGCAATTCAATTGCTTTGTCTGGCACTTCCATAAGCAAAACATCAAGTGCGCCTGTTGCGTGTTCTAGGATTTTGTTGCCCGCTTCATCTTCGTCACTTTCAGCAATATCACTTTGAGCATCATCAAAAAACTGAGCTAGTAAGGCTTTTAAATCTTCATCTTCTTTAGTTAGCGACACAATATCTTTGATTACTTTGATCGCACGCGTTACTTGAAATAAGCTAACCTCTTCAACTTCAAATTGTTCTGTTTTTACCGAGTTTTCTTCTTCATTTTTGATTTTTAAATTAACTTTCATTATTAAATCCCCCTGTTATTATTAAATTTACGTACAAAAAAAGAGCCCTGAAAAGGCTCTCTGTTATATTTGTTGCTATTTGCTTTTATGTTAACTTGTGATGTTGCCTCCAATAACCGTCATTCCTATTGATGACTTTTTAAGGAGTTACTTCGTTAGGATCTACGCCACCACGGTAAAAGAAATTACCTGGCTTAGATGCGTCAAAATCTTCACGAGGTGACATTGTTAAAGTAATTGTTACACTACCTTGTTCTTGATTATACTCGCGCTCAAAGCCTTCTGTTGAATTCATATTGTAAATGGTCCAATCCATATCTTTCACTGATTCAGGTAAAATTCTAGGATGGATACGTACTTTACGACCTTTCAATTTCGTACCAATCGCAGCATCCATAACGCCATCGCCACCACCGTCAACGTCTGTGATTTTCTCGGTAGACGCAAGTGCTAAGTCTAAAATTTCAGTATCTTCTTGTCCTGCAACGATCGTTACTGTACCTTCCCATCCAGCTAGACGTCTCTCGACAATCGTTTCTCCAAAGTCCTCAAACTGGAACTCTGTGTAAGATGGCGTAAGTGCTAAAGAACCACCTTCCGCTTGTAAATAGTCTTTACCGTCAAACTTAATCAGGTTATCACCTTCACCAATTTCAATATCTGCTACTCCGAAAATATATTCTTTTTCAGCCATTTTTAATTTCCTCCTTTATTTCTGTTAAAGTCACATCAAAATTAACGCTGTATTCCATAACTCCATCATTATCACCAATTCTTATCGGGTCACTTGCAGCCAAAATTAAAAGAACAAGGTAATGTTTTGTTAACACCACTTGTTCTTCCTTTTCATAATTTACATCTACTTTAAAGTTAGTTTTTTTATGCAATTTTTCGAACGTTAATTCAGCTGCAAGTTTCGCGTAATCCCAATCACTTGATCTAATCCAAATTTGATAACCAGGATAGCGATATTCAACATCATACTCACCTGGTTTAAAACTACTGCTTGTATAGACTGTTCCTGTGTTGTCTTCTGCATGATAATAATCAACGGACCAAGTTAAATCGGGTATGATTTTTTTGAGTTCATTCATAAGGTATTCTTGTATCATTATTTCAACTCCATAATGCGATTTAAGGCACGTTCATTCATGCGGTCGTAATCTTTGTCGATTGCTTTAATCGCATTTTCCATATACTTAGGACCTGGTCTGTAACCACGCCATATAGGTTTTGCTAATGTTCCTAGACCTCGACCAGGTTCCTCATGACGGCGTAAAGCATAAGCGACATTAGTTCCACCACGAACAACAACAGAACCGCCTTCTTTTTTTGCTTTATCAAAGTTAATTGAATCTTCAAGCGTACCTTCGTCATGATGGACAAGTGCTTTTGTGCCTTCTTCTGCTAACATGCCAAACGTAGTCATTTCTTCCATGATGATTTTTTCGTGTTGCTTATCCATTTCATCTAGCATGTCATTGAACTCATCAAGGCCTTCCCATTCAATACTAAAAATATCTTTAGGCATCGACATACACCGTCCTGTAATAAATTTTACTGCCCGATATATTAGTCACTTCATCTTTTGATGCAATAGTGCCCTTTCCGGTATCGCCAGCAATAGTTACATAATCGATTTCAGTTCCACTATCCGGATTAAACCGACTTGGCAAGTCTATCTCAAGACTCACTTGTCTTTCTTGACCTTGTGCATCCCTCACGAGTTGTGACTTAAATTGCACTCGGGCCTTTGATTCGATTGGTTTAGTTTTAGGTTTGCCATACTTATCAATTATTTGCTTGCCGTTTTCATCAAGAATAGGTACATTTGCCGTTACTTCTTGGCGCATTGGTGGCTTCATATTAACCGACCTACCTTAGCTTTATTAGTGGGTTCAATTAAATGAATCACGTCAGGTGAAATGCCACTTCCGTCAAACGTCACAGACACGCCTTTAACTGCGTAAGATTTTACGCCATGACGCTTTAACTTAGCGTACTCTTCCTCTTCACCTTCGAGTGCATAAAGCACCTGTAAAGCAACGGCTCTATCTGTTATCTTTTTGATAGGGAAGTAATCTTTCAATAGTTCTAATGCCGAAAAAATAGCCTTATCTTTATCTGATTCCTTTAATTCGGTAAATAAAGTATTATTACTTAGGTTTTTTAAATACCTTTCAACCTCTTCATTTGTGACCAATTTGATCACTCCTGTTCTTGTTCTGTATCTTCAATCAATGCGACTAATTCGTCTTTTTTTAGTTTAGAATAATCTTCTAATCCACGCTTTTCGGCAATACCTTTGAGTTCATCAACAGTATGTTCGCTTAATTCTTTTTCGCCTGTTTGCTTTTCAATTGAAACAAGATTGACCTTGTCGCCTAGTCTTTCTGATTGCTCTTTAGTTAATTCGATTTCTTCACCTGGTTTAACAATATTTCCTTTATGAGACAAATAAGCTTGTGCAATATATTTTGTCATGTTTATCCTCCTTTTAATTTAAAACAAAAAAGCGCCTAAATTGGCGCTTGCTGTTATTACGTTGTTTTGAAACTATCTCCTACAACCGCTTTGCCGATTGTAAGCGGGCTTTTAAAGTGTGCCAACATCTAGTATTACAATTGATTTAGGTCTCTTTAATGCTGGGAACACCGCTTCACCAACAATAATTGTTTGACTTGGTGGGTTGTTTGTAATCTGAGGTAATGCGAACTTACCAGGGTTATAATTACCTTCAACAGTAGGACCCACAATTGTGCTACCTAAGTCGGCACCCATTAAAACAACTTTATTATCTTCTAGCAGCTGAACTTCTTCACCATTAACAACAATCACATCATCATTGATTTGATAAGGCGGTAGGCCTAATGTCGTGAACACATTTTGCACATCTGCTTTTGTAAGTAAACGTCCGCCATTTGATTCTCCATAAACCTGTGTACGGATTTGCTCATTTTGAAGCAATAGCGATTCAGTTGCAGATGTCATGTGAATAACTTGTGGCTTACGACGTTGATTGGCTTTTTTGTATTGTTCAACAGCAACTTGAATGTCTTCTAAAGGCGTTGAGCCACCTTCACTCCAAGCAGTTGTATTTTTAATCTTGTTCTCTTCTGGTACGCCAAAATTAACGTCGATGTGAATATCATTCTCTTTATCGTCGTACTTTAATTTCCCTGTATAAATGGCTTGAGCGCGCATATACTCTTCAATATCGTCTACACCTTGAGATAGGTCATCAGTAGTTCCGTAAACATATTCAACCACTTGAGCCTTTTCTCCTTCGCCACGCGGTCGATTAAACATAATCAGTTCTTTTTCGTCTAAACGTGTACCGTGTTGAACTTTAGCAACTTCGGCAAACGCTTGTTCAATTTCTTTTTTATCACGTAATGGTGCACTAGCGTTCCACCCCGTAATAGAAGCGCTATCCCCGTATTTTCCGTTAATGACATTGTAAGCAAAGTTGATGTCGTACGAGTTTTCCTTTGGTAGAAACGCACTTAATAAGTATTCTCTTTGTGCTGGTATATTCTCAACATAACCTTGTAATTGTTCTCTTTGAAATTCATCTAAATGTAATGGCATATATTATTCCTCCTTTTATTTACGCGTCAAAGCGTAGGTAACCTTTCGTTGCTTTTTTGAATCCTTCTGTTACTCCGATACACTTGTCTTCAAGCGGATGTCCTGATAACAATATTCCTACAATGGCATTAGATCCGCTGATTAACTTCACATCATGTGCAACTAATCCAGCACCGTCTCTCGCCTCATCTTCAAGTGCATCAGTCCATGGTAGGTAGAATCCTTCCTCACCTAAATAAACTGCTGTACCCGCTTTGATGTAACCATCTTCTGCTACATCACCAAACTTACTTACGTCAATTGTCGCGCCTGCCGTTTTAAACTCCAGGCCTACCGAGTTACGTAAAAACTCTTTTTGTCCTACAATCTTCTGAAATCTTGGTTGTAAATTCATAATTAATCTTCCTCCTTTTTATGTCTTTCTAATGCTTTTTGTCTACCTGCCTCTTTAGGGTCGACATCACTTCTTGGATTTGTTTTACTTCCTGCACCTGGTACATGACTTGGTGGTGGCGGTGGTGTGCTACCTGTTTCAACCGCAAACAAATAAGAATCCGTCTCCTTTAAACTTTCAAGTTGTTCGGATAAACCAATTAACTTGCCTTCATCATCAAACTTGACCGTTTCTGTATCTAGCAGTGCACGAACTGCTTTAGGGTTACGTGCTTTATTTAAAATAAGCGATTGATCAAGTTCGTAATTTAATTTAGTTTTTTCTAATTCTTTCTGGTGCTCAGTTTTAGCTTGATTGTTAGCTTCTTTAAGCGCATCAATAGTTGATTGTAATTCTTCATTACCTTGCGATTTGTTGCCTAATTCCTCAAGTTGAGTGTCACGTTCAGCTAGTTGTGTCTTATACGATTCGAGCTCTGTCTGTGCACTAGACAAATCTTCTTTCGTAGCATTAACCGTTTTTCCGTGACTACTCATTACCGCTTCTATTTGTTCATCATTTAAACCAAGTTCTTTTAATTCGTCTCTATTCATTGTTTATATCCTCCTACATTAATTTAACGAGTCATGAACTCGATGGATTTGCACTTTAACGCTGTGCGGTCGGTTTTTAAACATAATTAAAAAGCCACAAACATTTAAGTCTGTGGCTAAAAGTAACAGGAGTTGAACCTGTTCACGCGTTTCCGTTGCTAATTGGTTTCTTATGTTTCCATGCAATAACTGTATCTGCGCCAACCCTGGTGACAGTTTAGTGTCGATGTCTAGGACGAAATATTGACAACCTTTGTCGTCTAAAGATATTCATGCGTAACTCTATCTTTTTCTTTGTTTTTTGCCGACCTTTTAGGCTCCTCATAAAAATCAACATAAATATTAAGGTTGATTTCGCCATCTTGATCGAATGATTCATCAACGCTAATATTCTTCACTACTTTATTACGCAATGATTCAATTTTTTTCAATGGCACCATCTAAAACACTGTCTAAATTTGTATTATTCATTTAATCACTCTTTTCTTTTTAAGTCGCCTGCGATAGACTTCTGTAGGCGCTTTGTAACTCTTGAAACTTAGGCGAATTAGAACGCTTTGCACGTCTGAAAGCGCCTAATGTTTTATAGTTATCAGCACCAAGTGTTGAATTCCAGCGCATAAATTGCTTTTTTTCAGCATTTGATTGACGATTTAATGCTTGTTGTCTTTCATATGCCTTCTTTTGCGATTCACTTCTCGTGTCCTTTTCAGGGTTAAACTTAGCAGCTTTATTCTTAGCATCGTTTATTTCGCTCTGTGTTTTATATTCGATAACATAAGGGGATATACTGCATTCACAATTTGGATGTAGTGGAAAAGTGTTAGGTGGTAAGTATGGAAAGTCGCCACCGTTATTTATTAAACTGAAAACAATGTCTCTATATTGATAACATTCGTGACAAGTAGGTGTGTTTCCTGAAACAGTTACATACTGAATACCGTTGTCTGTATAACGATTTAAGGCACCGTCAATATTAGCTTTTTTTAAGTTAGTCCTGGTTACAACTTCGCTATAAAAATCTAACGGCAATTTCTTACCATCGACCGTTATAAAACTTGTCATTCCCTCTTTAATAAATGATTCGGCTGCTCTTCGAGTAATGATTTCTCGCGGACTTCCTTTGATAATTCCACTCTGTAAATCTTTTTTAACAGATGATAAGGCATCTTTAACGCTTAAATTTGTATTATTTCGAGCCGTTCGAATAGCAGCTTTAAAATCAAGCATGGTGTTATCTGTTATTTCTGCTATAGCTTCTAAATGCACATGATTATTAAATGCAGAAGCTACCTTTCCGCTTCCGGATATACTTGCAGCAAGTCCATGTTTCGGACCTATGCCCGCTTTGTTTAAAGCTTTAGTTGCTTCATCAACGCCGTCAAAATAAGACGTTAGCACTTCTTTGGGAATCACTTCGGTTACTTCTAAGTCTAACCTTTCAAACATGCTTTCAATTGTTAATAATGCTTGTTGCGCCTGTTTATCCTTAGCAAGATTAGCACTAAGTAATATATCTAATATTTCATTTTTCATTGCACCGATAACTTCTAACAATTGTTTTTGATTCATTATTCATCATCCTGATTATCGTCATTACTTTCAATTGGGTTTCCATCATCATCTTTGTTGCCCATCATTTGAGTTATGTTTTGCCTTCCTCTCAAAAGGCTGAAAGAATCATCATTCGATTTTTCTGCTTCTATCCGTGTTAACTCTTCCATAACCCACTCTTCACTAGCATTTGGATTCATGCGTCTTACTGTCGTTTCAAGCGATTGAATGTTAGACTCAGATGCTTCGCTATTCTCTTCGATTAACTCTTTACGATTAATAGGAATCATGGACTTAATTGTTATCTCAGGTGTTTCAATAATCACACTACCGTCATTGTAATTCGCTAACCATAAAGCTGATTCAATCAATTGTTGCAAGAAATAAATGTATTCATCTTGTATTTGCTCTGCTTTAATTAAAGATGTGAATAAATCATAAAACTTAGCAACACCTGATTGTGCACCTGTTCTTGAATTATCCATGTAAAAGTCGACAACCTTTTCAGATGTCTTTGTTTCCATAAGCATGAGCTTCATTAAATCTTTTACCCATTGGATGTCACCGATTTTAGTTACGTCGATTTGAATGATTTCTAACGCTTTACCTTGGTCATCATACGTTGTTACTTCTAAATCTCTGTGGTCTATTTTCGATCCGTCGCCGTAGCGATCAATTGCTTTGTCTTCTAGCGCTTGCATGATTTCCTTGCTAACTGCTATTCTCGGCTTTCCGTTACGCTCAAAGGTAATTGCGTTTCTTGTAAGCGTCCAATTCACTTCATCTTGTTTGCCGTCTTGCCCTTTTAAGCACGAAGTACCTAACGGGTTCATGAATGTCTTTTCATTAGGCCAGTAAATGATGAAAGGACGACCTCTACCTTCATACACTTTTACCATTTCATTTATACCTAACAGCTCTTTCGCTTCTACCTCTTCTACTTCGGTTGTTTCTCTCTGTTCATTCAGCGAATATAAAATATGTGATGTGTGTAAGTCTTTATTTTTAACCTCTTCACGATATACATGAAGGTACTTATCGCCTTCTATTTCTATCTCATAGGCAAGGTCGGCACCTAATCCATCATCATGCGGATAGTAAACATCACGCGCTTTAAACTCTAGTCTCAATCCTTTATCGTCTAACCAAGGAACGCCGACAAGTCCACCATCTAGTTGTTGTTGTAAGATGTTGCCCCAATGTTCGAATTTAAGTTTACTGTTCTTTTCTATTTGATCAATGATTTCTTGTTGCACGTGAATGATGTCACTTGCTTCGTCTCTTGGCTCGTCAACAATTTCATCTGTATCAGCATTAATCTTTTCTGCCTGGAAATCATCTTGCGAAAGTGATGATTGTATATTGCCGATAGAACGGCTCACAAGCATTGCGGGTATTTCGGGTATCAGTTTACATATATTTGCAACAATGTAAGGCGTTTGTACATTCTGTGCTTGTCGTGAACCGTACATGATGTTATCTGTTATTTCGCCTTGTTCAATTAAATGTTTAGCTCTAGGAAATATCTGTGCATGTTTTCCTTCATACAAATCACGGTAATAAAATATACTTCCATGCGTTTCTTCAATGACTGAACCATCAAACTTAGACCATTTTTTATTCACTTACTCACCTCTTTCTACCATACATTTATGCTGCTTATTTTCGCTTTTCTTCTTGACATATCACTTTCAAATGCATAACGCGTACTATCTATCGTGTGGTTGTCTTTATCATCTAACTTAGGTATTGGGTTTCCGTCACGATCTACTTGATAATCAATACTTTCAAACTCTCTCGCTATATTAGGAGTTCGTCTTGCGTCTATTACTATTTCCGTTAAATCATCTAGCCATTCCTCGCCATATTCGACCGAATCAGGTCCTTTCTTAGCTCCTACAACACGTATTCCGTATTCTTTTTGTTCAGCGATACTCTTCGGCTCTGCACTATCTGATACTGTGGTTGTTCGCCCATAACCTTTATCTTTAATCCAGTTTGCTGTACGTCTGTTGCTAAGTTTAACGCCATAAAACTCATCCATCGCATAAATTGTTTGTTTCTTTTTGTCGTAATGCCATCGAACAAAAGAATAAGGATCTGTTGCGTAACCATAGTCTTGTCCTTGACGTATATTATCAAAGGCATTATATTCTTCATCTGTAATTCTTCTGAAATTCAAGTTATCAAATGGAACAACTCCACTGCCAATAGCTTTACCTAGATACTCCCAGTCATATCTTTGCTCGCTTCTTTCTTTAGTTGCCGCTGCTTCTTCTGCGAATTGTTTAGAAATAAAAGGATTGTCTAAGTAAGTTGAATGATGAACATAGGTATTATCTGGCTGAAATTGTGTTTCATATTTCTTATTTACCCACGATTGTTTTCTTTTTGGTGGGTTGTATGAATAAAAGAATTTATAGAAAAGACCATTTCCTAATTCTCCACGTAATAACGAGTTCGTAATGGTTGTTACTTCATCTTCTGTTTTGAATTCTGCTAACTCTTCAATCCACGCAATAGCAAACGGAAAATTAGAAGCTTTCAAAGATTTTATACGTTCTGGATCTTGCGCACCACGAAAAACAATATAATTACCTCTTGGAATATAGGTAATTCGCATAGGTGATTTATTTACTTTAAATAAATGGGTTACTTGTTGCTCGTTAATTGCCCATTTCATTTGCTCAAATATAGATAGCTCAATCGTTTTGTCAATCTTACGAACACCAACTGCATTCAATGGGTATCTCATCAACATTTGAACAATGATGTGTGCAATATCAGATGATTTACCTGAGCCTCGTCCACCTTTACAAACGACATTTAATATATTAGGGCTCATTGCCGCCTTCCAAACTGAACGAAAAGCTTGTGGTATAAGTTCTGATAGTTTAAGTTTCATCTTCTTCACCTATGTCATCTATGAATGTAACAGCGCCTGTTATATCGACTTCTTGTTTATCAGTCCACATTGCATATCGCTTTCCTATAAGTTCAGCAGCAGACTTTCTCGCTTGTGCATTTGGTGTTACATTAACCACCTTTTGATATCCGTCTCCATCTAATAAAGGAATCGGCTCGTGCGTTTCTCCACGCATAACAGAAGTGAGAAACTCCATAACTTCTTGCTGAGTTGCAACCTTCTCTGATTTGATTTCTTCTAACCGTTCTTCTATATACGCTTTAATGCTCACATTTGCAACCAGTTTGTGTGCATTGCCTCTTGCATATGATTTACTATATCCTGCTTTAATAGCCGCCTGTTCAGTGTTTCCTATGATGATATACTCATCAGCGAATTTTTGTTGTTTTAATGTTAACTTCTTCTTCCTCATGGCATATCACCACCTCCTGTATTTTATAATTAAAATTAGCGCGACATTTATCCATTATTTCATCGACTTTATTTTTAATATTTCGCTTAGTATATATAATCTAATAAGAGTTAAAGAATCGACCTACGGTCTAAAATCACTAATTCATACTAATATAGAGCTCTTACTAAAGGGCCTCTTACTAATCATTGGCAAAACCGTTACAAAACCGTGACAAGCTTTTTATTTATTTTTTTATCAGCGCGATTTAAATAGGTTCTGACAGTGTCTTCCGACACTTTTAATTCTTCACCGATTTCGCGCATTGTTAATGCATAAGCATTGTAAAGCACATAACATTGTCTTTCTCTTGCAGATAAAATCATTAAAATATCAATAATTGCTTTTTTTTCATCATCAGGCAACTCTTCTTTAGGTTGCAACTCTAAACTAGGGAATAGATCCATATCCATGTAAACCTGGTGCTGATAAACAGAACGCCTATCGTTACCGCGTAACGCTCCAGGCTCTTTACCGATTTTTAACCAATTTAAACTAAACGTCATGTCGCTTATCATGCCGTTTATTAGCGTTTTGTCGCTTAAATCTCTTTCTGTCGTACCTAATTCTTCACGCATACGATTTAAATCACGTCTACCCTCTTCATATTCAGTGATTAGCGTATCTGCCCACATTTCAGCTACCATTAGAAACCAGCCCCAATTTTTGAAAGGTACTTGTAATAGTTGCTAGCTATGACAGGTTTTAAAACACCCGTCTTTTTCCCTCTTCTGCGTGGATGGATAACGTGTTTTATAATGTATTTTGGTTGCTTTTTCATATTATTACTCCCCCTTTTAAATATAAAAAAAGGACACAAACTAAGCGTATTCGCTCAATTCGTGCCCCTGAATTGTTTTCATAGAGCTTTTATTCTATTTTTCCATATCTCCAATTAATCTGCGTTTTGTTTTATTATTTCTTCTTCCGTCCTCTTGTTTTCGTAACACCAATAAACAAATTTTGTGAACTCACTTACTTCTAATCCATTCAGTTCAGCAAGATATTTGACAACACCTTTAAAGTTTTCTTGAATATCAAAGGATTGTTCTTTAATCCATTCAAAAGGGTTTTTGTTGCTTTTTGTTTGGTTTAATCTTTCATTTAACGGAATCATATTTCCTTTGTAAGTGCCCCCATGTCCTGTTTCGATAGCAATGAAATGGTCCATGTTTAAGTTTTTCTTCTCTCTCGACAAACTGCACTTACCTCCGAATTGTTCCATTACTTCGTAATAATGCTCTTCATTCCATTCGCTTTTTAACCCTTTCCTTTCAGCGAAGTAAGTGTGATTTTTTAACTTGTACAAAATCTCGTTTTCTTTATCCCATTTTCTTTTATACTCTCTAACTTTCGTTTTATTTTCTTGCCTATATTTCCTTTGGTATTCTAAATAACTTTCTGTTCCACTTCTTTTTCTCAAACGCTCCCTCTCACGTTCCACATTTTTCCAATAATACTCTTTGTTTTTTATCCTTCCATGTTCGCTATTTCTGTACTTTCTTTTATATTCCTTTCTGCATTCCCTGCATTGACTTTCATGTCCATCTTTTCTATTTTTATTTTTATTAAATTCATCTAAATTCTTTGTTTCTTCGCATTTCGAGCATTTCTTTTTCATTGATTTGTCCCCTCACCTCTTCGTATAACTAACTTCATAATGTGTTGGCTTTCCGTTTTGCCATGTAATCTCCTGCTTCCCAAAACCATCACCTGGTGTGTCTACTTTTTCGCATTTGCCATTCTTAACAATATAAACTGCATTTTCTTTAAGATTAATTTCTTTTCCCACAGGACCCCTCCTTGTGATTTGTGCTATAATGCCTTGAGCAAAATAACCTCGAATCTCCCACTTTGACTAAGTTTTAATCCATTTATTTCATTGCTTTAAACATAAAAGGTATCGCTATAATTATTAATAATATCCTGCCGATTAAGTTATTAGGTTCAATCCCTAGTTCATAGTTAAGTTCAGTTTCAATTAAATCTGATTTGTTTATTGCAGTTACAGTTCCGTCGTCATTCATTTTGCTAAGATAAAGACCATGATCGTACCATTCTTCTATATTTACCGGCTTCATTTGATCACTTCTTTCACACATATATTTGTAATACCACTAACGCTAAGACTGATGTACAGAAAGCGACCGTTAAATTAAGTCGCTCATTATTATCTTTTGTGGCCACAATTCCTATCGCCATTAAAATCGTTATTATAATTAAAATTACTTTTATAGTTGTTAGCATAATTTGCTCCTTTAATCGTCTTTTTTAGACATTTCCATTATTAAATTAATATATCCTATTGATGATTTTAATGATTCTTCTTCACTAAACCCTTGCTTAATACATTCGTCATAATATGACTTTTGCTGTTCTACCAGTGGCTTAATAATCACTTTCATTCCTTCAAACGCTTGTTCTAATTTATATAATTCAAAACCGTTCATTTGATTACCTCCTTCTATTCATATTTTTTAGCGTTTTCCAATTCCTTTTCAGACTTCTCGAACACTTTATTAACTGCTTTATTTGCTCTTTCCAGCTCTTTTTCAAGGTGCTTGATGTGTTCTTTGGAATCTTTATTATCATCAGCCTGTGCTTCTAATTCGTCTATTCTGTCTTGTTTCTTTTTGATTTCTTTCTCTAATTCTTTTTTTGCTTCTTCTGCATTTATTTTACCGTCATTCAGATTGTCCATAATACTCATAATTGATTCAATGTTGTCTTTTGTGTCTTCTGCTTGTTGTTCACCTTCGAAGTTTAACCAGTTTTCAGCAGCAAATACACCAGCACCGAAAGATAATAAAATTACACCTGCAATTGATATTGATAATAATGTTTTTTTCAATGTGATCTCTCCCTTTTATTTAACTAAATCCTCTTGCTTAATATAAACGCCATTCACTAGCTCACCCTTACGATTCGATATCTTGTTATAAGCTAACTCTAAACATTCGTTTAAGTCGATATCCTGCTGTTGTGCGAATATAATCAATGTGATTAATACATCGCCTAGCTCAAGTTTTAATTCTTCTGGTTGGTCTTTTAAGTAAGATTGTATAACCTCGCCGAATTCTTCCTGAGCCTTTAATAGTTGCTTATCAGAATTACTCTTGTGTAACTCTCTGTCTTGTGACCACCGTTCTACTTTTTTTATTAGTGTGTTCATTTCATCACTCTCCTATATACATTTGCTCGATTACTTTCGTGTAATCTTGATAACTGAACCAGTAAGGCTTTGTTGTCACTCTGTTAAACTGTGTGGTAGTCAAGACAGCTTTAACTACGTTGTCTTTAAATACCACACTCTCAATTGAGATTATTTTATGTTTGGATAGTTCTGTGAAGCTGTTATTATGCATATCATTTACCTTGCCTATTCGCTTTATTAAATTGTTTCCATTCATCTTTATCAGGACTAGGATTTCTCAACTCGTTTTTACACTTTAATAAATCTTTACCTAATTTACCTGAACGTCTTTCTAATCTTTTAACTCGTTTAATCAATATATCGTTATGATTTTTCAAGTCGCTGATTTCTTTTTGTGCGTTTCCGTAAGCAGCATGTAAAGTTTCGAGTTCGTCATTTGTTAAGAGGTTATTTTCAATTATCTTGCGCTTTGCAAGTTCTCTAATCCTGTCACTCATTTCGTTTTCAATCACTTCTAGTAGTCTCTCGAGTTTACCTATCCTCACACCGTCCGCCACCCTTCACATTATTTATTCAGGTAATACAAAATTATCTTTTATATAAATCATCATTTCTAATTCATTTTGCACTATTGCTATACCACCAACTGGCTCACCGTCTTTGATTGCCTGAATGTGAATACCTAACATATCTTTCCAATAGTCAACTTTATCTACTTTTATTTTAGACATATATCCTCCGCCACCCCTCATTACTCATTTTCTTAATCTCCTTAAAATCAAACTGATCATATACATATACTTTATGATGTGTGTCTTTGCAGATTTTATAGAATAAGCAGTAGTTCATTAATTGGATTCTCCATCATTTTTTGGGGCAGTCCACTTATCTTTATTATTTTTCATTTCATCGGTGTAAACTTTCATTTTATCGGTATCAATAACACTGCCGACTTTAACAAGTTTGTGTTTTCCGTCATTGTAGAATTCGCTTAAAGTGCCATCAAATCCCCTTACATAAATAAATTTATTTGTTTTTCTTAAAAATATTGATTTTCTGTAAGGATTGATTTCGCTTGTATATCCATTTTCCAGTATGTCGCCAAATTTAAAATTCATTTCATCACCTCTCATAATTTAGCAAGTAAGCAACCAGTATGAGTATGTTTAAACTGATTGCTGTTGCTAGTGTGTTAATCATTTCTCATGCCTAATTCGACCATCAAATCCCTTATGTCGCAACTTAAATCAAATGCCGTTCTGCTAATGATTCTTTCTCTCGAGAACCCTTGTATGATGTTTGCTTCCTTTCTAAAATCGCGTAGCTTTGATTGTGTTTTAAAGTATTGCCCTCGATAGTTATTTAACTCTTTTTCTAACCTATCTATATGTTCTTCTAAATAACAAACCCGTCTTACTTTGTACTCTTTTTCTAAATATTCCACACGTTCAGCTTGTTCGATAAGTATCACAGCTAAATCAATAGGTAAACTAACATTATAATTAGAATTGTTTAATCCTTTTGCAATGACAGTTTCTCTCTTTATCACTTCGATTGCATGGTTTATTTCCAACCGCTCTTTACTAATCTGAATCATCCCCAATTGTTTTATATGGTACAACTGCTCCTTTTTTGATAGCTTCGCCTATATTTTCTTCATCATATCTAACGTCTTCAAATTCATACCACCACCCATTGAGTATGGCTACATACATTATTTCTTCGTGTGTCCTTTTCTCTAAGCCATCTAAATACGGAACTCTATTAACCCTTATATCTATCCATTCGGCATTTTGACAACTATTAGCAGAAATAAAAGCTTTCTTTTTCGCTTCATTTGCTGTTGTTGCAAAAACGACATCTTGATAACCTTCATGATTATATTCGTCATATACTTTATATGCTTTCATCTGATTAACACCTTTTCATCACCAGTTTTTATTTTTCTTCTAGGTGTTCCGTTTCCGTCAAGTCCTCTTATAATATTTCTTAACTCTCCTTCTTTTAATTTTCTGTTTTTTAATTCTATTACTTTCGACCAATTGATTCTTGTAACTAATTCACCATGATTGTAGATTTCTAGCCACCTGTTACGAAACATTGACGGATTACGCGATACAAAATCAAACATTCTATTCACGTGTTTGTAGTGTCTTACGACTTTTGGTTTTTCGTTTAATCGAGTAATATGCCATTTGAATCTACTCATTCCTCACCCACCACTTCTACTTTGAGAAAATCAAAGTTTTTAGAAATGTTTTGCCAACCAAAATTACGAATCGAATCGAGACCAAACTTTTTAATCATGTGTTTATCATAGTTTTTCATGTCTTGTATCTGCTCTTCTTTATCCCATATGATTTCAGCCCTGTTTACATTTGCTGTTAAAAAATCAGTTGCTTCATTGTCGCAAAGATAATAAGGTCGTCCGTCCAAATCTTCACTCGAAACTTCCTCTTTTAATCGTAAAACCCATGCATCCCTTTTCATTCCGCACTCTCCTTCATCATCTGCTGATTCCAATTCCAAATGCGATCTTGCATATCCTGATTGTCTTCTTGGAGTAAGTCATTACTACCTTCCAAATATTCGATTTCGTTAATGTATTTAGCGTTTTCTTTATTTAAGTGGTTATTCTCTATGGATAAAATTAAAACAGCTACAATTAAAGATATGGAACAAATAGAGACTATTATAATTAACCACTTTTCTAACTTACTCACTTAAACCTCCCCCATTTCCTCTGCAGCTCTTTCTCTTCTTCGTCTGTGATATCCAACCTGATGTTAAATGCTTCATATAGCTTATCCATCGTCTTTTTCCCTACGCCTTCCATTTTGCTGAATCGGTCAATGGAATCTGTTATTCTGTATGTTGTTTTAGCTATACCTTTCATTTCGCCTTCTTCCAATCCGCGTAAATAAACGGGATTAGGTTTCTTTTTGTTGCGCTTCTTAGACAATTAGATCACTCCTTTAGAGAATCTAAAATTTAAGGGTTTATTAGCTGCTTGATTCATAGTCCAGCCTCTTCTAATTCTTGCCATGAATGTACCTGTTTCAACTCCGTTTGAATTTGCCAACAACAACTTTTCTTTAAATAACTCTTCATTTCCTTTGTGTATTTCTAAGCCGAATAATTTAGAGTCAAATCTAACTAACGAAATACCTGCTTTAGTTATCTCTGGGTTAGTTGAAAAGTAATTACCTTTATTCATCAAGGCAAGTTCGCCGCGCGTTAACAACTCTAGGTTATCCAACTTGACGTTTTCTTTATTCGTATCAAGAAAAACAATTACATGATTTTCGGGTACTTTACCATGCTCTTTTTTCCACACAACGACATGTTTATGTTTCCATCTTTCCTGGGAACTGCCTTCGTCTTGAACCTTTACAATGATGTAGCCATCTTTTGAATCGATTCTTTCTGAGCCGACTGGGCGATAATTGTTAGGTTGCTGCCCTTTTTTAAACCACCCTTTCTCACCACCAGTATTTAATCCTTTCATGCCTTTATTCCAAGATTCTCGCCCTTTTTCAAAACGTCCTGTTAATCCACTCGTTACTTTATTTCTATTTTTCCATGACTTGATTTGGGATTCTGTAATGTTTAAATCAAACTCATCGTTAACTAGCTTTGCTAATTCATTGCTGTATAAACCTTTAACATTTTCTTTTAAGAAATCTTCTTGTTCATCTGTGAAAATTCTTATATTAGGTCTTGGCCTATAAGGTAATTTACCGCTGACTATGTTGTGGTTTTTTTTCATCGAACATATTGCACCTACAGACTTATTTGTATTGAACTTTTCATTAAATAAGTCTGCAATTTCGTCGTTATATCGACCTTTCGCAATACTTTTTACATAATCAATATGTTCTTTTTCATACCTTTTCATATTCATCACTCCAACATCTTAGGCAATTTTTGATCTTCGCCCAGGTTATTGACTATTTTTTGACCTTCTAAGACAAGTGATGCTGTTTGAATAACGTTATTTGATACTTGCGAAATAGCTTTCGACCTTTTAATTTCATTTTCAAACTCTGTTTCTGTCATATCCTTTTGGTTTAATCTGTCTAATTGTTCGAATAAGTACCCGTTTAAATTGCTTAAATTTTTGCTCATATTTATCTACTCCCTTTTTGTTGTTTGCGAAACCTGCTAAGCATTAACTCTTTGCAACTATTACATTGAAATGAACCGGTTTTATATGCTTCTGTTTTTTTATCTCCGCAATCTATACATATCGTTTGTATTTTGTTTTTCTTCTTTGTTTCTGTATATTTGTTTTTAGTTTTAATAACTACTTTTCTTCCGTTTAGCTGTTCGAGTTTATCAAATAAGTAATTGGTTGATTCAGCTATGTTCATGTCCATACCTCTCGTCTTTTTTTATAATTCAGTTATATTTATTTCAACGCGCGGATCATCTGAATAGTATTTTCGTGCAATCAAATCGACCACCTGAGAATCGTCTTTGTAAATAATCCCATTCAACGCGTCAAGAATACCTTTTGTGTAATTATCAACATCAGGTTTTACGGTTGGTCTTATTGCTTTTTCGTTTTTTAGTTTTCTACGTTTTTTTGATGTATTTTTAGGTATTTGTCTGTATATATCCATTTCGATAGCTAGAGGTGAGATTAATAACTCACCTTTATATTGTTGTCTAGCTAATAATCCTACATACCTTTTATAGTTTTTCGTTTTCTTTGGGTCGTACATTCTGTTGCCTGATATTCTAGGTCTGAGTTGTGGCTCAGGCTTTCCGTCAATAATTAGTTTCAAATGTATTCTCCTTTATGCTGGTCAGAATGGAAGATCATCGTCATGAATATCAATCGGCTCGCCCTGTGATGTATCTGTTGTTTGGTTTTGACTAGGTTGTTGCTGTTTGTTTTCATAACTAGTGTTATTCTCTGACTTTTTGTTGTCGCTCTTAGAATCAAGAAATTGGACACTTTCAGCGACTACCTCAGTAACAAAAACTGTTTTACCGTCTTTATCGTCATATCTGCGTGATTGTAATCGACCTGTTACGCCGACAAGGCTTCCTTTGCTTGTATAATTAGCCGTGTTTTCTGCTGCCTTGCGCCAAATTACTATGTTTATAAAATCGGCTTCGTTTTCGCCCGCTTGGTTTTTAAATGGTCTGTTAGCGGCTACTGTTCCATTTCCAACAGCGACTCCTGAGGGTGTATAACGCAAATCTATATCCCTAACTAATCTGCCGACAATGTTTACTGAGTTCATCATTTTTATTTATCTCCTTTTACTTCTATTTGTTGTACGAAATTCGCTACGTAATCGCCTAGTTCAAATATCTCTATACAATCTCTGTCTGCTCCTGTTCTAAGGGCAATAAGACCATCATATTCATCTCTGTAAGTGTGCAGTTTTTCGTTTGTTTCAAATTTGTGTTTTGCAAGTTCTAAAAAATCTAAGTGACTTTTATGGATTTGTGTCATTTTTTATCCCCCATATCTGTAATCTAAACTTACGAATTTCCCGTAATCCTTTTGAAATGCAAGCTCTACTGTTCCAGTCGGTCCATTTCTTTGTTTAGAAATGATAATTTCGGTAATATTTTGTGCTTCGGAATCCGAATCGTAATAGTCATCGCGATATAGAAAGTTAATAACATCAGCATCTTGTTCAATATTCCCTGACTCTCTTAAATCAGACATCATTGGCCTTTTATCTTGCCTTTGTTCAACAGCGCGCGATAATTGTGATAATAATATGAATGGAATGTTCAACTCTCTAGCAAGCATTTTTAATTCTCTTGTCATAGATCCAACTTCTAAGTTTCTGTTTTCATATCTGCCAGTTGATGACAGCAATTGTAAGTAGTCTATAATTACCAAATGTTCGCCTTCCGGATAATCTTGTACCGCTTTTCTGACAACTGATTTAATGTCATTGATTGTCCTGGTATTTTCATTTATATTTAAATTCCAACTTGATATTTGGCCTATTGCATTCATGGCCGCGTCATAATCACTTACCGAGAAATTCATTGAACGCCACTTTTGACCATTTATGTTTCCTGTTGATGAAATCATCCGTTGTAATAATGATTTAGTGCCCATTTCCAAAGAGAACACGTGAGAATGTCCGCCATTCTCACAATGACCACTTGCTATATTTAGTGCAAAAGCTGTTTTTCCCATTGAAGGACGGGCTGCAACAATGATTAAGTCTGCAGGTTGATTACCACCTGTCATGTTGTCGTAGTCTGTATAACCTGTTTCAAATCCTGTTTGTGCATCTTCTTGTGGCGCTGCCATATCTTCTGCTATTTCCATCAAGTAATCATAAGAGGTCTTTTCTTCCTTTTTTAACCCCGTAACTTGAAGCGATTCTAGGTTTGACATCAATTCAGCCAATGTTTCGTCTGTTGGATTTTCTGCGTAATTTAGAGCAACTTCTCTTGATTTTCGATTCCTGTAAGCTTCAAATACGAGCGATTCATAATACTTTAAGCTTTCTGTGCTTGGCACTGATGAAGATAGGTCAATCAAGTAAGATAAACCGCCGACTTGATTAACCACTTCGCCTAATTGAGTTGCAAGTGTTGTGACATCAATCGATAATTCTTTATCTGCAATGATTGTCATTGCTTCATATATCTTTTTGTGACCTGCATCCCCAAAATGTTCAGCTTGTAAATTTAAATCTTGAAACAAAGTGCCTTCTAAAAGAATTGAGCCAATAACTGATTTTTCAGCTTCTACGTTACTATTCATTTGTTTTTGCCCTTATTAAATTTTGCATTTGTTCTCTAAATTCTTGTTTTTTGGATTCCGGAACTTTAGCAGCTTCTTTTTTCCAGCTTTCCATTTCTTCTAAGTGGTTGTTCTTTTCTGGTGGATAAGCTGACAATTCGGCTATCGAGGGCGGAAATTTACTTTCAACTACGTGAATCATTAACTTTTTTGAAACTAACTCGTAGTCCATTTTTTTCATCGCAAACGCCCAAAAATTAAGTTTCTTTTCATCCACTTCAAAGTTGTGGTAATTTGTTTGAATCGCTTCGAGTATGTTCAATACCTGCTCTTTGTTCATTCGCGATACCCTCCCGTAAAGCTTCAATTGTCGAAGCATTTTTGTCTGATTTACTAGTTAGTTCTTTAGCTGCTTTATGCTCTTTTTTTATAACGATTACCAATTGATCAAATTGCTTTCTTAATTTTGCTGGTGACAAAACATTACTGCACCAAAAGTCATCTTGTTGTACCCAATTAATTAAGTATTCAACTTGTTTGTAGCTACGTTTATCTATGTTAATCGTCTTTCTAATATCATTTGCCCAATTGTCTAGATTTGGTTTTTTATGATTAGGATTATTTTCTAGTATCTTTTCATAAAGTAATTTAGCTAGTTGGTAATGTGAATTGTCGTAAACCGGTTTTTGTTTGCGACTAATGTACTTCTCTTCTTCTTTATCTTCTTCTTCTTCTTCTTCTTTATATTGTGGGCTTGTCGTCGACGTATCGTTGTACGTATCGTACAAAGCCTTTAGTTTAGCGTTTTCAACTCTTTTACCTACGTAGTTTATAAGGGTCTTATCTTTCACTTCTTTTAACTCAGCAATCACGCAATCCTCCATCGGTTTTCCTCCGCGTTGCAAATTAAACCTTCCCCAATTCTTAATTGCTATTTCTCTTGTATCTTCGTTATAAGTAATTAATTCATGGTGTTTTAAGAATCTGTCTAATAAAGCGTTGATTGTTTCCATTGAATAACCCATATCAAAAGCCATTTGTTTCTTAGTTATTTGGTATATCCCGATTTGTTTGGTGTTTGGATTCGTTAATAAATATAAAAAGAAATATTTGTCTTCTGGCGTCATTTCTTCTATTGTTTTTGGATCACTCCAAAATTCTGTGTAAACCATTCTGAATTTAGCCATTCCTAAACCCCTTTCAAGCTATAATTACTCTTTTTCCTGTTGCTTCTTGAACCTTTGTTTTAAACTCTTTTTCGTTTGAATTCGTATCTGATAAATGCAATAAATGTATCTCATCAACTATTGATAAATCATTAGCTTTTAAAAAGTTAATCACATTTTCTAAACTAAAATGCGATTGCATTAGTCGGCGTCTCATGACTTGTGGAACACGTCCGTTTAGTATGTTATCGTCTAGTATTTCTTGGCTGTAATTCGCTTCAATTGCAATGATATTTAAGTTTTTAAATTTGTATTTACAGTAATAAGAATCCGTAATAAATAACGTTCTTTTGCCTGCTTTGCTTTGAATTAAAAAACCAACGCCAGGAACGTCATGCTGTATGTTAAAAGGGAGTATCTTATAACTCCCTAAATCAAATTGTTTACCAGCTTCAATTATCTTGATTCTATGGTGTTTTAAATCTAATTCTTGTCTAGTTTCTTCTAGCATATAGACAGGAATACCTGCTTTTAAAACGTTTTTTACACTCTTTGAGTGATCACCGTGAGAATGACTCAACAAAACGCCTTCAACATTAGAAAGTTTGAAGTCTAGCGCTTTTTGAATATCCTTAAATCTGATACCCGCTTCAATCATTAGCGTTTCATTTCCATCTGATAAGGTGTACAAATTACCACTACTTCCGCTAGCGTGAGATTTGAATTCAATCATTTGATAAACAATCAAATATATCCATTTGATTCTCAACTTCATGTGTTTTTTTGTCTGAAATTTCATCTTCGCTATGGATATTGACAACTTCATTAATTCTCCTAATATCTTTAGTTGTTAAATTTACACTTCCTTTAATGCCTTCAATCGTAAAGGTTCCATTAGGAAGAACACCTATACCTGTAAATTCACTCACTTCAACCACTCCTCAATTAATGATTTAGAGGGAACTTAATCCCTCTTTTTAAATTAAAAATCCAGTCCTAATTCAGCTTGTGACGCTTGTTTCTTTTCTTCTCTTGTTTGTTCTTCTTTTTGTGTATCTTCTGCATCAATTACCTCTTGTTTTTCTTCGAGTGTTTCTGTTTCTTTCGGACTATCATCGATATCAATTATTTCTTGATTAGCGTTCTCTTCAATATGTGCTTGGTTTTCTTCCGGCGTGATATCTCTACGTTCGTTTTCATATTCATCAGCAGTAGAATTATTAATTGCTTGAATCAAGTTATCGTCATCGTGACTTGTATTGATAAACGCTTTAGCAGCTCGATTAATGACTGTTCTTTTAGCCATTTCTTGTGGGAATTTGTTCTGTACATTTTTTGTCTTAGCTTGCGACCACGAAGCAGTGATTTCTTTCATTGTCATTACTGTCAAAATCTCTTCATCTTCACTTGTTTTTACTACTGCATAAGCACCTAAAATAGGATTATCACGATTTAAGAAGTTTGTTTCATGCTTAACTAATTTCTCGCGACCGCCGTCAATTTCATAATCGAAAACATCACCGTCAAATATGACATTAGCCCAAATATCTTTTACTTTTGAAAGTCTTTTTAATACGGCTTGTGTACCAAAATAAGAGCGGTTGAGTTGTAACTGATCACCATAAACAATGAAATAACACTGAGTTTTTGCAGGACTCAATCCTTGTGTAACCATATCTAGCAAAGTGTTTGCAATTGAAGACTTAGAACAAACTTGTAATGCAGGTCTTTGTTGTCTGTCTTTAACGTTTTCTAGTGCGAAGAATGCACTTTTTAAAGCATTTGCATAGTTATAGTTTTCAGGGATAACTAGGCCACCTTCTTGTAATTCTTCTATCTTGCTGCTCACATCATCTGTAATATCTCTTTGAATAACTGCTACTGATTGGTTTGTCATTTATAATTCCTCCTGTTTTATAATCGTTTTATTTAATCGAATCGGCTTAATTTGTTGTGTAAAATTAGCAACTCTGTCACCTAATTCATAAACTTCAATGCAATCTCTATCTGCTCCTGTTCGAAGGGCAATCAATGTCTCGTCATCGTTTCTCCAAGTTTCAAATAAAGGTTCATATTCAAACTCTCGCTTACTCTCTTCAAGGAATTCAAGGTGGTGTTTGCTGATAAACGTCAATTAAGCCACTTCACTTTCTTTTTCCGACTTCTTTTCAACTCTTAACTCATCGTCCTGTTCAGAAACGATTAGGCTGATTAATTGTGATTCAACGTCAATTAGATCTGTGACCGATTCAGCGTTATCAACGAATATTGGTGCTTGTACACCATAATGTTCTGTAAGTGTGCTTATGATATCCAGGCCGACATTTATTTGCGCAGCTGTATTCAATCCGCTTGAGAATGGAATGCCTTTATAAGTTGTTTCACATGTTTCAGTTAGGCCGCCGTTTATTTGTTCTTCAAAAAGATTGAATCTTGCGTACTTGAATTTGCTGTTAATTTTTTCATTTAACAAATCAACTTTCCTTCGTGTGAATTTTTCTGCGAGATATAACTGTTGTTCTAATTGTTCGAATTCTTTAGCTAATTTACGCTCTTCTTCTTCAAGCTCTGTGATTCTAATGCTTGATTGCTTAACTTGTTCTATCTTGCTTAAATCGTCTTTTAAAGCATTGATTTTCGTTTCAACTTCTTTAATTTCATTATTTATTTTAGAAAGTTCGCTTTCAGTTGATTCGTTCATTTGTAATGATTTTTCTTTGAGATCTAAAATTTCTTTATTCAAAGTGATATACTTTTCATTTTCCGTCACTTCAACAACTTCATTTTCGGCTTTAGCGATAGAATCTTTTAATTTTTCAACATCAGAAGCTTTCTTTTCTCCATCTTTTGTTAACTTCTCAATGTCTTTCTCAATCGCTTCAATGTCTGATTCAAGTTGCTCAACCTCTTCTTTGAACGCTTTACCTTTAGGGTTAATTGACTGCTTATCTTCTTCTAATTGCTCCAGGAGCTTAGATTTACTTTTGTTGAATTCAGCAATCATTTCGTCAATATTTTCTTTTGGTAAATCTTGTGAACAAGTCGGACAAGTTGCTGCATGTTCATCAAATTCTTTAGCTGATTCTTCTTCAATCTTTTTAGTTAAAACTTTAAAGTCTTCTCTTAATTGATTCATCTGTTCTTTTTTAATTTCGATATCACGATTAGTTGAATCTTTATCTTGGATGAGAGGCCTGATTTTCCCTCTCATTAAATCGAGATTAGTTTCTTCTTCGCTTAATCGCGTTTGTAATTTGTATAGATCTTGTTTTTGTTCATCTTCATGATTAGATTTAACTTTGTTTATTTCGATTTCTAGTTCGCTAATTTGCTTCTTAATCTCAACAACTTCACTACCATTTTTAATGCTGTTTATTTGTTCGTTTTTAGCTGTAATTTCAGCGTTTAATGATTCGATAGATGTATTGATGACTTTTTCATCTAACTTGCTTGTATCAGGTAAATTATGATTAATTTCGTCAATCCTTATCGGTATGTGTTCAATCTCTTTATTTATTTCTGTACGTTTAGCAGCAATAATCTTTTTATGGTCTTCAATACTGTTTCCATTTAATACATCAAGCAGCTTGCCCAAATCTTTATCTGTAGAAACAACATCTCCATCTGTGATGTCACCTGCCACATCAATCAAAACATCACGTTGTTTTTTCCAGTGCAGATTATTGAAATATGATGGGTCTGTGAGCAATCGGAATGAATCTTCATCTAATAAATCATTGATTTTTTGGTCATATTCTTTCTTTTTGCTGGGTACATCGTTTATATAGTGGTCAGTTGTATGGCCTGTAAAATCTTCTGTACTTGAACCACGTGTTTTAGACCATTTTTCTTTGTAAACTTTTCTTAACGTCAAAGTGTTTTCGTCGACTTGTAGTACTAACTCAACTTCATGGTTTAACTTGCTTACTGGTTTGCCATCGATGATTGTTTTGATGTCAAAGTTACTTGTGCTTCTGTTATTGCTATCTTTGTCAAAAAGTACCCAATTAAACGCGTCTGGTATAGTTGTTTTCCCTGTAGCATTAGCACCAAATACTTTTAAATCGTTACCTTCTGCGTTTAATTCAAATGATTTGATTCCCTTGAAATTAGTTAGTTTTAAGTTCAATAATTTAATTTTTTTCATTTTGTTTTATCCTCCTATAAAATGTGTTATACTTGTTTTAATTGAATTTTGTTAAGTAGTCGTGCTGCCTGCGCGACTTTTTTTATGCTCTAAATAAGTTAGGTATTCCTTTTCAGATAATCGGATAAAAAACTGGTAATTTGTTTCTGTTTCTATGTCAAATATTAATTCGTATGGTAAGTAGTCTGACTTATCGTCATAATGCGTAACCTTGTAATCTTTAGACAGCTCGGCAAACTTTTCAACTTCGTGAATTTGTACGTAAATTACATTGTTATAGCGAGTTCCATCAATGTCTAAAGCGCTTATTTCATCTTCTAGCTCCCTTTGCAACTTGACTAACTGATCAATTTTATCTAGCATTTTTTAACCTCCTAAAAATAAATGATTACTGCCAATGCGACGATGACTAGCACGCCACCAGTGATTCCTGAAATAAATTCTCTCAATGTTCCAGCTCCTTTAAAATGCTTTTATGACCAAAATAACAATCGTGAACCAACCAACTATAAATAAGAAAGCGTAAATATAATCGTTGATATCCGCTTTTCTGACGATATTATTTAGTAACTTCATGTAGCTCCACCTTCCTTATCACTTGTTCGATAAAGTGTAATTGTTGGTAAATGTACGGATCGTCTTCGTTTCCTCCGGATGAAAGCCAGTCGCCAACTCTTTTAGAAACATCTATTTTCACTTCAAGTGGCAATTTGTAAAATATCAAGTTTATTTTTCGAGTGCTGTCATTAGCTCACCTCTTCTTCTATATATGCGATTAAATCCTTTGATACATTTTTATCTATTGCTGAATACATGGAAACCATCGCTTTTAATCCTGAAAACTTTTTAATAGATTTTCGGTTTTTGGCTTCAGATATTGCCAACTTTTCTTCTAGTTTTTTATTTCTAGCGTTAGACATCGCTAGCTCATTTTGTGCTTTTGTTAACTGTGTCGATATGTCTGTTGTCATTTGATTCGACCTCCTTTGCAAAACCAACAATGATAAAAAACGCGATAATGATAATTAAAATGGTTACGTAAATTTCGAATTGTTTAGCCATTTGCAACCTCCTACAAACCTAAAATTGTGCTTATTACTGTGGCTGTTTTGACTAGTTCTAGCGCTTGTTGTAAAACTCCAACATCTAAACCAAGTAACATTGCGGCAACGAGTTCTTGGTTGCCTGTCTCTTTTGTCCACGTAAATAAATCTGCTGCTCTAAGTTCTAATTGGTTATTTTCTAATTTAGATATACTGCTTCTTGCTATGTGTAATTTTTCAGCCATTTTCTCTTGACTTAAACCAGCTTCCTTTCTCATTACATTTAGTACACTTCCGAATTCCACGTTTTCACCCCCCGATGTTCAGATATTGAACATTCATGCATTTGTTCCATTTGTGAACAGTAAAGTTGTTTAGAATCGCTTATAATAGAGTTATAGCAAGTCACACTACTTTGTAAGGAAACTTCATATTTACCTCACTCGCATTTTGATTAGTAGCATTCAGCCATTCAAAAAACGCCTTAGTCGGCACCCTCGGATGCCCCAATTCCCTATTTACCGGAAAATCTTGGCGATGGAAAAGTTCGTTGCACTTGCTGTCGCCAATCCCCACTAATTTCATAAATTCTTTCCTCGTCATTAAATGAGGTAAATCATTTTGTTTTAGTTCTTGAATTAAAACAGGAACTAGCTGCTTCACAGTTTCGTTTACAAGTTTTTCGTAATACTCATCACTAAATTCTGTTTTTAACAATTAGATCACCTCTCTTCTAGGAATCCAGTGCCCTACATAATTAATAGCGTTTTGTAAGTCTTTTTTTCGAACATCTTTGTAACTTGCTACCGCAAAACGGTCTTTAATTTCCCGATGAATCCCACTAAACCCCTTTGGTCGTTCTTCAGGATTTTCATATAACTCATAAACCCTTCTGGCGATTGCTTTTTGTAGTCCGCGTTGTTCTCCATAACTTAACGTGATTTGGTTATCTACTTTCTTTTCAATAGAAACTATCTTTGAATCATGGTTTTCGACACGCTGCTCTAGTTCGTTTAGGTTTTGTGCCTGGAGCAATGCCAGTTCAGATTGTGACATTGGTTTTCTTACTTCCAATTCACCTTTACGCAGTTTTGACAGTAAACTATAAACCCAGTCATAAAAGTCGTCTGCTTTTTGTTGCCCACTCTTTCTTATGATTTCATAAATCCCTTGTTCGTTATAAATGTATGTTTCTTGTATTCCTTGAGGGGTACGCAATTTGCTGACACCTGAAAACTTATCTAACCTCTCCTTGTTTCGACTATGAATGTCAGCGATGGCACGCCTTGGGTTTTTATAATCTAGCGCTTGCCCGATTTGTTCCCTTGTCATAAAAACATCTTTTTCATCACTTTGGTAAATATTCATTTCGTTTTGACCAAATATTTCTTTAGTTACTATTGATAGATTCATTATTAGTTTCCTCCTTCATAATTAGATTGCTTGTTCTTTTTTAAGCGTATCGCTCAATCTATCATCAAAAAAAATTGTTACCTCTACCCCGAGAGCTTTTGCAATACACCCTAAATCCTCCCCTTTAACTGACGACCGGCCGACCTTTAAGTCATAATACCACTGGCTAGGCTTGCCACATACGTCAGCAACGTGCTTTTGTGTAATTCCTTTACTTTCTCTTATTGCGTCAATCTTTTCGTGTAACTTCATGCAGGTTACACCTCCTTTTTATGCGTAACGCTTAACTTAATTCTAAGTATAATTGAGCGTTACGCATAAGTCAAGCTTTTTTACCTAAATTATAAGCTTATCGCTTAAACGAGTAAACGCAACGCTTAAAAGTGATATAGTAATAAACGAGGTGTTTAATATGAATGTTCTAGGAAAAAGGCTTAAACAAGCTAGAAGCGATGCTGGTTTAAAGCAAATAGACGCAGCTGAGAAACTAGGTATATCCAATGGAACTTTATCAGGATATGAAAGAAATTATAGAGATCCGGACACAGATATACTAAATAGAATGGCTGAATTATATGAAGTTTCTGTTGATTGGTTGCTAGGAATAAACAACACAAAAGATAATCAGATATCTGATGAAGATTATATAGATGAAGAACTCCAAGATTTCATTGATAACGTAAAAGTTTGGTATAAAGAAGAGCCGGAAACTAAAGAAGAAAGACTTAGAATGATGAAAAAAATGTTTGAAGTGTTTAAAGAAGACGAATAAAAATGACATAATATGATAATTTTCTTCCATTTAATACGCCCTTCGCTTAATATGTACATTAAGTGATTGACAAATGTGGGTTGTAATTCAATTTATTAGGAGTGGTTCTATGTTTAGTGGATGGAAGAAAAACGAATATAAGGTTATGAAAGATTTTGATAAGAAGATGGTAAAAAAGAAAGAAAAGAATGTAAGGAAAATAAAAGAAACAAAGTGTACATGTAACGCTTGTGGCAACATTTGGTATTATGGAAAAGCAGAAAAGCTTGAGAATACAGGCGATAAATTACAAAGCGCGGGCAACTCAATGAGCAATGCTGGAAAAGATATGATGTGCTGTACTGGTTGTTTACCTGCCCTTTTTATCCCGCCAGCAGAAGAGAAAAAAGTCAAAGACTTGGACCAGTGTTCTGATTGCGGGTCCAAGGCAGTTAAGAAAGAAGTCGTCGAACATGTTGTTGAATAGGTCGTTAATAGCAATCATACGTTTATATCAAATTTTTATATCCCCTATTAAACCTAAAAGAATAAAATGCCGCTTCCACCCCACTTGTTCAAGTTATGCACTTAAGTCTATTAATAAGTATGGTGTTAAAAAAGGCGTTAAAAAAACAATTAACAGGTTAAGTAGATGTAATCCTGATAACAGAGAAAGTTGCATTGATTACCCTTAAGGAGGTTTGTGTTTTGAAAAAATACTTAGTGTTTATATTTTCAATTTTATTAGTTTTTATGGTTGCCTGTGATGGCCAAGAAACAGAAGATATAGAAGAACCACATCCAGATGACGGGAAAACATCTGCTGAAATTCAAGAGGAAATCATGGCTGAACAAGATGACATA
Source organism: Pseudogracilibacillus sp. (assembly GCA_035301645.1). Taxonomy (GTDB): domain Bacteria; phylum Bacillota; class Bacilli; order Bacillales; family Amphibacillaceae; genus Pseudogracilibacillus. The sequence continues at coordinate 11,556 of DATGTX010000001.1, read as the reverse complement.
CCAAGTGAGATCACGACAGAAGTTTTAGACGTTAAGTATTATAATTGGCTTGATGAATCAGTAGACGAGGAAACAATCACAGTATATGCCGAGATAGAAAATACAAGCAATATTAGTATTCATGTTGATAGTGTTGATGTAACTTATTTAGATTCAGATGGAAGTGTTATTGCGGTAAATGAAGCATATGTTTCTCCTGGTTATTTAAAAGAAGGAAGTATAGGTTATCTAGCTACCGAAATCGAAGACGATATAGAAAGGTTTAAAGATTTAGACGAAGTTGATATAGAGGTTATGGCTATGCCCTTCACCGATGGTGAGGTTGTCGAACTTGATGTCATTGACAACAAACTGAATGTTGATACCTGGGGTGAAAAAAGCGCAAAAGTAAGTGTCACTGGTTTTTTAAAGAACGAAAGCGATATAAGTTTTGATGAAGAAGAAACAAATGCAATGATAGGATTATATGATAAAGACAATAACTTTCTTGCTGCAGAATTAATGTATTCAGACCAAGAGTTTTCTGTAGATGCAGGTAAAGAAACAAGTTTTGAGTTTGGCGGAGGAAGTCCACTTCCACCAGCGGTAAGAGAAAAGACTGATCACGCAGAAGTAAATGCTATAGGGATTCAAAATGAAGAAGAATATTAAGCGTTAATTTAAATCAATTTTAAAGGTGTGCAATAAAATGTACGCCTTTTATGTTAACCTAAAATAGAACGTATGTTCTTATAAGGGGTGGAATATGAACAATACAGAGCGATACATCGACCGTCTTTATAAAAAAATTAATGTTAATTCGCATGAACAACTTTCTGTTAATCACATCGCCCTATTTTTAAATATAGATGTTGTTTATTGGAAACACACAAGTGCGATTGCGAATTATCATAATCGCCATACAATATTTATCAATGAAACACTTGGACTCCGTAGACAGTGGCAAGATTTCGGTCATGAAATGGCCCATTTTTGTTGGCACGATGGCTCTCAAAAGCATTTGTTTCAAACGTATTTAGACTATCAGGAAATCAAAGCTGATTATTTTGCTTTACATTTTTGTGTACCGACGTTTATGTTGATGGAATTGAAGGGAGTGACAGCTTATGACATCATGACTTTATTTAATGTTGAGTTTGATTTTGCAATTAGAAGGTTAGAAATCCATAAAAATAAAATGATAAAAACATGGGGAGGAAATGGAAATGCATTGCAAACAAGTAAAAAATAAATCGGGTTGGGTGTGGGAATGTTTCTCTGATGGTCCGAGAAATCCAGCAACAGGTAAAAGAAGATTAATAAAAAGAAGAGGTAGCACGAAAGGTGAAGCTAAAAAAAGAGTAGAGTTAGCGATAAGTGAATTGAAAGAAAACAGATTTATTCATGATGTCAATGTCACATTCGATAAATTAGCGAACAAATGGCTAGAGTTATATGAAACTACTGGTGTAAAAAGGTCTACAATCAGAATTAGAATATTAGAAATAAAGTTGGCCAACAAATATTTAGCAAAAGTACCAGTATCAGAAATCACTCATTATATGTATCAAGGAATGTTAACCGACTTAAATGATAAAGGCTACGCAAGAAATTCTATTATTGGTGTCAACGCTAGTGTGAATTTAGTCTTTAAGTATGCGGTAAAAAATAGATTAATTAAGTCTAACCCCGGCCAAGATATTGTTATACCTAAAAGAACGGTAACTGTCGACGAATTAGAAAGTGATGAATTACAAAGTTTTTATTTTGAAAGACATGAACTGGACTTGTTTTTGAAAGAGGTTATAAATTTAGGCATGAGATTAGATAAAGAGTGGTTTTACACACTCGCATTTTCCGGTATGCGACCTGGCGAAATGATCGCTTTAAAAAAACAAGATTTAAACTTTGAAGATAATACTATTAGAGTAAGTAAAACTATGTATAATGAAGAAAATACTATAAAAGGATATATGCTTAATACGACCAAAACAAATCAAATGCGAACTATAGGTATGAGTCCAAAGGTTATGCAGATGTTAAAATATTTGGTTCGCAAAAATGATGTTCATAAAATGAAATACAGGAGGCAAATAACTGATTTTCATGACGCGGATTTCGTTTTTCAGAGAAAGAATGGATATCCTTACACAACACAAAATGTTTATTATCGAATGAAAAGAGTATTAAAGTTGATAAAAATCAAAAAGAAATTAACACCACACTCATTCAGGCATACACATATAACAATGTTAGCTGAATCAGGAACTGACTTATCAACGATTATGGAAAGGGTTGGTCACGTTGATCCAAATACAACACTAAAAGTATATACTCATATAACTGATAAAATGAAGAAAAAATCTATAAAAAATATAGATTTAAGTTATGACCATATTTTAGATAATTTAGGGAGATAAATTATAAATGTTACCTTTTCGTTACCTTTCGATTGTTTAATATCCTAAAAAACTTATCAAGCTTGCTTTATCAAGCTTTAATTAATAAGGTAAATGACATATAAGTGACAATTATTGAATGAAAATTCAGCTTAGCAAAAGTATCTTCTAAAGAAGTACCCCGTTTTAGTGATCCACTAAATTCTTTAGCAATCTCTTTTAAATTAGGGTCCCACTCCATTTTATTTAAAGACTCTAACAAGGGATACCCATGAGATAAAAAACGGTATAATCTATCAAGAAAATAACTTTGTTCTATTTCATTTAAATGATTGTTTTTTCTATTAAATAATTTCTTTTTCAGATACGAAACCATAAAGGTACGCCCTCTTTCTTAATTCTTTAAATGTTAAAAAATTAGATGAACTTAATTCCTGGCTACTTAGTTGCGGAGTAATAATTTCTGCGATAGCAGCCCTCCTTGTCTTTTTTAAAAATGTTTTGAGTAATATTAATTCAAGTGACACAACTGATTTGACTGTTTGTTTTATTTCAAGCTCCGATATACCGATTTCTTTTAAACGATCTAAAGTTCCTTTTGCATTATTTGCATGAATAGTAGTGAGAACAAGATGACCAGTTAATGCAGCTCTGAAAGCATACTTAGCTGTCAATGAGTCTCTGATCTCGCCGAGTAAAATAACGTCAGGGTCATGTCTTAAAATTGCTTTTAAGCCACTTTCATAGTTAATCTTGGCCGTCTTGTTAATTTGAATTTGTATGACATCTTTTAGTGGTCTTTCTACCGGGTCTTCTAAAGTAATTATTTGAGCACTTCTTATTTTGAGTAATTCTTCAATCAAACTATACATGAGCGTTGTTTTGCCTGAGCCTGTTGAACCAGAAAATATGACAAGACCTGAGGTTAAATTTAAAAGGTTTAATAATTCTTTATTTTGAAAAGGAAATAAACAAAGTTGATTAAGTGAGTAGCGTTTTGTTTGGGGTAAAATTCGGATTGTTAAACTTTCCGACTGACCTACAGGTAATGTTGACAATCTTAAAGAATAACTATTGTTATTATATACGTAATCAAGTGCTCCATCTTGAGGTCTAAATGATTCTCCTATATCCATGGAAGCCGAAAACTTTAAATGCAATAATATAACAGCATATTGTTTATATTTAATTTCTTTTTTCAGTTTTCTAATGCCATTAATTCTGAAATATACTTTAACTTTTTCCTCCTCCCTATAAAAATGTATATCTGTTGCATGTTCTTTAAAGCCAATAATTAAAATTTTATTAATAAGTTTTTCCGCATGATTCAAAAAAACACCTCCCTTGTTTAGCCTACAATATCATATTCGCAAGAGAAGTCCGTTTTCCTTTTAATTTAACTAAAATAAAAAAGCAGGAGAAAATTTTCTCCTACTTTTTAAAATTGATTCGTATATGGGTTGGTATTTTTTTCAGTTTCGATTGTAGTTGATGGACCATGTCCTGGATAAACTGTATATGCACCAGGGAGTTTGTAAATTTTATTTATAATACTATTTGCGAGTTCTTCTAGACTTCCACCTAGTAAATCTGTGCGACCGACTCCATGATGGAATAAAACATCGCCACTAATTAAAACATGCTCATCTGGAAAAATAAATGAGATACTTCCCGGTGAATGACCTGGTGTATGAATAATATCAAATTCAAATGGTCCAATTTGATGATGACCTTCATCAATTAAGTTTTCAGGATGATGTGTTTTTATTTTTTGATGAGGACTTAAAAACTGATGTGATCCATTTAATTCAGGTTCAATTAACCAATCTTTTTCAAGTTCATGCATACAAACTTCTACTTCGTGTTGTTTTCTGAGTTCATCAACGCCCCCAATATGGTCATAATGTGCATGCGTTAACAAAATTGCATTGAGTGTTAAATTTTGATCTTTTAAATAACCAGTCACTATATTAGCTTCACCACCAGGGTCAATAACTATTGCTTGATCTTCTTTCGAAAGTACGTAACAATTTGTACCAAGTGGTCCTAGTGAAAATATTTTTATTTTCATTTAAATTTACCTCCATATTATGATTAATATAATTGTTCATGAGCTGTGATGAATAATACTCGACAAATCTACTTCAATATTATAGAATAAGAAATAGTTGTACAGTTACATAGTAATACAATTTTATTTCTATTAGCAACCTTTTGTGTTTTAGAATTACATAAGGAGGATGTAAAAATATGGTCTTAGCAATTATACTCTTCATTGTAGCATTACTTGCAGTCGTTTCTGTATTAAGACAAGTTAAGTTTAAAAACTACTTTGCTCTAGCTTTTTCAGCAATTGCAGCGGTTAGCTTTGGATTTTTCTCAGTTATGACGATTGTTTGTGAATTAACTACTGCTGGTATGTGTGGTTAAATAACAAAGTAAATAATGTGTTAAAAGCTATCATTTATTAAATGATAGCTTTTTTATTTTTCATTTTTTAATAATCGGCGTTCTTTACGAATAATTAAAATAAACTTGAGGTATAAATCATTATTGATAAAAGCATTTTCTTTAAGTTCTGTTAATTCTGTTTCAATTAAGTCGAGATCAGCAGACTTATTTCCAGTATAAATAAAAGCATTATAACTTCTTAAGTATTCTCTTATTAAATACATTTCGCTCATTAAATCACTCTTCACTTTGCATAATTTTATCATAAATTTCTTTAAAACTATCTTGTTCACTTGTTTGACTCATTGCTTTATCTATGTTAATTTTCGCTTGTTCGATGTCATCTTTTTGATAATTTATAATTGCTAAATTATGATATGCTTCTGGAAAATGATTTCCTTTTTTCACACATTTTTCTAAATCAACTTGAGCGAGATCTAATTCATTTAGAGCTGCATAGGCATATGCTCTTTGAAATAAAAGATCTGGTTCAATATCACTTGGAGACTTAAGTCCTTCAGTCGCATAATCTATTGCCGCTTCGTATTTTTCCTCACTTATGCTCTCTTCTGTTTGCATTAATAAGTATAAAGAATCATTTTCATTATAATTAATTCCTGTAAAAACCAATGAGGCACTAATTATTAAATAGACAATTACCGAAATAAGTGAAAGTTTATAGTTTTTCTTATTTGGTAAGCTTACAATCGCAGCGGCAAGAAAGCCAGTAATTAATCCTCCTAAATGCGCACTCATATCAATATTGGGAATTACAATACCGATAAATAAGTTTAATATTAATATTAAAATAACATTCTTACCGATTGTTTGAAAGAATAGTTTTTTGTAATTAATACCAAAGAATAATAAGGCACCAAATAGACCGAAGAGTGCACCTGAAGCTCCAGCTGAAACGCTTGTCGAAAGTGCAAAACTAGCTAAGCTTCCACCTATTCCAGATAAAAAGTAAATAAGAATAAATCGTCTTGAACCATATATACGTTCGAGGAGACTTCCTAAATAATAAAGGGCTAACATATTCATAAATAAGTGTAGAAAACCTATATGCAAAAACATCGACGTAATTGTCCGCCACCATTCTCCTTCAACCATAGCTGGATTATACTTAGCACCTAATTCAATTAGAGTAGGAACGTCTGTACTCCCTCCTCTAATCTCTAACAATATAAAAATAAATAAATTTATTGCGATTAATAAAAAAGTGAAGTAAGGTTTCCCATATGTAAATATTTCTTTATTATGTTTTCGCTGTTTATGTACATTATTAACTAATAATTTTTTTCGTAGTTCATTTTGTTCTTGTTGAATGTTTTCATCATTTATGTAATTAATCTGGGCTATTTTATTTAATCTTTCAATTTCTTTTAAATAATTCTCGTTTGTTAGATAAAATACAGACATATTGTATGTCACTTTATCTTTTAATTTTAGAGGCTTTAATAATTCCTTCCAATCATCAACGGGTTCTAAATCAGTTATATATATATTAGCTATATTAACTACTTTTTGAGAATAAAACTTTTTTAAAGATTTTGCTCTTTGAAAGACAGTAGCCATATCTGATTTTAAACGATTCTTCCAATCAAACCTTTTATTAATAATACGAATGATATTTTCTTCTTTATTATTTGTTTTGGATAACCATATTTCGTTTTCTTTTATATTAAAATATAAAACATCATATTCTTTTTGTTCAACCAAATAAACCGATAAATCGTAAAATAGGGATTCTTGTTTTAATGTCATAAGCTACCTCCCATGTATAAAATATTATCTAGTTTTTATAATCCTTTTCTCTGTTATTAAACAATCTACACTTATATCATATTCATTTATTGGAATTTGGTTTATAATTTGAAACTCAGCAAGCATAGAAACTTTTTTATTGCGAAAATCTGCAAGATAACGATCAAAATACCCTTTTCCAAAGCCTATACGGTAACCCTCTTCATCAAAAACTAACCCAGGGACTACCATTAAGTCAATCGATGTCTTTTCAAAATAACGCTCAGTTGATTGATTTTGAGGTTCTTTTATTTTATAAGCACCCTCTTTTAATTCTTGTAATGAATTTATCAAGTAAAAATGCATAACATTAGTTTCTTGGTTAGTAACCGGTGTAGTTACTTGTTTATTGTCAGACCAAGCTTTTTTTATAATCTCATATGTATCCCACTCGGGTTCTTTACTTAGGGTTATTCCTATCACAGTTGATTGTTGCCAATATGAAGACTTGAAAAGATTTTTATGAATTTCTTGTGTGATCTTATTCTTTTTTTGAAAAGGTAATTCTTTTAATTTATTGAGTATTAAACTACGGAGATATTGTTTCATATTCACACTCCTAGGCTAAATTTGTATAAACAAAAAACTCCTACCATAATAAGATAAGAGTTTCAGTTGGGGCTTACTTTTTAGATTCACGATGTAAAGTATGTTTTTTTAAGCGTGGAGAGTATTTCATTAACTCTACACGGTCAGTATTATTACGGTTGTTTTTAGTTGTGATATAGTTTCTATCTTTTGTTTCAGTACATTCTAATGTGATATTAACACGCATTTTCATCCCTCCAAACAAATCAAGATTCTTTAGTTTCCCTTCCTTATAATAACAAAACAATTACAATCAAGCAACAATCTAAGTATATTATTATATTATAATAGAAATATGTACAAATTAGTAGTATTATATAGTAAGAATGGAGGTTAAGTTTATGTTATATGTTATTGTAACTATTGCGACAATATCAGTCATTTTGTTCATTGCTTCATTTTTTATGAGCAACCGATTTGCTCATCTTGAAGACTTGATTGAACAGCAATCAATTACATTTTCCCAAGATGTATTTGCATTAAAAAGAAAAGTTAATGATTTAGATGAAAGGATTCAAACGAATGCTTATGTGATTGATAGCACTGGGTTAGTTGATCAAACACCTTTAGTTACGCAAAAAGTTTATCATCTTTATCAACAAGGCTTGTCTTTTGAAGATATTGCTAAAAGAACTGAATTAAATGTCGATGAAATTAAGTTAATTATTAAAAAGAATTAATATCAGAGGAGTGTCAAAATGAAGCAATTCTTTCGTTTCTTTTCATTAGGACTCTTTGTAGCCAGTCTAACTATTTTCATCTTTTATAACTATTTTGATAGTCCTGAAGTTAATCCTAACGATTTCGAAACAGAGGAGTTAATTGATTTAGTTGAAGAGGATGGCTACCGAGTAATTACTGAAGAAGAGTATATTACTTATACAGTAAATGAAGATGAAGAAGATTTAAACGTTGATAAAAATGAAGATAAACAAGATAAAGATGATAATGCAGAAGATAAAGATGGAAATGAAGAAGATAATGATGATACAGTAAAATATACTCTAGAAATTAAACCAGATATGATGCCACATGAAGTCATACTTTTATTAGAGGAAAAAAAGATCATTAAAGATGCAGAAAAATTTGCAGATTTTATGGATAAAAATGATTATAGTCCTTATATCCAACAAGGCGAATTTGAGTTAACTAGTGATATGTCTGAAGAAGAGATAGCCAAGACAATTACTAAAAAATAGTTTAAAAAAAGATCTTAGCTTCTTATCAAGAGCTAAGATCTTTTTTATTTATTTTTTATCTTTATCTTTTTCTTCTTTCATCTCAAAGTATGCATCCATAATACCTGTCCCAATAGCATGGTTAATCGGTGTTATTGCTGGCCTGTTTTTTGCTAAATTAGGCACCACTACTGCAAATGCAACCTCAGGATCATCATACGGAGCATAGCCCACAAGTGATAAGTTTTCTGTTTCTGAAACCATTTTACCATCTTCAAATACTTTATATTCTGCTGTTCCTGTTTTACCAGCTGGATTATATTTTTTTCCAGACCAATAACCATATCCAGTTCCTCCAGAAGATTGAAAAGCACCGCGGAACCCTTCTTGAATTCTTTTTATTTCATTATCTTCAATGTTCATTTTATTTAAAACTTCTGTTTCATTTGATTTGTATATTGAACCCAACTCTTTATCTCCTGATGGGTAATGAATATCTTTAACAATATGTGGTTTTACTCGGTAACCATCATTAGCAATTGTTGAGACATATTGAGCCAACTGTAAGGTTGTATACGTATCGTATTGACCAATACTAAAGTCAAGCACATCAGAGGGAACTGTATTTGTTCCAATAACGCCTGTTGCTTCATAAGGAAAATCAACGCCAGTCTTAACACCTAAACCTGTTTGATTAAATGTGTTTCTTAGCTTTTGTATACTTGCTGCATTGGAACCCAATTTACCATTGTCAGGGAATGGATGCCTATACTCACCACCTAGTTGCATAGCTATATAAAACATATAAACGTTAGATGAACGTCGTAAAGCATCTTGTTCATTAACTGCACCTAGTGTACCTACTGACGACTTAGTTGCACTGCCTTTAAACTTTAATGGCTTATCAATAAAGACAGTCCCTGGTGAGATAATATCATTTTCAAATCCAGTTGCTACAGTAGCCCCTTTAATTGTAGAACCAGGTATATTGGCATCATGTAAAGTTTTGATTCCTATATCTGAATACTTCTGGTTTTTACGGTCATAACTTTGACCACTTAATGCTAATATTTCACCTGTTTTTGGATCCATTACAACAGCCAATGCATCATTTAAATATGGACTACTTCCAACATTCTTTTTAAGTTCTTTCAGGACAATTTCGTCGACTTTTTCTTGAAACTCGATATCAAGTGAGAGAACAAGATCCTTCCCTCTTTCACCTTCCACAATTGTTTCACTATCGACTATTTCTCCTTTTTTGGTCGTCGTATATTGGATTTGTTCTTTTCTACCTCTTAAATATTCTTCATATTGTTCTTCTAGGCCACTTGTACCTACTCTATCATTCCGGTTGTAACCTCTTGACATAAAGTATTCTTCTTTTTCTTCAGGTATGCCCTTTGCCTCTGTAGTTATACTGCCAATAAATTTCTTAAATGTGTCTTTATACAAATATTCTCTTTCCCAATCAGTCGTTGCATTAATTCCAGGCAATTCATTTAGATTTTCTGCTATTTTAGCATATTCTTCAACACTAATATCTTTATTTTTTATAATATGAGGTGTTAATGAATATGCTTTGTCTAATTCTGATTTTATTGCGATAACTTCAAATTCTTCTTTTTTAATTGTTTTTAAATCTTCTTCGGTAATTCTTTCTAAACTCAAATCATAAAGTTCAATATCTTCTAATTCTTTTTTTTCTTCGTCACTTGTTAATTCCAGCGCTTTTTCTTCATTTAATAAATACCAGTATTCTTTTTTTTCTCTTTCTGTTATTTTATCAATTTTTTCTTTATCTAAATTAATATAATCAACTAATTTATTTGCCAATTCCAATTTACCCTTTGCTTGCATACCTTTAGGCGGTGTGTAAGTAATTGAATACAACGGATTATTACTTACAACAGGCTTATGGTTTCTATCGTAAATAAGTCCGCGCGGTGTAGGAATGTTTGTTATATCATCTATTGTTCGATCAATTTCTTTTTGATAAGCTTCACCTTCTAATATTTGAACAATGGCTAATTGAACAACTAAAACTGCAAACATTATAAATACAATAAAGAAAAATATATTTAACCGAAAGGGAATTTTCATTTTATTTTCGCTTTTATTTTTATTCACTTATTATCCCCTATTCTTATTTGAATTAGCTTAATATACATTCCTATTATACTTCTATTTAGTAAGTTAATTCAAATAAAAAAACACGAGATTACTTAATCTCGTGTTTTTTGGTCTAAATTTATTTTGCTTGTTTGAAATTATCTTCAACTTGTTCCCAATTTACAACATTCCAGAAGTTTTTTGCATACTCTGGACGTTTGTTTTGATATTTAAGGTAATAAGCATGCTCCCAAACATCTAGGCCAAGTATTGGTGTTTTGCCTTCCATAAGTGGGGAATCTTGGTTAGGAGTACTCATAATCTCTAATTCACCATTATTAAGCACTAGCCATGCCCAACCTGAACCAAAACGAGTAGCTGCAGCTTTTTGGAATTCTTCTTTAAACGCATCGAAGCTACCAAATTTAGCATCAATTTTCTTAGCAACTTCTCCTGTAGGATTTCCGCCACCGTTTGGTGAAAGAACATGCCAGAAGAAACTATGGTTAGAATGTCCACCACCATTATTACGTACTGCTGTACGAATATCTTCTGGAAGTGCATCAATATCACTGATCAAATCTTTTAGAGATTTGTCTTGTAAGTCTGCATGATTTTCAAGTGCAGCATTTAAATTTGTTACATAAGTGTTATGGTGTTTCGTATGATGAATATTCATTGTTTCTTTATCAATCGTTGGTTCTAGTGCATCATATGCATATGGTAATTCTGGTAATTCAAATTTTGACATAATTAAATCTCTCCCTTAAATGTATTGTGGTAGTTCAGATGACAACGCATCCTTACTCCTAAGGTTATCAAACAGAATCTATCTGTGCAAGCTTTAAGTTTTTAATAAAAACAAAAAACCAAGCAAAATTGCTTGGTTTGCTTGGTTTACTTATGGCTCAAGACGGAATCGAACCGCCGACACAAGGATTTTCAGTCCTTTGCTCTACCGACTGAGCTATTGAGCCAATAAGGAGGAAGAGGGATTCGAACCCCCGCGGGCTTTGACACCCCTGTTGGTTTTCAAGACCAAT